>NZ_JAMYQP010000040.1:0-49962 GCF_040320945.1 Mesorhizobium sp. M0587
GAAAACAGCCCCCATAAACCGCTACTCTTGCAATTCCAAAGCCGCTCTCTGCCTCAATCAACATGCCACATCAACGGCTTGCGGATAGTTCACGGTCGACTACATAGATTAGTTTGGGGATGCGCAAACCTGTGCCTTTCTGTTTCGAACGGCAACCCCGAAGGAGATGCCAGGTGACGGCATGCCGGACCGTCGGCAACCGTCTTTTGGTACCCTGTGAATAGCCATGCCGGAGGCTGTGCTCAAGCGGCACGGCTATTTAGTTTAACCTCGGCTACCATTTCACGCTGAACCCGAGCTTGGCGCCTATGGCATTGCTGTCGCCGAAATCCTGGAGGCTTGTCCGGACGCTGCCCTCTCCGAAAACGGAGTAGCGGCCGTCCACCCAGCTCAGCGAGCCACCGAGGCCGACACCGCCCCACAGCGCCTGATTTTCGCTGACCAGCTTCACGCCCGAGACATCGACATCATTTCCGTCGAGGAAGTCGTAGTAGAGGTTCGCGAGCCCGTAGATATGCGTGCGGCTCACTTGCCCTTCGTCACCCGCCCACTGGTCCTCATAGTCCGCGGAGAGACCGAGGCGACCGACGAGGCTGTCGCTGCCACCAGGAGACACGACGGCGCCAAATGGGTCGGTGAAGGCGTCGAAATCGACCGCCGAATACGCGAGCTGGGCCTGCGGCGTGAGAGACCAGTTGCCGTTGAGGGCGATCTTCTGTCCGGTCTCGACACCCACGCCGTAGCCGAAACCGTCGTTGCCGTCCGCAAGCGTCGTGCCAAGCGTGGCCGACCGGATGTCACTGTCATACCAGGTCGCCTGCGCCTGCGCGTCGACGTAGAAGCCGCTGTTGCCGAACCAGGTGAGCGTGCCGCCGATGCCGTAGCCGGTGGCGGCGATCGACCCCACCCCGAAGATCGAGGAGACGTCTGACGAAGCGGTTCCGTAGTGAGCCGTGATCCCCCCGATCAGGATACCGGTCTCGCTCTCGTGCAATAGACCGTCCACGCCAGCCTGCAGCTTCCAGGTGGTCACGCCATAGTTCGTGCCGGAGGTCGACGTCTCCGGCTTGATCTCGGCATGAGCAGCCTCGATGCGTGCCCAGATTGCCTTGCCGTCGACCGGGCCTTGGCCTGGCAGGTCCGCACCTTGCGGCGTCGCGCCTTCGCCCCACGATCGATTGCCAATGCGCTGCTGCAAGGTGCCCAGTTCATTGAAGGTCTGCAGCACTCCTTCGTAAGCCTCGTACAGCGGCACGCCAGGCTGGTAGAGCGGCCCCTGTGGGCCGGTCGGGTTGACCAGCGCCGAGCGTAGATACCAGTCGCCGTCGGCCGGCGTGCTGACACCGTTCTTGTAGAGCCGGTACGCATAGGCGCCACCCACTATGGCCTGGTCGCCCCGGAAGACATAATCACCGACCAGGCTGAAGGTGCCGTTGGAGGCCCCGCCGATATCGACCACCTTGATGCCTTCGACGGTTTGCGCCCCGCCGCCGCCGAGATTGGTGACCTTCAGATCGGTGGTACCCGACGTATTGCCGGTGACCACGAGCCTGTCGGTCGGCGAAGCATCGTCGACCAGCTGGCTCTCGATTTCCAGCACGCCGCCATTACCTACATAATTGCCGGCCACCGTCAGGGTGCCAGGCACGCCGGGATTGCCGACCGCGATGACGCCGCCGGCGAAGTTGTTCGTGTCGCACACGGTGCCCGTGCCCTCGAGGCGCCCGCCCGAGTTCACATTGACGGTGCCGCACAGGCTGCCCGAGACGGAGAGTGTACCAGCGTCGATCGAGGTCGTGCCGGCAAAGCCCGCGCTATCCGAGGTGACCGCCATGGTTCCCGTGCCGCTTTTGGTCAGGGCACCGGCGCCGGTCAGCGTCCCATCCCAGGTCAGCGTCGTGCCAGCATCGGTCAGCACCGTGCCCTGGCCGAGAAGGTTCATCGCGCGGCCGCTGTTGAAGCTCGCCGTCGTGCGCAGCGTGCCGCCGTTGAAAGCAAGATCGCCGGCCACATCGCCGAGATTGGCGTCGGTAGAGAGCTGCAGCGTACCGCCATTGATCGCCGTGCCGCCGGTGTAGCTGTTGCTGGCCGTGAGCACGAGCGTCCCGAGATCGATCTTGATCAGTTGGGTGTTGCCGGTCAACTGCGAGGCGATGGTGGCCGTGATACTCGCTCCGGCTGCGGTGCCGTCGCCGACACGGATAGTCGATGTCGGGCCGCCGGCGAGTGCCACGGGACCGCCTTGGATGAGATAGCCGCCGGTCAGGAACTGCATGCCGGAAGCCGCGACCTGGCCGAGGCCGTTGTCCACCGTCACCGTGCCGGCCGCGCCTGCGAAGATCGCGAACGAGCCGTCCGTGAAGGGCGCGTTGACCGCGCCTGTGCTGTCCGCCCAATTGTCGTTGCCGGTCGAATTCTGCCAGACCCCGTCGCCGCCTTCGATGACGCCGTTGAACTTCGGACCGGCAGCGCCGTCCCAGTAATTCAGTGTCAGCCCTTCCGTATTGACCAGGTTCACCTGGTTGGCGATTGCCGTCTGGACGAAGTAGTCCGTTGACGGGATCGTTCCGATCGAAAGCCCATTGTCGGTCAGCGTACCGTTGTAGCTGAACACCCGGTATACGCCGGGGCCAAATGTACCGCCGGGCGAAACCGACACGTTGAGCGTGCCGTCGAGCACCAGGTTGCCGCCGACAGTGGTCAGGTCATTGAGAGCCCCGCCCGCCACGTTGGCCTGGCCGAAGCTGTAGTACATTGTTGAGCCGCCGCTCAGTGACAGGTCGCCAAGGATGTTCAGCGTGCCGACCCCACCGCCGGCGCCGCCCGGCGACAGCGTCGCGCCGTCGGCAATCGTGACATTACCGCCAATGGTGCCAGTGCCGCCCAGCGTGGCGCTGCTGGCGATGCTGGTAAGGCCGGTCGCTGCCGTCTGGTTGCCGTCGACGATCAGGCTGCCGGCGGAAACAGTGGTGTTGCCGCTATAGGCATTGGCGCCGGTGAGGATGAGGGCGCTGTTGCCGGTCTTGGTGAGCGCACCGGCGCCACCGATCAGGCCCGACAGTGTCAGATCGGCATTGGTCTCGAAAGTGCCGCCGCCGGCATTGAGCGTAACGCCGCGGGCCGAACTGAACGACGCCGTGTTGCGCAGCGTGCCGCCGTCGAAGCTGAACGCTCCGGCCGCAGCACCCAGATTGCCGTCGCTCGACACCTGCAGCGTGCCGCTGTTGATGGCGGTGCCGCCGGTGTAGCTGTTGGTGCCACCGAGCACCAGCGTACCGAGATCGGTCTTCACCAGTTGGGTGCTGCCGGTCAGGTTCGAATTGATGGTGGCGACATAGGCTGCGCCGGGCGCCGTTCCGTCGCCGACGCGGATGATGGATGCCGGGCCGACCAGCGCGATGTCGTTCCCCTGGACGAGGTAGCCGCCGGTGGCGAACTGCATGCCTGCGGCCTGCACCTGGCCATTGGTGTTGTCGACGGTCACCGTGCCTGCAGCACCGGCGAAGATGGCGAAACTCGCATTGGAGAACGGTGCGTTGATGTCGCCGGCCTGCTCGGTCCAGTTGTCGTCGCCTGCGGCACGCCAGACGCCGTTGCCGCCGTCGACGAGGTTGTTGTTCTTGGGACCGGCATCCCCATCCCAGAAGTTCAGCGTCATTGCGCTAATGTCGACCAGGTTCACCTGGCCGACTATCGAGGTCTGCACCGCGTAATTGGGCAAGCTTTCGGAAAGGCCGAGTTGGGTGAGCGTCCCGTCGTAGCTGATGATGCGGTAGATGCCCGGGCCGAAATTGCCGCCGGGCGTCTCGGCGACGTTCAATTGCCCGTCGAGAACAAGATTGCCATGTACGACCGTGAGGTCGTTGAACGCGCCGCCCACGACATTCGCCTGGCCGAAGTTGTAGTTGAGCGTTGCGGCTGCCCCGAGTGTCAGGTCGCCGTTGATCGTCAGCGTCTGCGGCGTCGCGCCGATATCGCCCGGGTTCAGCGCGCCGCCATCCAGCACTGCGACGTTGCCGCCCACCGTGCCGATGCCGCCAAGCACGCCGCCGGCCTCGACCATGGTTGTACCGGTTGCCGCCGACTGATCGCCGTCGACGATGAGCGTGCCCTCGCGCACGTTGGTGTCGCCGTCATAGCTGTTGTTGGCGGTCAGGATCGTGACGCCGCTGCCGATCTGTTCAACCGCGCCGGTGCCCGAGATAAGGCCGGCAAAAGTATAGGCGTCTGAGCGGTCAAAGGCGAGCGTGGCGTTGTCGAGCACGTCGCCGGTCAGCGATCCCGAGGTGCCGCCATTGCCAAGCTGCAGCGTGCCCGCGGAGACAGTCGTGCCACCGGCATAGGTGTTTGCGCCGGTGAAGATGGTCGTGCCGGTGCCGACCTGGTTCACCACGCCGGTGCCGGAGATCACGCCGGCATAGGTCAGGCTGTCGGAGCGGTTGAAGACGAGCGCGGCGTTGTCGAGCACGTCGCCAATCAGCGAACCCGAGGTCCCGCCACTGCCGAGTTGCAGCGTGCCGGCCGAGATCGTCGTCCCGCCGGTGTAGGTTTCGTCCGCCGTCAGGATAAGCGCGCTGTTGCCGGTCTTGGTGAGCGCACCGGCGCCACCGATCAGGCCCGACAGTGTCAGATCGGCATTGGTCTCGAAAGTGCCGCCGCCGGCATTGAGCGTAACGCCGCGGGCCGAGCTGAACGAAGACGTGTTGCGCAGCGTGCCGCCGTCGAAGCTGAACGCTCCGGCCGCAGCACCCAGATTGCCGTCGCTCGACACCTGCAGCGTGCCGCTGTTGATGGCGGTGCCGCCGGTGTAGCTGTTGGTTCCACCGAGCACCAGCGTACCGAGATCGGTCTTCACCAGTTGGGTGCTGCCGGTCAGGTTCGAATTGATGGTGGCGACATAGGCTGCGCCGGGCGCCGTTCCGTCGCCGACGCGGATGATGGATGCCGGACCGACCAGGGCGATATCGTTCCCCTGGATCAGGTAGCCGCCGGTGGCGAACTGCATGCCTGCGGCCTGCACCTGGCCATTGGTGTTGTCGACGGTCACCGTGCCCGCAGTGCCAGCAAAGATGGCGAAGCTGGCATTGGCGAACGGCGCGGCGAAGACGCCGGTGTCGTCGGTCCAGTTCTGGTCGCCTGCCGCCCGCCAGGTCCCGTTGCCGCCATTGACGACGTTGTTGGAATGCGGCCCGGCGTCACCGTCCCAGTAGCTCAGCATCAGGCCAGCCGAATTGACCAGATTGACCTGGTTGGCGATCGAGGTCTGGACGGAATAGTTGGGATCGCTGACGGTCAGGCCATTGTTGGTGAGCGTGCCATTGTAGTTCATGACGCGATAGAGGCCCGGGCCGAACGTGCCACCGGGGCTGGTGGTGATGTTCATCTGGCCATCCAGCGTAAGATTGCCGCCGACATTGATCAGGTCGTTGAACGCACCGCCGGCGACATTCGCCTGGCCGAAATTGTAGTTGAGGGCCGAGTTGTTGTTAAGCGCCAGACTGCCGTTGATCGCCAGGGTTCCGGGGGCGTTGCCGGCGCCACCCGGATTGATGGCGCCGCCGTCGGCTACCGTGACGCTACCGCCGATGATGCCGGTGCCACCCACAGTCGCGCCGACGCCGACCAAGGTCGGCCCGGTCGCGCCCGACTGGTTACCGTTTACGAGCAGGGTGCCGGCATTGACGTTGGTCGCGCCGCTGTAGCTGTTGGTGCCGGTGAACGTCGTCACCCCGGTGCCGAGCTTGTTCACCACGCCGCTGCCCGAGATCGCGCCGGCGAAGGTGTAGGCGCTGTCGAGGTTGAAGGCGAGCGTGCCGTTGTTGGTCACGTTTGGCGTCGTGAGCGCGCCGGTCGTGGCGCCGTTGCCGACCTGCAACGTGCCGGCCTGGATCGTTGTGCCGGCGCTGTAGCTGTGATTGCCGGTCAGGATCAGTGCGCCCGCGCCCTGCTTGTTCAGGCTTCGAAGCTGGTGACATTGGCGCCATCGAGGGTGCGGCCGCCGACTGTATTCACCTGCAGCGTGTCGCCGGCTCCGCTCTCGCCGCCGGTGCCGGCATTGACGCCGGTGCCGGAAAACAGGGCGGTATCATTGAGCACCAGCGTATCGTTTCCGGCGCCAAGGTTCAGCGCGGCGCCACCCGTGTTGAGCGTGCCGCCGACATTGACGACATCGTTGCCGCCGCCGAGGTCGCCATTGGCAAGCAACGTGCCGCCCGCATTGACGTTGATCGTGCTCGCCCCGGCATCGCCAGTGATCGTTGAAGGCGTGGCGCCGGGTGCCTGCACTGTGCCATTCACGGTCAGCGTGCCGGCGCCGGTCATGGCGATCGTCGCGGTGGTCAGGGCGCCGTTCACTTGCAACGTGCCAGCGCTGATGCTGGTCGCGCCGATGGCGTTGCCTGCCGAGGTCAGCACCGTGGTGCCGGTGCCGATCTGAGCCAGGCTGCCAGGCCCGCTCAGCGTCCCCGTAAAGTTGAACGTGTCGCTGCGATTGATCGACAGCGTAGAGGTCGAGGCGTTGACAATAACGTTGCCGGCGCCGGCATTGCCGGACGTGCCGCCATTGCCGATCATCAGATTGCCGTTGTTGATAACGGTGTTGCCGGTGAATGTGTTGTTGCCGGTCAGCACCCAGGTGCCGCTGTCGTTCTTGGCCAACGTGGTGATGCCGGTGCCGGCGTCGCCGATCGATCCGGCAAGCGTGTTGTTGCCGGTGCTGGTGCCGCCCAGCGCGATCGTGCGCGCCTGGTTGGTGCCCGCAAGCGTCACTGGTCCGGTGTCGGTGAAGACCACCGCGCCCGTACCTGAGGATTCGATGAAGGTGGTGCCGGCCGAAAGCGTGAACAGACGATTGGTGGTGTCGCCCGCGCCGGTGTAGCGCAGCGTCGAGCTGTTGCCGATGATCAGATTGGACGCGGCGGCCGACGACGCGCCGATACTGCTCGCGATGCCGCCATTAGAGAGCTTGTCCACCCCGAGCACGCCGCCATTGATCGTGGTGACGCCGGTATAGCTGCTGCTCGGGTTGTTGAGAATCCAGGTGCCGACACCGTCCTTGGTGAGCGAGCTGACGCCCGTCCCATTGTTGGTGATCCGCGCGGCCAGGCTGTTATTGCCGGTATTGGTGCCGCCGAGCGTCAGCGTCTGACTGGTGTTGGGACTCGAGAACCCGATCGGCCCGGTGCCGGTAAACGCGATCGCACCCGTGCCGGACGCTTCCAGCCTGCTTGTGGCCGAGGCACCGAGCGTGAAAAGGCGATCGGTGCTACCGGCAGCGCCGGTGTAGCGCAGGGTTCCGCCATTGAGGATCAGATTGCTGGCGCTGGCGCTGGAAGCGCCGATCGCACTGTTGCTGCCGCCATTGGCCAGGCATGAAGCTTCGATCACACCGCCGTTGATCGTGGTGCTGCCGGTATAGCTGCTGCTGCAACCCGTGAGAATTTGGGTGGAGGCGCCATTCTTGACAAGGCCGCCGCTGCCGCTGATGGCGCCGGCGTAACTGGCTGCCCCGGAAGGCCAGTTCAGCGTCAGCGTCGCAGTGCCGAGCGTGACGTTGCCGCCGAGCGCACCGCCCCCGTTTAGATAGCCGACGGTGTTGTTGAAGCCGGCAAGATCGAGTGTGACACCAGCGGTGTTTGAGAGCGCGACCCCTCCAGAACCGAAGGCGCTGGTCGAGCCGGCGCGCAAGATACCCGCGGTGACGGACGTGCCGCCAGTGTAGGTGTTGGCGCCGGACAGGACCAAGGTACCAGTGCCCGCCTTCTGCAACAGCCCTGCACCTACGACCGCGCCGCCGAATTGAAGCGTGGTGGCGGGATTGTTGACCGTGAGGGTTCCAGTCCCGCCCAGCGTGAACCCGCGATTGGTGGTGGTGCTGCCGCCGGTGTAGATCAGGTTGCCGTTATTCAGGACCAGATTGGCGGAAGCGCTGCTCGACGCGCCGATGCCGCTGGCAAGCCCGCCATTGGCGAGACAGTCCACGCTCAACGTGCCACCACTTACTGAAGTGGCGCCGGTATAGCTGTTGTTGCAGCCGACGATCGTCTGGATGCCGCCGGCCGTCTGGAAGAAGCCGCCGCTGCCGCTGATCGTGCCGGTGAAAGTGCCACTAGCGCCGCCCGATGTCAGAGTGGCCGAACCCAGGACGACGGAGCCGCCGCCGGCAAGTGCACCGACCCTGTTGGCGAATCCGGCGAGATCCAGCGTCGCGCCGGCATTGACGGTCATCAGTGCGGTTTGGCTACCGAAGGCCTGAACCGAACCCGCACGCAGTGTGCCGGCGGTGATCGTCGTACCGCCTGTGTAGAGATTGGTGCCGGACAGCAGCAGCGTGCCGCCGCCTTCCTTGATCAGCCCGCCAGAACCGATCGCCGTGCCGCTGAGCGTCAGCGTGGCCGCAGGATCGCTCACGCCGATCCGGCCATTGCCAGTCCCCAGCGTGAAACCGCGGTCGCTGCTCACCGTTCCGCCGGTATATTGCAAACCACCTCCGCTCTGAAGCACAAGGTTCGCGGAATCCGCTGTCGAGGCGCCGATGCCGCTCGCCACGCCACCATTCGCAAGCGCGTTGACCGACAGGGTGCCGGCCGATACCGTCGTGATACCGGTGTAGGTGTTGGCGGCATTCGCGAGCGTCAGCGTGCCAGAGCCGGTCTTGGTCAGGCTGGCGTCGTCCGGGCCGACCACTACGCCGCCGAAAGTCAGATTGGCGCCGCCATTGTCGACCTGGATCGTCCGCGACGAACCGCCGTTCACGAGCGTGAAGCCGCGATCAGTCGTCGCGGTGCTGCCCGTATACTCCAACGTGCCGCTCTCGATCACCAGGTTCGATGAGGCCGCCGACGAAGCGCCGATGCTGCTCGCCACGCCGCCATTGGCGACGCTGCTGACGACGAGCGTGCCACCGCTGAGCGTCGTTCCACCGGTATAGCTGTTGGCGCCGGTCAGGGAGACGCGGCCGGTGCCGCCCTTGATGAAGCCGGTGGCGCCGCCATTGTCGACGATCGTCGATGCGATCGTAAACGTGCCGGTGCCCGTGCCGTTGTGCAGGACGCCGACAGCGCCGCCGCCGGCGCTGCCGGTGAGCGCGCCGCCGGTGATCGTCTGGCTGGCATTGCCGACGCTGGAGGCGACGATGATTGTGCCGTCCACGCCGAGCGTGTTGCCGCCGCCGACGGTGACCGTGGAGTTGGCCGCCGCGGTATATTTGAGGCCACCGAGCTGGACGCTACCGGTGACGGTGTTGAAAAAAGCGGTATTGGCCGCTCCTCCAGCATCGCTGACGACATCGCCGGTTAGCCAGGTGCTGGCGTCATCCTTGTTCGCGTAGGCGGTGAAGGCGGTGATGTTGCCCGCCTGCACCTGCGCGTAGTCCGTACCGTTGACCGTGGCCCATCCGAGAGCCCCGTCCGCATTGCTCGTGGTGATCGCACCGCTGGTGGGCAGCGTGAAGTCCATCAGACCGCCCGTGCGCGTCAGCGCGCCGAGGTTCAGCGTCATGCTGCCGCCGGCGCCGGACGTGGCCACGATCCGGTTGTTGCCTGCGGTGACGTTCAGCCCACTGAAGGTCTGGCTGTTCGCCAGACCCGCCGCCCCGGCGAGGGTGAGCGTGCCGCCGGCCATGTTGAGGCCGGACGCGCTCGAGATGATGTCGCTGGCCGGCGCCCCTGCGGCGGCGAAATTCAGCGCCAGCGAACCGCCATTGATCGTCGTGTCGCCAGTGTAAGTACTTTGGCCGGTCAGCGTCAGCGTGCTCGTGCCGCGCTTGACGAGGCCGCCGGTGCCGCTGATGCTGCCGGCATAGCTCGTGCTGGCAGCGCCGTTGACTGTCAGCTCGCCAGTGCCGGTCAATGCCACGCTGCCGCCGGTTCCGGCGAGCGACGTGACCATGATATCGTTATTGTTGAGGTCCAGGACACCGCCATTGACGGTTACTGCATTCGGCGTGCCGAAAGCTTGGCTGCTGCCAGCCTGCAAGGTGCCCGATGTAACGGTGGTCGTCCCGTTATAGGTGTTGGCGCCGCTGAGCAGCCAGATATTCCCTGCGCCGCCGTTCATGACGAGGTTGCCGGCACCCGAAATTACGCCCGACAGGCTGTTGTTGCCCGCGAAGCTGCCGCCAAGGGTGAAGGTGTCGGCAGGAGCCGCGGGATTGAACGCGACCGCGCCGCTGAGCGCCAGGGAACCGCTGCCGTCGTTGAGGACGCTGCTGCCGCCATTGATCGACAGGCCGCGATTGGTGCTGCTCCCGGCACCGATATAGGATAACGTACCGCTGTTGAGCGAGATGGTCCCGACTCCGGCACCCGTCCCTAGCGAACTGGCGGTGCCCTGGTCGGCCAGTGCGTTTGCCCTTACGGTAACGGACTGGATCGTGACGGCACCACCAAAGGTGTTGGCGTTATTCAATGCAATACTGCGGTTTGTCCCGCCGCCGGTGAATGCAAACGGCCGAGCTGCAAGGTTGCTGCTGATGACGCCCAGCAGCGCCAGGTCCGCAGTCTGCGCATCCAAAATGACAGACGCTGAAAAACCTCCCCCCGCGATTATGTCTCCGGTTACCGTTAGCGTGCCGGTTCCCTGATTTCTCAGAGCGGAGGAGCCGGTGCTGGGCGCCATGTTCCAGCCGCGGTTTGAGGTGTCGCCGCTACCAACATAGATGGCGGAGGCGTTGCGGACGGAGACTGCGCCGTTGGCCGCCGTGGTCGCCGCTCCCAGGGCACTCGCCTCGCCCAGATTGCCGATCGAGGTGAAGGACAGTGTCGAGCTATCGGTACCTACCGGCCCGGTGAAATCATTGGTGTCGTCGCTCAGCGTCGTCGCTGCGACCAGGGAAAAACCGCCGGACCCAGTGATGTGGGCCGAGCCGACGCCGCCGCCAATTGCGGAGGAGCCGGAGACCAGCGTAACAACGCGGCCAGCGGCTAGCGCGCCGGTGCTTCGCAGAGTCGTGCCTGCCGACAAGGCGATGCCATTGCCCGCGGCGCCAAGCGACGAGTCGCCGCTGACGTTCAGGGTGCCTCCGGCGATGTTGACGCCGCCGCTGAAGGTGTTGACGCCGGTGAGGGTCAGGACGCCGGCGCCCGCCTTGGTTAGCCCCGCATTGCCGGCAAGAATCGAATTGATCGTGGCGGTGCCGTTGGTGGTGATCGTCGGTGTCGCGCCGGCGAGCGTCAGCGTGCTGCCGGTCAGCGTATAGGTGGTGTTGACGTCGAACGTTAGGCTGTTCGCGATGATCGGCGTGTTCAGCGTCACCGTGGCGGTGGTGCCGTTGGGACCGCCGAAAATCGCATTGTCGATCGCGGCGTTGCTCCAGATGCTGTAGGGGCCGCTGACGCCATCCCCGTTGGGACTCCAGAAAGACGAGCTCGTATCCCATATGCCCGTACCGCCGCGGTTGGGCGCCGTGCCGTTGGGGTCCCAGTATCTGTCGGCACCAGCGGCCGCACCTGCGCCAAGTCCCATCAGCAGCGCCGCTGGCAGAAGCCGGGCGCCCCATGTGCGTGCAACAGACGAGACGAGATGCGCCACATTTGCCGCGTAGCTCGCCGCCTCGCCCTTCCACTTGGTCATGCGACCGCCGCGCAACATGCGCCAATCGAAGGCTGCGCTTGCAAGGTTTCCATGCACGCCAAAGCCGGATTGACTAGCGCCTCCGCCAGATCGAGAGAGCCGATGGATCGTCTCGCGATCGAGCAATTCTGACATGCCGCCCCCGTCTAAGTATTACGGGTGACTAATATGCTCACCCATTCCCGCCGCGACTCAACCCTATACTTGAGAAACATCCCAGAGTTGAGCATTACTGCCCGATATTATTGAGGGCACCTTAATTTTCTGCTCAGTGTCGCATACGCGCCACGGTCGCAACAAAGCGACACGGCACCTGCTCCGCAAAGCCGAGACGTGGGATCAATTAAACAGTTCAAAATGCCGTCGACGAACAGTCGGGAAAACGACGGCTTGTGAGCTCACATTTGGCGTTGACCTGCCACCGAACTTTCATCCAGCGGCGATTAGAGCCCCGGCGGTTTTTACGTGGGACCCGATTTTGGACCACCGGTTGGGGGATTTCCCGGGGTAGCACTCTCGGCGGACCGGATGCGCCGGAGGCATTCATGAGCGTTATGGGTGGTTTGTAACCGATGGCACCGTGAGGTCGAACCTCGTTGTAGTCTCGACGCCATTCCTCCAATTTCCGGCGAGCATCGTTAGGGCTCGGGAACAGGCCAAAAATCCGCTGCGTAGCGGGGCTGCGATGCCTAGGCGGGGATGGCTGTGTTTCCAACCATGCCTGTAGTCCCAACCATGCGTTTGCCGCGATCGACGAAACGGCGCCAGCCGCCGAAGGACGAGATATCGGACGCACCGCTCAGGCCAACGGATTCGACCAGAAAACCCTTGGCCGAACTCCCGTCCTCGAGTTCGATGGTGCCGATGCCGAGCGGCGACGGGATGGCCGCGACGAAGCGGCCGAAGGCGTCGGCCGACAGCCGCCAGATCTCGACCTCGACGGCGGCGCCCCCCTCGGTGACGCGGATCAGCCCCGGCTTGGGCACCGACTGGCCGGCCAGGGCATAGAGCCTGTAGGCGGCGGCGGTCCTTGCCGCCCGCGAGAATTGCGCGCCGAGCTGGCGGAGTTGACCGTTGAGCGGCATGCCTGACAGATGCGCACCGACGACCACGAGATCGACCATTGCGTCATCGGCGGGCGAAACCGCGGGCGCAATGTCCAGTTGCTGCCACCCGGTTGCGCCGAGTGGCAGGCCGCTCCTTGCATGGATGTCGCGTGCGAGTGCAGCGGTGAGGCCATCCATGCCCGCCTCGGCGAGCAAGGTCACGCTCATGGGCAGCCCATCGTCGCGCTCGCCTGTCGGCACGGCGATGCCGCACATGTCGAGCAGGTTGACGAAATTGGTGTAGGTGCCAAGCCGGCTGTTGGTGGCGATCGGATCGGCGAGCACCGCGTCGAGGGCATAATGCGTCGGCGCGGTCGGCACGCAGAACAGGTCGACCGAAGCGATAACAGGGGCGAGCTTGGCCTTGTAGGCCTGAAGCGCATACAAGCCCTTGAAGGCGTCGGCCGCCGACAGGCTGCGCGCGCCGCCGATGATCTTGCGCGTCACCGGATGCATGGCCGCTTCGTTGGCGTCCATGAAGTCGCGGATCGCCGCGTAGCGTTCGGCCACCCAGGCGCCTTCGTAAAGCAGATTGGCGGTCGCGTAGAAATCGCCGAATGGGATTTCGACCAGCCGGCAGCCGAGCGCCTCCAATGTGGCAAGGGCCGCTTCGAAGCCCGCCTGCATCGAGGCGTCGCCGAAGAACTGGAGATCCGACTTCGCCGACACGCCGACGCTCAGCACTGGCGGGCGCTTGGCGAGCGGCTGGACGGCCATGTCGCGCGAATACGGATCGGTGGCATCGCGCGCCGCAGCGACCGAGAATACGTGATAGGCGTCGTCGACGGTCAGCGCGAACACCGAGACGCAGTCGAGCGTGCGGCAGGCTGGCACCACGCCGGCGGCCGACAGCGCGCCGACCGTCGGCTTCAGCCCGACGATGTTGTTGAGGCCGGCGGGAATACGGCCGGAGCCGGCCGTATCGGTGCCGAGCGCGAAGGAGACGATGCCGCGCGCCGTCGCAACGGCGGATCCCGACGAGGAGCCGCCCGGTACCAGGCTGGCGTCGACAGCGTTCCTCGGGATCGGATATGGCGTGCGCACGCCGACAAGGCCGGTGGCGAACTGGTCGAGATTGGTCTTGCCCACCACCAGCGCGCCGGCCGCCTTCAGCCGTGCCACGACGGTGGCGTCCGTCTCCGGCACATAGGCATATTCGGCGCAGGCGGCAGTCGTCGGCATGCCGGCAACATCGATATTGTCCTTGACCGCGAAGGGCACGCCCCATAGCGGCTTGGCCACCGGGTCGAACGGCCCGAGCTCTTGCGCCTGCGCCAGCATCTGCGCCTTGCCGGCGAGATGAATGAAGATGCCTGGATCGTCAGCCGCCTCGATGCGGGCATGAACGGCATCGATCATGGCGGCGACATCGACGCCGGCCGCGTAGGCCGCGTGCAGGCTGCCGATATCGAAGCGGATATCACTCATTTGGCCTCCCCCAGAATGATCACCGGCAGATCCCATTGGATCAGTACGACGCAGCCGTCCTTCGTCCACACCGAATGCTCGGTCCCGACCGGGTTCAGGATCACGCTGCCGGCCGGATAATGCCCGTTCTCGTCGCTCTGCGTGCCTTCGAGCACGACGATGGTTTCCAGTCCGACATGGCGGTGGCGCGGCACGCCGGCGCCGGGCCGGTAGTCGAGGATCGCCACCGACGGTTCGGCCGGCCCGCCCTTGAGCAGCCAGTGCACCGTGATGCCCTCGCGAAAGTGCTCGAACGCCAGATCGCGCCAGCCGCCGTCGAGCAGCCCGGGAAAACCAAGATTAGGCATTGGCAATTCCCTCGAGCACCTGGTCGGTCGTCGCCGTCCAGCCGACGATGGCGCCTTGCGCCCTGATCATGGCAAGTGCGGCCGCTTTGAACTCCGGAAAATAGCTTTCCGTCGCGTCTTCGGCCAACAGGCACTCATAGCCGCGATCATTGGCCTCGCGCATCGTCGTCTGCACGCAGACCTCGGTGGTCACGCCGGCAAAGACCAGCTGCTCGGCGCCGATCCTCTTGAGATCCTCGCCGAAGGAGGTGGCATAAAAGGCACCCTTGCCGGGCTTCTCGATGACGATCTCGCCGGGCAGCGGCGCAAGCTCGTCAAGGATCGCCGTGCCCGGCTCGCCGGCGATCAGCACGCGGCCCATCGGGCCGGCATCGCCGATGCGGATAGACGGATTGCCGCGATTGCGTTTGGCCGGCGGCAAGTCCGAAAGGTCGGGCTTATGGCATTCCATGGTGTGTATCACCGGCAGGCCGGCGGCGCGAAAGCCCTCGATCAGTCTCTTCACCGTCGGCACGATCGCGGTCACCCGGCCGACGTCGTTGCCCAGGCTGGCGCCGAAGCCGCCGGGCTCGGCGAAATCGCGCTGCATGTCGATGACGACCAGCGCCACGGTCTGGGGCCTGAAGGCGAACGGAAACGGCTGCGCTGCGATTTCGGCCATCAATGATGGCCCGCCATGTGCGCGCCGATGGTCTGGACGCTCGCCTGCGCGATCGGCGTCTCGTAGACCAGCGCGCCGTCGGACATCACCAGGATGCGGTCGGAGAGTTCGAGCAATTCGTCGAGATCCTCCGACATCAACAGCACGGCGGCCCCCGCATTGCGCGCCTTCATGATGCGGGCGCGGATTTCGGCCACGGCCGAGAAGTCGAGGCCGAAGCACGGGTTGGAGACGATCAGAAGATCGACCTCGCCGGTGAGTTCGCGGGCGAGCACGGCGCGCTGGACGTTGCCGCCCGACAGCGACGCGATCGGCGAGGACAGCGAGGCAGTCTTGACCTTGAACTGCTCGACCAGCCGGGCGCTGAATGCCCGGATCGCACCGGCGCTGATCCAGTTCACCGGCCTGCCGTTGCCGTCGATGTCAAAGGTGCGGAAGGAGATGTTTTCGGCCACGGTCATTTTCGGTGCGCAGGCGTTTTTCAGCGGTTCTTCCGGGATCAGGCGGACATTGAGCGCCCGCGCTTCGGCACGCGTCGCCGTATAGCCGGAGCCGCGAACCATGACCTCGCCCGCGTCGCGCGCACGCTGTCCGGCCAGAACTTCGAGGAATTCCTTCTGGCCGTTGCCGGAAATGCCGGCAATGCCGACGATCTCGCCGGAGCGCACGCAGAGATCCTCGATGCTGATCGATTTCAGGCCGGTTCTGTCAGGCGCTTTCAGCGATTTGACCTTGAGCACGATCTCCGCATCCGGCCTGGGTTCGGCGCGACTGTCGAGCGCGGCGATCGGCTGGTCTCCGATCATCATCGCCGCCATCGCCCGGTGGTTGAGATCGGCGACGCGGCCGGTGCCGGTAAGCTTGCCCTTGCGCAGCACGCTGACCTCGTCGGCGAACGCCGTGACCTCGTGGAATTTGTGCGAGATCATCAGCACGGTGAGATCGCCGGCCTTGGTCATGTCGCGGACGAGGCCCAGCACCTCTTGGGCCTCGCCGGGCGTCAGCACCGAGGTCGGCTCGTCCAGCACCAGGAAGCTGCGGCCGAGATAGAGCTGCTTGACGATCTCCAGCTTCTGCTTCTCGCCGGCGGCGAGTTCGGCCACCTTGACGTCGAGCGGCAGCTTGAACGGCATGCGGTCCATGAACACGGCAAGTTCGCTGCGTTCCTTGCGCCAGTCGATGACGCCGGGCACCTTTTCGCGCGAGATGACCAGGTTCTCGGCACCGGTCAGCGAAGGTACCAGCGTAAAATGCTGGTAGACCATGCCGAGGCCGAGCGCGGAGGCGTCCCTGGGGCTGGCGATCCCGACCTCGCGGCCGTCGACCAGAATGTCGCCGGAGGTCGGGTGATAAAACCCCATCATGCATTTGACCAGCGTCGACTTGCCGGCGCCGTTTTCGCCGAGCAGCGCATGGAATGATCCCGCCGACACCTTCACCGACACGCCATCCAGTGCCGCGAAGCCACCGAAGCGCATGGTCATGCCGATGGTTTCGACGCCAACCGCCTTCTTGTGGATCGTTGCGCTCATTGCGGCGTCCTCACGGCAGCTGGGCGACGAGCGCGGCCGCGTTCGACACCGTGCCGAAGACGCCGCCCTGCATCTTGATCATCTTGATCGCCGCCAGATGGTTGCCATGGTCCGTCGCCCCGCAGCAATCCTCCAGCATCATGCACTCATAGCCGCGGTCGTTGGCCTCCCGCATGGTGGTGTGAACGCACACATCGGTGGTGATGCCGGTGAGCACGACGTTGCGGATGCCGCGCTGATTGAGGATCAGCTCCAGGTCGGTGGCGCAGAACGAGCCCTTGCCCGGCTTGTCGATGATCGGCTCGCCCTCGGTCGGGTAAAGGTCGGGGATGATGTCCCAGCCGGGCTCGCCGCGCACCAGGATGCGCCCGCACGGGCCAGGGTCGCCGATACCGGCATTGATGCGACGCGAGCGCCAGCGCTTGTTGGCCGGCAGGTCGGCGAGATCGGGGCGATGCCCTTCGCGCGTGTGTATGATGGTGTAGCCCTTGGCCCGCATTGCCGACAGCACCGACTTGATCGGCTCGATCGGCGCCCGCACCAGCGACAGGTCGTAGCCCATATGGTCGACATAGCCGCCCGGCCCGCAGAAATCGGTCTGCATGTCGATGATGATCAACGCCGTGTTGTCGGGCCTCAGATCGCCATTATAGGGCCAGGGATAGGGATCGGCGTCGATGTAGCGCTGGGTGATACCGGCCCTGGCGTTCATGGCAAAAACTCCGGTCTCATTTGGTGATCGACAGTTCGCCCGGCGCACCGGCCAGCGAGCGGCTCGGCGACGAGGTGGCGATCATGATGACGAGGGTGAGGATGTAAGGCGCGGCATAGAAGAGGTAGTAGCCTTGCGTGACGCCGACCGATTGCAGCGCGGGGCCGAGCGCGCCTGCCCCACCGAACAGAAGTGCGGCCGCAAAGCAGCCGAGCGGATTCCAGCGCGCGAAAATGACCAGTGCCACCGCCATCAGCCCCTGGCCAGACGAGATGCGTTCGGTCCAGCTGCCGGGATAATAGAGCGACAGATAGGCGCCGCCGATGCCGGCCAGCGCGCCGCCGACGCCGGTGGCGAGCAGGCGCACCGTATCGGGGTTGAGGCCCATGGCGCGTGCCGCGTCCGAGCTGTCGCCAACCACGCGCACGATGAGGCCGGCGCGCGTGTTGCGGAAGGCCCACCACAGCACGACCGAGAGCACTGCGCCGATGAGGAACAACACGTTGACGTCGAGCGCCGCCTGCACCTGCGGGATATCAGACCAGCCGCCGAGAGGAATGGCCGGCAGGTTGGGCGCCTTCGGCTTGATGAACGGCTTGCCGAAGAAGAAGGCGAGGCCGGATCCGAACAGCATCAGCGCTATACCGATGGCGATATCGTTGACCCGCGGGAATTTGCAGATCCAGCCGTGAAACAAGCCGAAGCACAAGCCGGCACCGGCGGCGGCGAGCAGGCCCAGCCAGGGCGAGCCGGTCATCACCGCCACGGCATAGGCGGTCATGGCGCCGAACACCAGCGTGCCTTCCAGCCCGAGATTGATGCGGCCGGACCGTTCGGTGATGGCTTCGCCGAGCGAGACGAAGATGAAGGGCGTGGAGACGCGGATGGCGCCGCCGAGGATGGCGAGCGGCACGCCCCAGAGGCCGATCCCGCTGGCGTCCATCAGTTGCTCCTCCGCCAAAGATCGGGATTGAAGGCCCTGAAGCGGCCGTAGAAGGTCTCGCTGAACAGGATGACGATGAACAGCATGCCTTGCAGCACCAGGACCGTGGCGTCGGGCAGGTCCATGCGGCGCTGGATCAGCCCGCCGGAGGCATCGATGCCGCCGAGCAGGAAGGCGACCGGAATGATGGCCAGCGGATTGTGGCGGGCAAGGAAGGCGACGAGAATGCCGGTATAGCCGTAACCGGCCGCTAGCGAGGCGTTGGCGCTGCCCTGCACCGCCGCGACCTCCAGCATGCCCGCAAGACCGGCAAAGGCGCCGGCCAGGCCGGTGAAGCCGACGACCAGCGAGCCCACGGCGAGCCCCTGCACCTGGGCCGCCCGGACATTGCCGCCGGCGATGCGGGCGGCGAATCCCCAGCGCGTCTTTTCGATCAGCACCCAGGACAGCACGCAGGCGACGACGCCGACGGCAAGCCCCCAATGGACCTCCATGCCCGGCATGTTTCCGATGCGGTAGATGTCGGCCAGCGGTTGGGTCGAGGGCTTGTTGAGCGAGGCCGGGTCGCGCAACGGTCCTTCGACCAGCTGGTTCATCAAGGCGATCGCGATATAGGCCATCAGCAGGCTGGAGATGGTCTCGTTGACGGCACGGTAGTGGCGGAGCGCGCCGACGGCACCTATCCAGATGCCGCCGGCGGCCATGCCCGCCACGCCCATGACGAGAATGACGATGAAGGAGGGGGCGCCGTCGAGCGCCATGCCGGCTGCGGCTGCGGCGACGCCGCCGAGCACGATGGCGCCCTCGCCGCCGATGACGACGAGGCCGAGCCGGGCCGGCAGCGCCACGCAGAGCGCCGCCAGCAACAGCGGTGCGGCGCGCGACAGCGAGTTCTGTACCGAGAACCACGAGCCGAAGCCGCCGCGCCACATCGTTTCATAGAGCTGGACCGGCGACTTGCCGACAGCCAGGATGAACAGGCTGAACATGGCCATGCCGACGACCAGCGCCGCGAGCGGAATGACGAAAGCCTCGGCCCGCCGGGCGATCCGCTCCAGTGCCGCCGGATAACCCTTGGCGCCGAACATCGCCGGCGCGCCGGCACTTGCCACGGTGTCAGTCATGTTGCCGCCTCCGTCCGGTTCAGGCGGTCGAGCCGACGACGCCCTCGACGAGATAGTCCATGCTTTCGAGTTCGATTGCCGTCTCGGCGAAGGCCTGGCTTTCGGTGGCAACGACCCCGCCCTTGTTGTTCTTCAGCGGGCCCTTGATGACGGAGAAGCCGCCCTTCGTCATTTCGGCCAAAGTGGCGTCGAACTGCTTTCGGGCCGGCTCGGAGACGGCGGGGCCGAGTGGGCTCATCTTGACGAAGCCGTCGGCCAGCCCGCCGCGTGTGAAATTGGGCAGCGGCTTACCGGCGATGAGGTCGTCTACGAACATCTTGTAGACCTTGGCCCAGTTCCATTCGGCGCCGGTCAGGTATTTCTCGGGCGCCAGCGGGCTCTGGTTGGCATGGTAGCCGCAGACGAAGGCGCCGCGGCCGGCGGCCGTCTCGACCACGACCTTGGGGCTGTCGACATGACAGGTGACGACATCGATGCCCTGGTCGACTAGCGCGTTGGTGGCCTCCGCCTCCTTGACCGCCAGCGACCACTCGCCGGTGAAGATCACCTGGCAGGTGATAGTGGGATCGACCGAGCGGGCGCCGAGCAGGAACGAGTTGATGTTGAGCAGCACTTGCGGAATCGGCTTGGCGGCGACGAAGCCGAGCTTCTTGGTTTTGCTTGTGTGGCCGGCGACGACGCCGTTCAGGTACTGGCCCATGCCGATATAGCCGAAATAGGAGCCGGCATTCATCGGGTGCTTGTCCTTGTTCCACATGCCGCCGCAATGGCGGAACTGCACGTCGGGGAATTTCGCGCACATGGCCAGCATGTGCGGGTCGAAATAGCCGAAGGAGGTCGGGAAGATCAGCGAGGCGCCGTCGAGGTTGATCATCGATTCCATGGTCTTCTGGACGTCGACGGTCTCGGGGACGTTCTCCTCCTCGACGATGGAGAGCCCTTCGATGCCCTTCAGCGCCGCCGCCCCTTCGGCATGCGCCTGGTTGTAGCCGTAGTCGTCCTTCGGGCCGACATAGATGAAGCCGACAGCGGCGGAGGCAGCGAAGGCGCGGCCGATGGGAAAGGATGCCGAGGCGAGCCCAAGTGCGGCTCCGGCGGCGGAGGTCTTGAGCAGCTCGCGGCGGTTAAGCGTGAATCTCGCGGTCATAATGAATGCTCCCCTTCAGGACCCTTTCCGGGTCGGTTAACATGCCGTCAAGGAAGTGTATGCAATCGCCGTGCCAGTTCAGAAGGTTAGATTATCGAATGAAATCAATGATCGTCTTAAAAACACCTGCTCACGCGGCAAGCAATTGCATGCACTTTTTGCCTTGAAAGTAGCCAGTTTGACAGGCAGATTAAAACGGAGGCATACAGAGGTATATCGAGTCGAAGAGGCTGGCGGGCCGGCCGATTCCGCGAAAAGACCATACGGAGGAGATTTGTCGGGGAAGCGCAGCTTGATCAGGTCGGGCACGACCGTGGATCAGATGGTGAGGGCGATCGGCGACCGCATCGTCACCGGCTTTCTGCGCCCCGGCGAAAAGCTCGACGAGACTTCGCTCGCCGCCCGTTTCGACGTCTCACGCACCCCGGTTCGGGAGGCGCTCGGCCAACTCAGCGCCATGGGCCTTGTCGAAAGACGGCCCAACCGTGGCGCCATCGTCGCCGTCGTCACCCAGGAGCATCTCGCCTCGATGTTCGAGAGCATGGCCGAACTGGAAGCGATCTGCGCGCGCTTCTCGGCCGAGCGCATGACCAGCGCTGAGCGCCGCGCGCTCGAGATCGAGCATCAGGCTTCGGCACGGCTGGTGCGGCTACGCGCCGAGGAGGATTACGAGTATTTCAACACCGAGTTCCACAGCCGGCTCTATCGCGGCGCCCACAACGGTCACATCTGCGAGATGACCGTGATGACGCGCAGCCGCCTGGCACCGTTCCGCCGCGCCCAGTTCATGCTGCCGGGCCGTCTGGCGAAGTCCTGGCAGGAGCACGACGCGATCGTTACGGCGATCATGCGCGGCGATGGCAATGCTGCCGGCAAGGCCGCACGGGATCACGTTTCCATCGTCAGCGAGGCGAGCGCGGTCTTTGCCGCCGGCGACCAGCCGAAAGCCGCAAGCACGACGTCGGTCACCGCCGACTGACATCCATCCGGCTTCAGCGGCGACACACCGCGCCAGCCACCGAATGTCCGCCTGCCCGTCCGGATCTCGGCATCCACTACGGCCAGGAAGGCGTGCGGTGCTTCAGTTCAAACCAGCTCAGCCCACGCTGACCACAAAATGCTTCGTCACCGGCTCGAGGATCTTCCAGGTTCCCTTGAAGTCGGCTTCGACCACGAACGCGTCGCCAGGGCCGACTTCGACCGGCGCGCCGCCGTCAGGCGTAATGACGATGCGGCCGGCGATCATGTGCACGAACTCATAGTCGGTATAGGTCGCATGATAGGTGCCCGGCGTCGCCTGCCATGTGCCCGACATCACCTTGCCGTCCTCGGTCGTGTGCTGCACGGCGGTCTTCATGGTCGGCTTGCCCTCGACCACGACCCAGCCAGCGAGATCGCCGGTGTCCGCGTTCTCGACGGCGCCGAATTTGAGGATCGTCTTGTTCGTCATCGCCGCGGCTCCGTTTTGCTTCGCTATCGCAACGTCGCATAGTCGATCCGCGTGGCGTGGGCAATGCTGCGCCACACGCAACCAGGGCAACGGATCCGGGTTAAGGGGTTCCTCCAGAGCGTTCGCCGGCACGTTGGTTGAGAAGCATCAGACGAAAAACCCGCCTGTGCGGCGGGTCATTGGCGCAAATCTGCACCATGGATAAATATCTACCATAGCTGCACTCACCCTGTCAAGAAAAAATTCCTATCATGAATAGCTGCCCCGTCGATTTGGTAGCTTCAGGGCCTGTGGCGCGCCGAGACGAGTTCCGCCTTGCGTCTTGCCGTCTCCAGTCCGAGACCGATGAAGGCGCGCGCGTGCTTGGCGAGCGCCATGTTGTCCGTCCACAGATTGCGCCAGATGGCGGTCTTCTTCGACAGGTTCTCGTCGACGATCTCCGAAGAAAAGGATTCGAAGCTGATATCGTCGGCATAGCCGATCGCGGTCAGCGCGTCGAAGATCGCCGCGAAGTCGATATTGCCGGTGCCGAGGAAGCCGCGATGGCTTTCGCCGATATGGACATAGCCGATCTTGCTTGCGGCATGGCGGATGGCCAGCCCGACATCGGCTTCCTCGATGTTCATGTGGAACGTGTCGAGATGCAGGAAGATGTTGTCCGAGCCCGTATCCTCGATGAAGGCCAGGCCTTGCGCGGCGGTGTTGAGCAGATTGCTTTCGAAGCGGTTGACGATCTCGAGATTGAGCGTGACGCCGGCCGCCTTGGCCGTTTCGGCGACCTTCGCCAGCGTGGCAGCGCTGCGGTTCCATTGAGCGCGCGTCGGCGGCTCGGTCTGCAACCCATGGCTGGTCGAGAGAATGCCGGCGACCTTGCTGCCGCCGAGGTCGCGCGTCAGCGCGACGGTGTCGTTGAGGATCTCGACGCCGCGCGCGGCGACCGCCTTGTCGGCGCTCGATATGTCGCCGTCCGCCGGCAATCCGATACTGATCGCCACGCCGAGGCCGAGATCGGCGATGCGCCTGGCGAGCCCGCTTATGTCCACGTTGGCTGGGTCGAGATAGGAAAATTCGATCAGCTCGAAACCGGCTTCCTTGGTGTTGGCCAGCGTGCGTTCGAGCTCGCCCTGCGCGGAGCTTGCCGACCAGACGAAAGAATGGATTCCGATGCGCGACATGATCGTCTCCGGTTTAGCACGATGAGGACAGGCGCGGCCGGGTTAACCGGCCGCGCCCGTGTCGAACGAATCAGCGGGCGGCGGTCCAGCCCTTGTAGTCCTTCAGGTTCTCGGCCGTGATCAGCTTGGGATCGAGCAGCACGACCGGCTCCGCCGGCTTCTTTCCGGCAAGCAGGTCAGCAGCCATCGTCAGCGACTGGCCAGCCATCACGTAAGGGTCCTGCGATGCCGAGGCCTTGATCATCGATTTGCCGGATGCGAGTTCCTTCTCGATGTCGGGAGCGCCGTCGACGGCGGTGAAGACGAACTCCGAGCGGTTGAGCTGCTTGGCGGCAAGCTGGGCGCCGATCGCCGTCGGATCGTTGATGGCGAACACCGCGTCGATCTTGTCGAAGCGCGTCAGCAGCGACTGGAATACCTTCAAGCCGCCGTCACGCGAGCCTTCGGCGTTCTGGTCGTCGGACAGGATCTTTATGTCGGGATGCTGCGCGAGCACGTTCTTGCAGCCCTTCACCCGCTCCAGGATCGACGACGACGCCGGTCCATTGAGGATCACGTAGTCCCCCTTGCCACCAGTTTGGTCGACAAGGTACTGGCAGGCCTCCTCGCCGGCCTTGACGTTGTTGGTCATCACGGTGACGTCGGCGCCCGGCGCCGAGACGTCGAAGGCGGCAACGACGATGCCGGCAGCCTGTGCCTTCTTCACCGCGGGCGCGATCGCCTTGGCGTCGACCGCGTTGAGCATGATCACGTCGACGCCGGCGGCGATGAAGGAATCGACCTGCGAAACCTGCTTGTTGAGGTCGTAGTCGGCCGACACCGAGGTCACTTCGACGTTGGGATTGATCTTCTTGGCCGCGTCCTCGATGCCCTTGATGGTGGCGACGAAGAACGGGTTGCCGAGCAAGCCGACCGAGATGCCGACCTTGTTCAGGTCCTTGGCCGATGCCGGCGCGATGGCGACGGCCGCGAACGCGGCGCCGCAGAGCAGTTTTGCAATGGTCTTCATTACGCTTACTTCCTCCTGATGCCCCGCGCCTCTCACGGTGCTTTACACAAGCCGGTCGTTGATGCCGGCGACAAGGTCATTCATGTTCTTGCTCCTGCCTGGAGCCTGTAGCGGTCGAGGGCGACCGCCACGATGATGACCAATCCCTTGATGATGTACTGCCAGATATCCGAAACGCCGGCCAGGATGAGGCCGTTCGACAGCACCGCGATGATCAGGCCGCCGATCAGCGTGCCCCAGATCGAGCCGACGCCGCCGACGAAGCTGGTGCCGCCGAGAATGACGGCGGCGATGGCGTCGAGTTCGTAAGACTGCCCGAGCTGCAGCCCGTTGGCGGCATAGAGCCTGGCCGCCGACATGGCA
The DNA here is from genome assembly GCF_040320945.1 of Mesorhizobium sp. M0587. Taxonomy (NCBI): domain Bacteria; kingdom Pseudomonadati; phylum Pseudomonadota; class Alphaproteobacteria; order Hyphomicrobiales; family Phyllobacteriaceae; genus Mesorhizobium; species Mesorhizobium sp. M0587. The sequence continues at coordinate 24,569 of NZ_JAMYQP010000040.1, forward strand.
CCGCCAAGGCCAGCCAGAAGGCCGGAAACGCCATAGACGAAAAGCAGCACCAGCGGCACCTTGATGCCGGTCAGCCGTGCTGCTTCGGCATTGCCGCCGACGGCATAGATCCAGGTGCCGAGCACGGTGCGCTTCAGCACCAGCCAGGACAGCACCACGACCGACAGCGCGATGATGACCAGCCAGGGGACGCCCAACAGCGAGCCATTGCCGATGAAGTCGAACGGCAGGTCCGAGTTGAACACCGTCGTGTCTTCGCCGAGCAGGCGGGCGACGCCGCGCACCGCCGTCAACGAGCCGAGGGTGACGATGAAGGGCGGCAAGCGGATATAGGCGACGAGCAGCCCGTTGATGAGCCCGAAGCCGAGACCGACCAGAATGGCCGCCGGTACGCCGAGCAGGCCCCAGTCCGGCACCAGCGAGACCAGCACCGCCACCATGGCCGAGGCGGCAAGGATGGAACCGACCGACAGGTCGATGCCCCCGGTCAGGATGACGAAGGTCATGCCGGCGGCGAGCACGATGTTGATCGACGATTGCTGCGTGACGATGAGCAGGTTGGTGCCGGTCAGAAACCGCGGATTGATGAATTGGAACCCGGCCGCGAGCAGCACCAGTACCGGCAGCATGCCAAGTGCCGCCAAGGCGGTACGCAGCCGCCGGCTTCTGACCGCCGCCTGATCCGTGGACGTCGTCGTTCTGTCGGTCATCCCTTGGCCGCTCCCGTGGCAAGTTCCATGATTGCTTCCTGGCGAAGCGGCTCGCCTTCGGACGCCGTCACCTCGCCTGATATGGCCCCGTCGCGCATCACCAGAACACGGTCGGCGACGCCAATCACCTCCGGCAGTTCGCTGGAGATCATCAGGATGGCTATGCCCTTGCTGGCGAGGCTGTCGATCAGCCGGTAGATTTCCGATTTCGCCCCGACATCGACGCCGCGTGTCGGCTCGTCGAGGATGACGACCTTCGGCTCGGTCTCGAGCAGGCGGGCGAGCAGCACCTTCTGCTGGTTGCCGCCCGACAGCGAGCCGGCATTGGCTTGCGCCGAGCGGGTGCGGATCGACAGCTCGGCGATGGTTTTCGCCGCCCGCCTTTCGGCCGCCGCGAAGTCGCGAAAGCCGCCTGCCCGGGCATCCCTGGCCAGCACGCCCATGTTGATGTTGTCCGAAATCGACATGTCGAGGAACAGCCCGAGTTCCTTGCGGTCCTCGGTGAGATAGGCAATGCCCGCGTCGAGCGCCTCGCGCGGCGAGCCGATGGAGATCGGCTTGCCGTCAAGTTCCATGGTGCCCGTGGTGCGCTTGTCGGCGCCGAAAACCAGCCGGGCGAGTTCGGTGCGGCCGGAGCCGACCAGACCCGCCAGGGCCAGCACTTCGCCCTTGTGGAGATCGAACGAGCAGTTCTTCAGCAGACGGCCGTCGGACATGCCGCGCACCGACAGCGCCACGGCGCGCGCGCTGTCCGGCGGACGATGGTCCTTCTTGTAGAAGGCGGAAAGGTCGCGGCCGACCATCATCGACACGAGGCGCGGGGCACTGAGGTCGGCGCGCTCCAGCGTGCCGACATAGCCGCTGTCGCGCAGTACGCTGACGCGGTCGGCAAGTTGGTAGACCTCCTCCATGCGGTGACTGATGTAGATGATGGCGATGCCTTGCGCCTTCAGCGTCGCGATCACCTCGAACAGCCGCTCGGTTTCGCGCGAGGTCAGCGAGGTGGTCGGCTCGTCCATGACGATGATGCGCGCATTGGTCGAAAGCGCGCGCGCGATCTCGACCAGCTGGCGCTCGCCGAGCGACAGGCCTGCGATCAGGGCACGTGCCGAAAAGGATACGCCGAGCCGGCCGACGATCTCGCTGGCGCGCCGGTTGCATTGGTCGCGGTCGACGATGCCGAACCGGCGCGGCTCGTTGCCCAGGAAGATGTTCTGCGCCACCGTCAGGTTGGGCGCCAGCGACAGTTCCTGGTAGATCACCGCGACGCCGCTGGCGCGCGCCTTGATCGGATCGCCGGTCGCGGCGGGCACGCCGTCGATGAGGATCTCGCCGCCGGGATCTGGCCGATAGGCGCCCGACAAAACCTTCATCAGCGTCGACTTGCCGGCGCCGTTCTCACCCATCAAAGCATGCAATTCGCCGGCATGGACGGTGAGCGAGACGTCCTGCAACGCGCGGATCGTGCCAAACGTCTTCGAAATGTGCCGCATTTCCAGCACCGGCTGGCGCGCCGGCTGCGTCTTGACCGCCGCGCTCATCGTACACCTCCCGCCGCTTTGCCGGCGGTCCCGTGCCCGGCGGCAACAAAATCACGCCAGCCGTCGCGGTAGCCGGCAAGGCCAGCCAGGCTCGCCGCATGCACCGGCTCCGGTCGCTCGGCGGCGAATTCACGCCCGGCGCTCTCGAAGGCGAGAGCCGCCGCCCCGGTGGCGCTGCCCTCCAGCGTGGCGCCTTGCATGAAGGCTTGGCCAGGGCGCAGTTGCGCCAGCAGGCTGGCGAGCAAGCCGCCATTGTTGAGCCCGCCATCGACGATCACGGTGTTGCTCGAATGGATCAGATCGAGACAGAGATCGACCATCAGCGCCACATAGAGCAGCGCCGCGGCCGCACGTTCCGCGGCGTCTGGCTTGCGTCCGACCAGCCGGCCGGCACGATCCGGCATCGGCCCACCCGGCGCGAAGCTCGGCAGCGCCATGATGCCGTCATCGACCGCCCGCCGCAGCGCCGAGCCTTCGATCGGGCCTTGCCAGTCGCCGCTGATGGCAGCGAATTCGCGTCCGCCCATGAAGCGGATGGTCGGCACCGGGCCGCCGTCGACATCGACATTGACCAGCATGTCGCGGTAACGGTCGAGCGCTTCGAGCGGGCAATCGGGATTGAGCACGACCACCCAGGTGCCGGTCGAGACGACGGTCAGCGGCCCCAGCTCCTGCCGGCGATAGGCATACAGCGCCGCGTTCGAATCATGGACGCCGTTATGGATGGCGATGGGCCGCTTGCCATGGCCGAAACGCCGTTCGCCGACGACAGCGCCGGCGCGCGCGAAGGCCGGCATCTGGTCGCGCCACCCCTCGCCGTCCACCAAGGAGGAAAAGTCGGATTTGCGCGGCGCCCATAGATGCGAATGGCAGCCGAGATAGGACACTTCCGAGACCGGCCTGCCGCCGAGGCGCCAGCTCCAGTATTGCGGATAGCCGAGGATCGATTTCGCCGCCGCGAACGCATCGGGATCGACCTCCTGCAGCCACAGCATGTGGCGGCCATAGTTGAAGCCAAGCGGCAGGCGCGGCGAGAAAGTTTCGGCAAAATCGGGAATGCGGCGATCGATCCGCGCGGCGATTTCAGCCGGCGGCTCCTGCTCGTAATCGAGGATCGGATGCGTCAGCGCGGTATCGTCGACCAGCGCGAAGGTACAGCCATGACCCGAGATCATCAGGCCTTCCACGCCATGGCGATCGACCGCATCGCCCACGGCGCCGACCGCCCAATCATGAAGCTCGGCCTCGTCCAGCACGACGAAATCCGCCTGGCGCGTCCATTTCGGCTGGGTCCGTCGTTCGTCGAGGATGCAGCCGTGCTCTCCGAAGACGAACAGCTTCGAATTGGTCTTGCCGAAATCGAGGACGGCCAGCTTCACGCGATCGCTCCCGAGGTGGACGCGATCCGCACCGTGACGCCGGCATCCTCCAGCATGCGCGCGTCGGCATCCGAAAGCCCGTCGTCCGTGATCAGCGTGCCGATGCGTGACAGGGGCAGCGCCACGTTGCGGGCCTGGATCGACAATTTGCGGCTGTCGGCCAGCACCACGATCTGATCGACGCAAAGGCTGAGCTCGACGATCGAGCGCACCAGCAGCGGATGCGATTCCAGCACGCCTTCCGCGCCGATGCCTTGCGCGCCGACAAAGAACTTCGAGGCGTAGAAGGGCACCGCCTGCGTTAGCGAATGAATGATGCCGGGCTCGCGATGCAGCTCGCCGCCGGCGACGGTGAGGCTGCAATGGCCATGGTCGCTGAGATAGGCCGCCAGCGGCATCGAATTGGTGTAGAGCCGGATGTTGCGATCCGCGAGCTTGACGCCGAGATGGAAGCAGGTCGAGCCGCCATGGACGATGACCGCGTCGCCGTCGCGCACCATGGTCGCCGCGATCGCTGCGATCTGCCGCTTGGCCTCGACCGCAAGGTCGCGGTTCTCGTCATAGGGACGGGCATAGGCGACTCCAGCTTGCGAAGCGCCGTCGAGCGCCGAGATGCCGCCATAGACCTTCCGCGCCTCGCCGGCTTCGTCGATCCTGTCGATATCGCGCCGCACCGTCGCCGCCGAAACGCCAAGCCGCTCCTGCAGCTCGCGCACCGAGGCGAAGGGGCGATCCCGCAAGAGTTCGACGATCTGACGCTGGCGGCCGGAGTCGCTCACCTGTTTCCTCCCAAATGTCGTTCTGCGACGGCAATTGGTGTAACTTACTCAACATTAGTTTGATTGCAAGTCGCATCTGACGAGATTAGATCACGGTTGACGGAACTCACTCTTATCTGCGATATCACCTGTTACCCGCACCGCATGTGAATTTCAGGTCGGGCAAGACGGATTGTTGGAGGAAATGCGATGGGGACCCATGCGGATGCGCAGGAAATGGCGGCGCTGCGGTCGCTTTCGGCAGCCATCGGACGCGATCCGCATCTGACCCAGGCCGCTGGCGGCAACACCTCGCTGAAAGCCGGCGACACGCTCTGGATCAAGGCTTCCGGTACCTGGCTGAAGGACGCGCTTGCCGAAGACATCATGGTGCCCGTGGCGATGTCGCCGCTCGTCAAAGCGGTGGAACAGCGCGACCGCGCCGCCGACCAGCCGCAGGGCTTCGCCATCGGTGAGCTCAACGCACGCGGATTGCGTCCCTCGATCGAGACCACGGTCCACGCTCTGATGCCGCAGCGAGTGGTCCTGCATGTCCACTGCGTGGATACCATCTCGCTTGCCGTGCAGGCCAATGGCGAGGCCGAGGTGGCTAGGCGGCTCGCCTCGATCGAATGGGCCTATGTGCCCTATTTCCGGCCGGGCTTGCCGCTTGCCCGCGGCATTGCCGAAAGGCTGCGGCCGGGCGTCGATGTCCTGATCCTCGGCAATCACGGACTGGTCGTCGCGGCGGACACGGTGGCCGAGGCCGAAACCTTGCTGCGGCGCGTCACCGGGCTGCTGGCGCGATCGCCGCGCAAGGCAGCCGCACCGGACATCGCGGCGCTGAAGGCGCTTGCCGGAGACACCGGTTACAGGCTGCCGGCCGATGTCGAGGCGCATGCCGTGGCCATCGACCCCGAAAGCCGACGCATGGCGTCAGGTGGCAGCCTGTACCCGGATCACGTCATTTTCCTTGGCCAAGGCTCGGTCGTGGCGGGCCCCGGCGAAAATGCGGCCGCCGTGGCCGAGCGCTTGGGCGACCAGCCCGCGTCGATCCTGTTTCCCGGGCTTGGCGTCCTGATGCGCGGCAATGCCAGCGCCGGCGCGGACGCCATGCAGCGCTGCCTTGCCGACGTGACGGCGCGGGTCGATGTTACGGCGACGTTGAATTACCTTACCGAGGCGGAGAATGACGAGTTGGTCAACTGGGACGCCGAGCAGTACCGCCAGAAGCTGAACGCCTCGGGGGGTTGATATGTCGTCCGTTGCCGGCTCGCCTCTTTCCGGTTGCCTTGTCGTCGGCGTCGATATCGGCACCTCTGGCGCGCGCGCCGTCGCCATGCGCCCGGACTTTTCCATTGCCGGCCAATCCGCCGTCCGCCTCGATGCGTTTGGCCAAGATCCGCGCAACCCGATCGCATGGTGGCAAGCGGTCCGGACGGCGCTGGCGGAGCTGCTTGCCGGCATCGACCGGACCACGGTCCGCGCCATCGCCGTCGACGGCACCTCGGGCACGTTGCTGCCGGTCGATGTTGCCGGACGGCCGCTCGCCGAGCCGCTGATGTACAACGACAAGGTCGACGACGACGACATACTGGCCGCGATCGCGCGCGAGGCGCCGGCGGCGAGCGCCGCGCATGGCGCGACGTCAGGCCTCGCCAAGGCGCTTCACTTCCAGCATCTGCCGGGCGTGGCGGCGGTGTTGCATCAGGCCGACTGGATCGCCGGACAGTTCTCGGGCCGCTTCGACGTCAGCGACGAGAACAATGCCTTGAAAACCGGCTACGATGTCGAGGCCCGCCGCTGGCCGGTCTGGATCGCGGCGACCGGAATGCGCCTGGACTTGCTGCCGCGGGTCCTCCAGCCGGGCGATATAACCGGCACGCTCACCACATCTGTTGCCGACCTGTTCGGCCTGCGGCACGATGTGGTTGTGGTGGCTGGCACGACGGACGGCTGCGCGTCGTTTCTGGCGACAGGTGCGGACACAGCCGGCGACGGGGTCACGGCGCTTGGATCCTCGCTGACCATCAAGATCCTGTCCGACCGGCCGATTTCGGCGCCGCGATACGGCATCTACAGCCATCGGCTGGGCAATGACTGGCTGGCCGGCGGCGCCTCGAATTCCGGCGGCAAGGTGCTGGCGCAGCATTTTCCGCTCGCCCGCGTCATCGAACTCAGCGCGGCAATCGACCCCGCGACCGAGACCGGTCTCGATTATTATCCGCTCGCCACATCAGGCGAACGGTTCCCGATCGCCGATCCGGCGCTCCCCCCGCGCCTTGTCCCGCGCCCGGTGGACGATGCCGACTATCTGAAGGCAATGTTCGAAGGCATGGCCGCGATCGAAGCGCTCGGCTATCGCCGGCTTGGCGAACTCGGCGCGCCGGCGCTGACCTCGGTCCGCAGCGTCGGCGGCGGCGCGGCAAACCCGGCATGGACGGCGATCCGGCGGCGCAAGCTCGGCGTCGACTTCCTGCCCGCGCTTTCCGACGAGGCAGCCGCCGGCACCGCCAGGCTGGCGCTGAAGGGGGCGGACAAGGCAGGGTTGCTATGTCTGAAACAGGCCGGGCTGCTATGAGTACCGCAATGGTCGAACGCCTCGACGGCATCGGGCCGCTGGTGGAGCGCTACCAGGTTTTCCTGCTCGACCAGTTCGGCGTGCTGCATGACGGCTCCGCCCCTTATCCAGGCGCGGTGGCTGCATTGTCGGCACTGAAGCGCGCCGGCAAGACCGTGGTGCTGGTCTCCAACTCCGGCAGGCGCGCCAGGCCCAATGAAGACCGTTTGCTGAGGCTCGGCTTCGAGACCGGAAGCTGGGATCATTTCGTTTCCTCCGGCGAGGTGGCGTGGCGATCCTTCCACGAAATGGCGGCGACCGAAGCGCTACGGCCTGGCACGAACTGCCTGTTGATCAGCCGCGATAATGACCGCACCGCGATCGAGGGTCTGCCTTTTGTGTTGACCGGAGCCGGCGATACCGCCGACCTGGTGCTGATCGCGGCCAGCGAGGGCGACCGCTACGACCTCGACCACTATCGCCGGCTGCTTGCGCCGGCAGCGGCGCGGCAGGTGCCGTGCTTCTGCACCAATCCAGACAAAATCATGCTGACTGCCGTCGGTCCCCGGTTCGGCGCCGGTCGGCTGGCGGACCTCTATGAAAGCCTGGGCGGCAGCGTCACCCGCATCGGCAAGCCTGGTCCGGCGATTTTCGAGACAGCGCTGGCGCTGGCCGGCGAGCCGGACCGGCGCAGCGTGGTCTGCGTCGGCGACAGCGTCGAGCATGACATCGCAGGCGGCAAGGGCGTCGGGCTCGCCACGGCACTGGTACTGAGCGGGATATTGGCGGACACGCCGGACCTTGCCGCCGTTTTCGACGAATACGGGGCCGAGCCGGACTACATCACGGGCGCCTTCAGCTTGCGCTGACCGCTTCCAGCATGCGCCTTGCGCTTTCCTCGTCGGTGATCAGGATCGTCGGGGCGATAAGAGACATGGCGCCAAGCAGCGCTTCGGTCTTCTCTTCGCCGCCGGACGTCAGGATGCGGATCGGCGCCTTGCGCAGACGGTCGACATCCACCGACATCACATGGCTGTTGACGGGATGGTCGACCAGGTCGCCATTGCGGTCGAAGAAATGAAACAGGAGGTCGCCGACGGCGCCGCGCGCGAGCAGGGCCTCCCGGTCCGCTTCCTTGAGAAAGCCGCCGCGAGAGAAGGTAGTGGCCGAGGCGATGCCGCCGACGCTCAGCAGAACGGCATCGAGCACGTTGGCCATTTCAAAAACCTCCTGCAGGCCGCAGCGTTCGACCAGCGCGATCTTGGTCTCGACGCTGTCGACGACGGCCGGCGTCGGGATAAGATGGCCGTCGCCTTGGAAGATTTGGGCGAAGCGCCAGGCGAACTCGGCTGGGTTGTAGCGGCGCACGACGCCGACACCGCCCAGCAACGAAATGACCTTGAAATCGGTGAGCGACTTGGCGCTGATAAAGGGCAGGCTTGAGAACAGCGTCCGTCCCCAGCCGACGCCGACGCGCATGCCGGATTTCATCGTGTCGGACAAGAAGCTGCCGGTCTTGGCGCTGATCGCGGGGAGCGGATCGGCATTGGGCGCGGTCAGCGGCGCCACCAGCGCCTGCTGCAGGCCGAACGTGCGCTCCAGCGCGCGCTCCAGCCTCACGATCTCGGACAGTTCGCTCTCGATGGTGATTTTCACCTCGTTGCGCGACCTGGCTTCCGCCAGCATGCGCACGATGGTGACGCGGCCGACGCCGAGCACGTCGGCTATCTCGTTCTGCGTCATCTGCTCGACGAAATACATCCAGGCGGCGCGGATCCTGAGACGATCCGTCCGGCTTTCGTTGACCACCTGCTCGGTTGCCTCGCTTGCCTCTCGACCGTTCTCGATTTCGCCCTGTCGTCGCCTGCCCAACTCTGTTCCTCCTGCGGCGATGGACGAACGCGCCGTCGCCGATTCTGCATGCTGGTCTACTATCGCCTATTGATCTACCAATCGATAGGAACAATGTAGAGTTGGTGACCGGCCTCCTGCTGGCGGCCGCTCGCAGCAACTTCGAGGCGAACCGCGATGCTCCGACAAATTTCCGAAGACGTCCGCGTCAACCTGAAGGACCGGCTGCGGGAAGTCCGCGATGCCATCCGCCAAAGCCGTCATGACAGCACCGGCGACGCCAGCATCTTGCGCGAAGCGACCAGCCATCTGCCGCCCTTTCCGGGCAAGGGCATCGAGGGACTGCTCGGTCATGCCGCAAGCGCCGTCGACGAAGCGCTGTCGATCGCTGAGTCCTTTGTTCCACATGAGCGCCCGATAGCGGTGGACGGAACCACCGTAAAAGGCCTCGGCACCTATTTCCCGGCCGGCAACGAGGACCGGCAGTTGAGCGCCGAACGCCTGTTCCGGCGCGATATGTATTATCTGACCAAGGCGGTGCTGGGCGGCCTGAAGATCGAGAACGCCCGCATCCACGAAGCCGATTTTGCCGCTGTCCATGCGTCGATGCGCAAGCGGCACGGCGACCTCTTGGCCACCTTGGCCGCGCCCGACCCGGGATTGCAGGCGATCTCGGCTGCCTGTTCGGCGCTGCTGGTCGAGTGCCTCAATCAGCGTCCGGTCCGATTTGCCGAAGCCACCCCGGAAACGCCGGCAGCGTTTGCCGACCGGGCGCTCGATATAAGCTGCCTGGCGCCGGTCGTCCTGGCCTGCGGCCTGGCGACGAAAGGCAGCGACGGTTCGCCGGAGCCGGATATGCTGGAGATCGCCATCCTGGCAGCCGGTATACGTCACGACCGCCTTGTCCAGGCCTGCGCAAAGGCAAGCCCGATCGGTGAATTGACGCCTGTCTTCGCTACCTTGCTCGCCCACCTGCCCTGACTGTCCACAATCGCCTGAGGCAATTCCAGGAAAAGTGCAGAACGCTTTTTCGTCCGCAATTGCGCAAAAACAAAGAGATGGAGCGGTTCGGCTTTTCAGCAAACGGTGAACCGCCCTAGCCTTCGGCCGCCATGGCCATAATCGCCTTCTTCGCGCGCTGGATAGAGGCCGGGCTCATCGACAACTCGGTCAGCCCCATCTTGACGAAGGTCGCAATGAGGTCGGGACGGCCGGCCGCCTCGCCGCACATGCCGACCATGATGCCGGCGGCGACGCCCGCCTTGGCTGTCAGTTCGATCGCCGACATGACCGCCGGATTGGTGACGTCGTTGAGTTTGGCCACGGTCGGGTTCAGCCGGTCGGCGGCCATGATGTACTGGGTGAGATCATTGGTGCCAATCGAGAAGAAAGCCACCTCCTTGGCCAGTGCCGGCGCGATCAGCACGGCGGCCGGGGTTTCGATCATTACGCCGAGATCGAACGTCGCATAGGGCACGCCTTCGGCGTCCAGTTCCGCCGCGCATTCGTCGACCAGCACCCGCGTCTGCCTCACCTCGCCGATGTCGGACACCATCGGCAGCATCACCTTGATGTTGCCGTGTACGGCGGCCCTCAGCAGCGCCCTGAGCTGGCGCTTGAAGATGTCGGGCCGGTCAAGGCACATGCGGATGCCGCGCCAGCCGAGGAAAGGGTTTTCCTCGTCGGGAAATTCGATGCCGGCGATCGGCTTGTCGCCGCCTATGTCGAGCGTGCGCACGATGACAGGATAGGGCGCGAAGGCCTTGGCCAGCGCCGCATAGGTCTCGGCTTGCATGTCCTCCGACGGCAGATGCATGTGGCGCATGAACAGAAGCTCGGTGCGGAACAGGCCGACGCCCATCGCGCCCGCCTCTTGCGCCGCCTCGATTTCCTCCAGCGAACCGATATTGGCCGCGACCTCGATCACCTTGCCGTCGGTGAGCTTCGGCGTCACTGTCTTGAAAACGGTCAGGCCGGCACGTTCCTTTGCCGCCGCTTCGACACGGCCGGCGAAATCGGCGGACGTCGCCGCATCGGGATCGACGATCACTTGGCCGGTGTTGCCGTCAATGGCCACCTTGCGCGCCATGCGCAAGGCATTGACCTGGTCGCCAAGACCCAGCACCGCCGGAATGCCATGCGAGCGGGCGATGATGGCAATGTGCGAGGTGGCGCCACCATGGCCGCATACCACGCCGCCGATGCGCGTCAGCGGCGCGCGCGCCAGATCCCAGGCACCGATGTCGTCGGCGATGAGGATGGCGCCTTCGGGGATGTTCTCGAGGCTGACGTCATCCTGCCCGAGCAGCACTAGGCAGATCTGCCGTCCGACCGCGTGGACGTCATCCGCCCGCGCGTTGAGATAGTGATCGTCGACGGCGCTGAAATCGGCGGCGATGGCGGAAGCGGCGGTGATCACGGCTGAAACCGCGTCATTGCCGCCCGTGATCAGGTCCTCGGCCTCGCCGGTCAGGCTATCGTCGGCGGCGATATCCCTGAGTGCCGCGACGATGCCGCGGTCTCCAGCCGACAGGCTGTCGTGCGCCAACGCCCGGTCCATCCGCGCCTGAACGGCGCTGACGGCGGCGCGGAACCTGTCGATCTCGCTGGCGATCTCTTCAGCCTGCAACATGCGGCCTTGTCCGGCGATATCAGGCGGAAAATGCGCGAAAGCCGGCCCGATGGCGACGCCCTCGCTTGCCGCGACGCCACGCAGGTGGTTTGGCCCAACAGGCGCCGCCGCCGCGGATACCAAGTCCTGCCCGGCATCATTCGCCGCGCTCTGCGACTCAGCCTCATCGTCGAGGCCCGCCTTGGGGTTCTCGAGATAGCCTATCAGCGCCTCGATGGCCTCGATGGCGTCGGCGCCGTTCGCCCGCACCGTGACCTCCTGGTTCTCCTTGACCGCCAGCAGCATCAGCTTGACCGAACTCTTGGCGCTGACCGCCTTGCCGTCCTTGACCAGTTCCACGTCGGATTCGAAAGCCTTGGCGAGCTTGACGAACCGCGTGGCGGGCCGAGCGTGCAGACCTTCATGCACTCTGACGATGGTCGAGCGTTCCATGGCAAATACTCTGGTTTTGGCACCCGGCCGGACCTCGGTGCGGGCGCGGATGCTTTCAGGCGGCGATGGTGATGATCGCGTCTGTCTTCAGGGCGGCCACGAGGGCTTGGCTGTCGACTTGCGACGCGCAGATCTCACCCGGCCTTTCGGCCTCCGTGGCGCCATTGAACGAGATGACGACATGGCCCATTTCGAGGACCTTGCTCCAGGCGCTGGAGCCGACGGCGGTGATCGTCGCGGAAACCGGACCAAGGGTAATCGTCGCGCCCTTTCGAGGCGCACCGTCGCTGGGTCCGTGCTCCGTCTTGTGGAGCACGGAAACCTCGGCAAGCTCGGGCGGCGAGCCATCCGCGAACAGGATGACCACGCCCCCTTCGGCGAGATCCGCCACTTCGGGCCCGATGGATGTGACCCGTGTTCTCAACAGAACCGTCATGTGGCGAACCTCATTTCTTCTTTTTCTCAGAACACGATCAGGCTGACGACCCAGGCAATGAGCACCGAAACCGGACCCATGATCTGGCGGCTGATGAGCACCGCCGGGACGCCGATTTCAATCGTCTTCGGCTTGGCCTCGCCAAGCGCCAGGCCGACGGGAACGAAGTCGCAGCCGACCTGGGTATTGTAGGCAAACAGCGCCGGCAGCGCCATCGCCGGCGAAATCGTGCCGTTGGCGATCTGCGGGCCGATGATGGCGACGCCGATGACCTGCGCGATGACCGCGCCTGGCCCGAGGATGGGCGACAGGAACGGCAGGCCGCAGATGGCCGAGATGATCAGCAGGCCGACGATGTTGTTGGCCAGCGGACCCATCGGCTGCGCCAGCACATCGCCGATGCCTGTGTAGAGGATCAGACCGATGAGCATGGTCACGAAGGCCATGAACGGCAGCACGTTGCGCACCACCTGATCGATCGTGCGGCGGCCGGCATTGAAGAAGATACCGACCACACGGCCCATGACGCGGCCGATCGAGCTGATCAGGCCGATAACGCCGCCTTCGCTCGGCAGCGGCTTCGGCGCCGCCGCCGTATTGTTGGTGCTTGAACTCATCGATGCTGCTCCCCCCGCAGTGGTGACCGCTTCGGATCCGTCCGCCATTGTGACGTTGGCCGGCTTCACGCCCGAAACGTAGATGTCCTCCGTGATGAACTGGGCGAGCGGCCCAGCCTGCCCGACCGGCGTCAGATTGACGGTCGGAATGCGCTTGCGCGGATAGACGCCGCACCGCGCGGTGCCGCCGCAATCGACGACGACCACCGCCATTTCACTTTCGATCGGCGGCGCCTTGAAGCCGTCGACGGCTTCGGCGCCGGTCATGTCGGCGATGAGCTGCGCTACCGGGTGAATACCGCCACCGGTGACGGACACAACCTTGCTGCGCTGTTCGGTCGGTTCGATCACGAGTGGACCGCCCCAGCCTGTCTTGCCCCTGGAAATACGTACGGCTTTGTATGTCTTGGCCATGATGTCCTCCCCGCCCTTACAGCTCAACGCCCTGACGGCGTGCCATGATGGCGGTGATGCGCTCGGTCAGCATGCCCTTGAGCAGGATGACGACGAGGCCGACGATGGCATACCAGATCGCCACCTTGACGTGATAACCTCCGGCGACGACACCCCGCTTCTCGAGGTCGAGCAACGCGACCAGCATGCCGCCCCAGACGAAGTATTCGCCGGGGTTGATATGCGGGAACAGGCCGAGCGGCGGATGCACGTAGGACACGGCCGCGTCATAGAAAGCGGGCTTGTGCTTTTCTTCCAGGAATGAGCCGAATGTGTACGCCATCGGGTTGGTCAGGAAGAACACCGCCAGCAGCGGCAGCAGCGTATAGCGCGTCAGTGCGATCCTGCCGGCGCCGCGCGCCAGGCCATGCACGCGCTCCTCGCCGACCAGTTCGGTCACGGCGTAGAAGGCGGTCATCAGCACCACCAGTGTCGGGATGATGCCGGTGACGAAGCCGGCGAACACTTCGCCGCCCTTCTGGAAGATGCCGATGAAGTATTTGCCGATTGCCGTGAGCCAGCCGAGTTGCTCTTCCTGCTGCACGTTTTTCAGCTGTTCCTTTAGCTGATCGGCGGTGACTGGCGCGTTGTCGGTCTGCGCCTGCGCCAAAACCACGAGATGATCGGTGGCATGCTCGACGCCAAGCTTGCCATGCCAGGCAGCATCCGAGACCATGGTGCCTGCGACATGCAGGTTATGCACGGCCATGTCGGCATGCTGCGCCAATAACGAAAATACAGACATTTCTCCTCCTTATGCCGACTTGCCGGTTATCCCAGCCGGCGCTCGGCGTCCTCTAGACCCTTGCTAAGTTCAAGCCGGACAGGCCCGGCTTCTTCCCCGGCTCCGACCGTGCTTTATCGATCTGTTCGATCGCGCGTTTCACGGCCTCGGCCACACCGGGTTCCCCCTCCCCCATGATCGCAGGGTTGGACCGGAGTCGATCGAGGGGAACACCCTCGAATTCTTGATGTCTCTTGAACTTGGTGAACACGGAACGGCCGCTCATCACCATCAGGCGGCGCACGATGAGGTCAGGCGTCACCACGACGAGCGCGATGGTGCCCTTGGCCAATCGACCGCGAAAATTGCCGGCTCCGACGAAGCCATCCTTGTACTGGTCGGTGACGCCCCGGAAGACATCCGAATAGTGCCGCATCTGCAGCCATACGCCGAGCGACTGCAGCGCCCACACGATAACCAGCAGAAGCAGTCCCCACTGCCAAATCGCCATTCGGTTCTCCTCCCGAAGTCTCCGTTGAACCGCACTTTGGACCAGCACGTGACAACAGCAAAGTGAGAACATTTGTTTCCGAGAATGTCAATATGTATGATATTAGCGTTTGCTGTCGTCATCCACAGGCCGCTGGTCGATTTCGGCGACGGCGCTGTTGTGGTAGCCTTGCCGGGAAACAGGATACGAGGAACATGGATCTGCCCTTTAGGGACGAACTGGCCCTGATGCCCGACCTTCGCCATCGGTTGCGGCAGTTGCGCTGGTTCCGCGCCACCTTTCGCGGCAGCGCCAAGGTGGTCTCGGATACGTTCGGCGTGCGCTTTGAAATCGACGAAGCGAAGCTCACCCGGGCCTTTCTCGACTGGGTCGAGATCATGGAGGCGCAGAAGCGCTTCGCCGCGGTCGACCGCGCCGACTTCATCGTCTTCGCCGCCGGCCTCGTGCTGCGCGAATTGATAAGGCAGGCGCCGGCCAGGGAAATCTCCGGACTCGCCCATCTCCTCGAAACGGAACAGAATGCCGGCACGCTGGCAATCGTCCGCTTCTGGCCGGAAGGGTTCCTCTACACCAACTATTGCGTCTCGGCCATTTCGGCGATCTACGAGCAGGAATTCGGTAGCGCACCAAGCATCGACAAATGCGCCGACGACCTGCGGACATGGTGGTCCTATCGCGAGAACGTGACCGAGATGCCGGCCTATGCGGTGGCTTTCCTCGACCGTTTCCTCGGTGCCGAACCGAACTGGATCACGCCGGACCGCGCACAGTCCCGGCAAGCCATGCAACGGGCGCTCGGATCCTCCCGTGCAAGCGATGCGCTGCGCCAGCTTTGACTGGCCATCGTTTCGTGCCTCAAACGGGCTCAAGACACATCACGCTATTGAACATTTGAGTTCTAGCCGATAGCGATGTGCAAAAATCGACTGGGAGAAAAGCGCGTGGCGCGATCAAGGCCTATCATTTTCGATTGCGACGGCGTTCTCGTCGACAGTGAACCGCTGGCGGCGCGCGCCTATGAGCGTGTCTACGAGAAGCATGGCATGCCTGGCGTCCACGGCGGCATCATCGCCCAGTGCGTGGGCATGAAGCAGTCCGACATCATCGTCAGGATCAGGGAATTGACCGGCCACCAGTTTCCGGCGGCCGCCGACACCGACATCTGGGCCGAGACCAAGATCCTGTTTTCGGAAGAATTGAAGCCGACACCCGGGATAGCCGCGTTTCTGGAAACGCTTGCTGGCGACCGTTGCGTTGCCTCTTCGTCCTCGGTCGAGCGCATAAACCACAGCCTGAAGGTCACGGGACTGGCACGGTTCTTCGGCGATGCGATCTACAGCTCTTCGATGGTCAAGAACGGCAAGCCCGCACCGGACATCTTCCTGTTCGCCGCCGCCAAGATTGGCGCCAACCCTGGCGATTGCATCGTCATCGAGGATTCGCCCTTCGGCATCCAGGGCGCGGTTGCCGCCGGCATGACGGCGATAGGCTACACCGGCGGCGGCCACACCTATGCCGAGCACGCCGCGCGGCTGACAGCGGCGGGCGCCGCCGCCATCTGTTCGGACTGGCATGAAGTTAGCCGGCGGCTGGCTGGACTCGGTGTCCCCGCCTGATGTGAAATGGTTCCTTTGGCGTTTCCGTGAAACGGTAACCACTAGCGAGTAGGCAGTCCGAGGCCGGCCCATTCGCTGGGCGGGATCACTGGCCCTACACGGAAGTCGAAAGACAAGACCCTCGTCGCATCGGTGTCGACCTCGCACCGGAAGCCCAGATGGTACCATGTGGTAGCTGTGCGGAAGGCGACATCCGGGGCGTTAAGGATATTGCCGACCTTCAGCGGAACACTTGGGATCAACTGGGGGAAATAAGAGGCGTCCAGCAGTTGCTGCTGCAACGCGCTGGCGCAAAGTTTGGCAGCCCGCTGGCCGCGAGGCACACCTCCCATCGACGTCGTGGCCAGCGCATCGCCGGTAGCGCCTTGCGAATACAGCTTGCGGACGCCCGGAAGGCCCGAAAAAGCCCGCGATTTAGCAACGGCCACGTCCGTGGAGCTTGGCCCCTTGGCGCTCCCGCTCCCAGACTTCGAGACTTTCGCAGGGCTGGGTTTCGGCGCGTTTTCGGGTCTGGGCTTCGGCGCTTCAGCCGACGTGGGAAGCTCGATCTCGTCATCGCCGCCGGCGGCTGCCAACGGCATTGGTAATGTGGCCGTCTGCTTGTCGGCGTCGTGCACGTCCGCCTCTTGTTTGTCCGCCTGCTGTTTATCCCGGTCCTGGGCCGAAGTTGGCTGCTTCACATCCTGTGCGGGGTCGGCGTCCTTCGCCGCGGCTGCCGGCTTCTCGCCGGGCTTGGCTGAATCCGCCCGCTCTCCGGTGTCTGGAGACGCGGCAGATTTGTCCTCTGCCTGCTTCGGCGCGACAGGCGGCTTCGCATCATTATCCTTGGCCGGCGACGGCGAATTCTCCTGAGCGCTGCCCCCATCCAGGGACTTCCTGGGGCCGGTATCCTTCTCGCCGAACTGAAAGACAGGCTTCAGCACCTCGATTGGCGGAGATCTCTGGGGCTGCTTTTGCGGCGGAGGTGGCTTTTCAACCTTCTGCTCGGGCGGTTTTTCAGCCTTCGTTTCCGGCGGCTTTTCGGCTTTGGGCTGCTTTGGCGGCGGTTTCGGTTTTGGCTGTTCGGGCGGAGGCACGAGCGCGACGTTCACCGGCTGCTCCTGCTGCGGCTCTTGGGCAGGCCTCGGCACGCTGTAGATCAAGAGCGCGGCGATGAGCGCATGCAGGATCAACGATGCGGGCAGGCCCCACAGCAAGTTCCGACGCCGTTCTCGTGCCTCGTCCTTCATCCTGACCGATGTGGAATGAAATAGCCGCGGCTTCAAGCATTGGCAATGAATCGGCGCAATTTAGCCTCTGCACAGCTTAGTGATCTGAAGACCATGCGCAGGGCCTCGCCATCGGGTGTTGGCGCGACCAAACGAGCGGCGGTGCCGTCCTGACAGTCGCGACGACCGAAACTCAGGGCTAGCTTTGCCGCTGGTGCAGGATCTCGTCCAGAAACCGTCCGTCCAGCCGCGTTTCGCCAAACCAGGTCAGCCGGTTGATGCTGACAAAGCCGGCATCGATCGCCTCGTTCTCGTCGCCCGGCTCACTTGCATGAGCGCGCCCGCGCGGGACAGTGATGACGGTCCGCTCGCCCTCGCTTTCCACAATCTCCGCCTTGCGGCCGATCTTGTCGCGGCCGATACGCGGCTGCTGGATTTCGGCCGGCAGCGAGGTCGGCAGATTGACGCTCAGCCAGTGGCCTTCTATCGCCCAGTCGGCACGCGACTGCCACAATGAGGCGATCAGCGCCGTCAGCCATTGGTCGTCGGCGTCGGTGATGTCAGGATTCTTCACCCGCGAAAAGCCGATCGCCGGAATGCCCCAGAATGTCGCCTCGCGCGCAATGCCCAGCGTCCCGGAATAGGCAAGGTCCTCGGCGACGTTGCGCCCGTCATTGACGCCCGCCAGCACAAGGTCCGGTGTCTTCACATCGGCAAACAGCCAGGTCATCGCGCTCACCACGCAGTCGGCCGGAGTGCCGGAACAGGAATACCAGCCAGGCTTGACGCGCCGCATCGTCAATGGCCGGGCGATCGTCAGCGACGCGCCAGCGGCGGTGCGCTTGCCGTCGGGCGCGATGACCCAGATATCGTCGCTCAATCCACTGGCGGCGTTGACGAGACGGGCGAGCCCCGGCGCTTCGATACCGTCGTCGTTGCAGATCAGAATTCTCACTCTTTGCTCCCTTGCGGCACCATGATGCGCTGGCCGGTGCGGCACTCTGCTTGCAGTGACGGAATATGGCTTTTTAGATCGTCGAGAGCATCGGTCCCGCAGGAATGACCGAGCGCCACCGGCCGCCCCGCTCTCTGCCAGATGTCGACATTGCCCGACAGCGTCGGATGGGTGGGCATGCGGATCCAGTCCGCCCGGTGGGCCTTATGCAACAAATCGCCTGGGGAGCCGGACGGCAGATGGCCGGTGAGCAGCACCGGGAAACCGGCCTGGTCGGCGCGCGGCAAAAGCCGCGACGACGGACCTGCCTCGCCCATGCCGTCATCGGTCAGCAGCGGCACCGCCGGCAATGGATCGGCATCGGTCCAGTCGGCCGCACCCCGCAAACGTCGAAGCAAGAGCTCGGAAACGCCGGGCAGCAAAGACGCTGTCGCGCCGATCTGCGCTTCGAGGGACGAACGCATGCTGGCATGGATGGCGAAAGGCCCAGGCAAGGCCGCGATCAGTTCCAGCGACCGGCCCGACAGCGGCGTCGGCAGAAGGCATCCCTTCGAATGTCTCGCCACCCAATTCGAGATTTCGTGTGCGCGCGCCGCTCCAGGCACAGGATCGGCGCCATAGGAGGCATCCAGAACCAGAAGGTCGCACTCTGGAATCACGTCCATGGCGAACACGTTGCTGTCCGGCACCACGTCGGCTGAATAGACGACGCGGTTCTTGCCGTCATCGACGGCAAACCAGACGCCGCCGACGACATGTCCCGATCTCCCCGTGCTCACCGTGAAATTGCCGCTCTTCAGCATATCGCCGGGTTCGAAAATCTCGATGCGATCATCCGGAAAGGGAAACCGCTTCAGATCTCCCGGATCGGCATAGCCGGCGAGCGTGGCCGGAGCCTCCGCGCGGGTCTCGGCCGTCATGAAAATCGGGCCGGCATAGCCGCGCGACAAAAGCCAACTCAGGGCACCGACGTGATCCTCGTGGGCATGCGAGACAAATAACGCGTCGATGTCAGCGATCGGCCCGCCAAGTGCCGGATAGTACTCCGCTCCCGCGGCCCCGACCTTGATGCCGACATCGAGCAAGATGCGGTCGTTTCCGCTGCTGACGGCGAGGCTGGTGCGGCCCTTTTCGCCAAAGCCGCCGGCCAGGTCCAGCATCATCACCGCGCTGCCTCCGCCGCCGGGATCAGCCAGCCGGACTTTATGCGCAGGCGCGCCTGGGCTCCGCTCTCCAGCACGACCGGGTCGGGCTGCTCGAAATGCAAGGTAAGATCGGGTCCTGCGGAAGGCGCAAATTCGATGCGCGCCGCACCACCCTGGTATATCACCCGCTTGACGAGGCCATCGAAGCCGGTGCCGTCCGGCGACACGTCGAGATCGGCCGACCGGCAGCAGATCTTTGCGTCGGCGCGCGGCCGCTCGCCGGCCCGGCAGCGGACGACCAGCTCGGCTCCGAGAACCCGGACCTTGCAATGGCCGGCCTCCTCGGCGCTGAGCACATCGGCCGGAAGCAGAATGCCTTGCGAAATGAAGGAGGCGACCATTTCATTCGCCGGCTCATGATAGAGCTCGTGCGGCGTCGCGAGCTGCGCCAGCCGCCCGTGGTCCATCACGGCGATGCGGTCGGCCAGCGCCATCGCCTCGGCCTGGTCATGCGTGATGTAGACGATGGTCGTGCCGGTGCGCTTGTGGAAGGCGGCGAACTCATCCTCCATCGAGGCTCTGAGATGCACATCGAGGTTGGCCAGCGGCTCGTCGAACAGCACCAGCGAGGGCGCGGCAACCAGGCAGCGCGCCAGCGCCACGCGTTGGCGCTGGCCGCCAGACAGGTTGGCGGGCCTGCGCTCGCCCAGCCCTTGCAGATTGACCAGGGCGAGCGCGTCTTCAACCTTCCGGCGCGCGACGGCCTTGTCGAGCTTCGCCACCTTCAGCGAATAGCCGATGTTTTCTGCGACCGTCATATGCGGCCACAGGGCATAATTCTGGAAAACGATGCCTACGCGCCGCTTTTCCGGCGCAACGCTGCCGCCCGCGCCCGACACGACCTCGCTGCCGATGCGGATTTCGCCCGACGTCACCTTCTCGAAGCCGGCGACAAGCCTGAGCAACGTCGTCTTGCCGCAGCCGGAGGGCCCGAGCACGGCAAGGAATTCGCCGTCGCCGACGTCGATCGAAACATCCTTGACCGCATCGAACTCGGCGAAGCTCTTGGTCACATGGTCCAGGGTCAATCGCGCCATGGCAGAACTCCGCTCGGAAGATGAGGGGCAAGCAGGTTGGTCACCAGCATCAGCACGAAGGTGACCGCGACCGTGATGACGGACATCGCCGCCGCATAGTTGGAATCGCCGCCTTGTTCGAAGGAGAACATCACCACGCCGATCGTTTCCGAGCCCGACGACCACAGCAGTGCCGACACGGTGAGCTCGCTGAGCGCCGTCATGAAGATCAGCAGGCCGCCGGCGATTGCCGCCGGCGCCACCAGCGGAAAGACGATGGTGCGCATGCGCGTGAACAGGCCGGCTCCAGCGACCTGCGCCGCTTCCTCCAGCGCCCGGTCGATCTGGTGATAGCCGCTGATGGTCGGGCGCAGCGCCAGCACCAGGAAGCGGGCGAGATAGGCATAGAGGATGATCCAGACCGTGTTGTAGAGCTGGACGCCGGTCAGCGGGATCGGCCGCAGGAACAGCAGCAGCGACGCGATCGCCAGCACCACGCCGGGCAAGGCATAGGGCAGTTCGACCGACAAATTGAGCAGCCGCACCCAGCGCTGCTTGCCCCAGGCGATGAGATAGCCGATCGGCACGGCGACCAGCACCGCGAAGACGGCGGCGGCGATCGACAGCCAAAGGCTGTTGAAGAAGGCACGGCTGGCGGCATCGTGCTCGAACAGAACGAAGCGGTAATTGTCGAGCGTCGCCGTCTTGGCGGTGAGCGCGATGCCGTAACCCGGAACCAGTGAGGTCAGCACCAGCCCGAATAGCGGCAGCAACAACACCAGCACGATCAGCAGCCACATTGCCGCCTGGACGGCAGGCCTCCATTTGCCCAGTTCGTAAGGCTCGGCCGGTAGCGACGTGGAGCTGATGCGGTAGTCGCGGCGCCGGCTCATCACCTCCTGGGCGAAAATGCCCGCCATGGCGATGATGCCGATCAGCACCGACAGGAACGCGGTTTCGCCGAGTACGGCGGGGCCGCCGCCGGCCAGCTTCTGGTAGATGAGCGTCGGCAGCACGAGATAGTTGGCGGGAATGCCAAGGAAGGCCGGAATGCCGAAATTGCCGACGCAGGAGACGAAGGCGAGTGCCGCGGCCGCCATGATCGACGGCGTCATCAGCGGCAGCACGATAGTGGTAAGCACCGTAAACCAGCTCGCGCCACCGGCCCGTGCCGCCTCGACCAGTTCGCGCGGCAGCTTGCGCAGGCCGGCGCGCACCAGCAGGAACACCAGCGGGCCATACTGCACGCCGAGCAGCAGGATGATGCCCGAGGTGGAATAGAGCGGGTTCTTGGTGCCGAGCGGCGGCGCGGCGCCGAACAGCTTGAGGAACGGGCTGGCCGGTCCGAACAGTTGCAGCCAGGCCAGCGCCGTGACCTGCGGCGCGATCATCAACGGCATGACGTAGCAGAGCACCAGGGCGCCGCGGCCGCGAATGTCTGTCAGCGTGATCAGCACAGCCACCAGCGTTCCCGATAGCACCGCAAGCACCGTGCCGCCTATGCCGACCACAAGCGTGTGCCAGGTGGCGATCCAGGTCGCCGGACTTCTCAGTCCAGCCTCAAGGGCCATCGTCGACACGGTGCCGCCGGGTGCGACGATCTCCTTGATCAGGCGCAGCATCGGCAGCAGCGAGAGCAGCACGATGACGACGGCCACCGCCGCCGTCAGGGCCATCTCCTGGCCCCGACTTTCCCTGATTCGTGTTGCCATGACTGGGTTCCTGAAATGGATGCGATCGAGTCTCGCCCAATGCCGTCCGGGATGCCGTCGAGGCGGCATCCCGCTGGGATCGCCGGCTCAGCCGCCGAACAGTTCCGAGAACTTCGCCTTGTCGGCGTCGGTCTTGGCGACGATTGCCTTGGTGTCGAACGACATCACCTTGATCTTGACGCCTTCCGGCAGCCATTCGGGGCGGCCGACCGAGGCGCGCGCCGGCAGATAGCCCATGGAAAGCGCCAGCTTCTGACCCTCATCCGAAAGAATGAAATCGACGAACTTCTTGGCACCATCGACATTCCTGGCGGTCTTCATGATCGCGACCGGCTCGGTCACCGCGGGCACGCCCTCGGACGGGAACACGAATTCGATCGGCGAGCCCTTCTTCTTGGCGTTCATCGCCATGAAGTCGACTAGGATTCCATAGGGCTTTTCGCCTGATGCCACCGACTTCAGCACGGCGCCGTTGCCCCGCACGCTGACGGTGTTGTTGGTCTTCAACTTCTGGAAGAAATCCCAGCCATAATTGGCATCGCCGGCGAAGCCTGAAAGCAGATAGGCGGCGGCCCCCGAATAGAGCGGGCTTGGCATGACCAAGCCATCGGCATAGGCCGGTTTGGCGAGATCGGCCCAATGCTCGGGTTTTTGCGCCGCCGCGGTGTTGTAGACGATGCCGGTGGTGATCAGCTTGCTGCCGAAATAGGTCTTGTCGGCGTCGTAGGCATCCGGCTCGATGCCGTCGAGCTTTGCCTCGGGATAAGGCAACAGCCGGTCGTCTTTTTTCAACAGCTCCATGCTGACCGCGTCGGCGATCAGAAGCACGTCGGGCTGCGGGCTGCCGGCGGCGAACTCGGCCGCCATCTTGGTCAGAATGTCGCTGGTTCCCGAACGATAGATGGTCACGTCGATGCCGGGTTGCGCCTTCTTGAAGGCCTCCACGGTCTTGGCCGCATCGGCCTCCGGCTGGGATGTGTAGAGCGTCAGCGTTTCGGCACTGGCGGCGCCGGCAAACAAAGTTGCCGCGAGCGCCAGCTGGCTGGCCAGCAGCTTGATGAATAGCGTCTTCATGAGACCTCCTGTCTTGTCAGTGCACGACCGGTCCGGCCCCTGGCCGGTTCCCCGTCTCTTCCTCCCTGCACGGCGCATATGACTGGTGGATGACATAGCGCGTGAAACCCACAACATATGTTCATATGTACAAAGTCAATTACAAATGAACACAACTATGCAACAATCGCCGCGCCGGAAGCCCGGCATCAGTTGACAGCCTGCCGCCGCTTCTCCGAAGAGGCAATACGGTCAGGCGATGACTCATGAGGGACGAGAACCGATGCCCGCGAAAAGGCCCAGAACGGCTCGGCTGCCGATGGTGTCGTCGGACCTGAACGTCAAGACGGCGTGGCTCTACTATGTCGAAGGCTTCACGCAGGAGCAGATTGCCGAAAAGCTGGACGTCAGCCGGGTGAAGGTCATGCGCACGCTCGCCGCCTGCACCGCGGAAGGCATCGTCGTCACCATGATCAACGCGCCGACCGCCGAGCAGGTGGCGCTCGAACGTGCACTCGAGAAGCGCTGGGGTCTCGATGCCGCCGTCGTCATCCCGACGCCTTCGGCGCAAGAGCACCTGGAGAAGGCGATCGGCCACGCCGTGGCAGCCTATCTCGGCGAGCAGATGCAGGACGGCATGACGCTGGCGATAGGCGGCGGTGCGACGCTGCATGCCAGCCTCGGCTTTCTCGCCCGCCGGCAGTTGAAGCGCGCCTCGGTCGTGGCACTCGTCGGCAGCCTGCCGCATTCGCAATGGATCAATCCGTCCATCGTCGCCGCCAAGGTCGCCGATGTCTTCGAGGTCGACAGCTACCAGATCACCGCGCCGGTAACGATCGACGATCCCGCGCTCCGCGATCTCCTGTGGGCGCAGCCGGCCCTGCAGGATGTGCGCCGGCGCGCGGCAGCTGCCGACATCGCGCTGCTCACCGTCGGGGACATGTCGCCCGACGCCACCATCTTCCGGCACGGCATCGTGCCGTCGTCGCTGATCGCGTCGTTGAAGGCAAAGGGCGCTGTCGCCAACATGCTGTGCTATTTCATCGACGCCTCGGGCAGGCTGGTCGACCATGAAGTCAACGGCCGCGTCATGGCCATCGATCTCGATGTCGTCGGCCAGGTGCCGAATGTCGTGCTGGCCGCCGGCGGCAGGCGCAAGGTAGCGGCGATCCTCGCCGCGCTGAAAGCCGTCAGCACCAATGTGCTGATCACCGACAGCGACACGGCGACGGCGCTGCTGGCCAAGGCCGGCTGAAACGGTCCTCGAGCTAAATCAGCCCGCGTTCGCGTAAAAAATCCTCGACGCCCACATGGGTCATGGACTCGAACTCGGCGACCGCCTCGGCCACTCGCCTGCGCTGGGCCGCCAGCAGGGTGAACACCTGCTTCATCTCGCCGGAAACGCCGAAGCGGCTCCAGCGCTCCGCGATATGCATGGGCAGGCCGATGTCCGCGCAGAACGCATCCAGGCTCTCGTAGCCGAGGCTCGCGACAAGTTGCCTGGTTTCGTCCGCCGACATGCGCGGCTCGAAGGCGTGGTCGTGCAGGCGCTGCGCGACCAGCTTGATATCGGATGGCGACGCGCCCATCATCTTGCCGAACAGGGTCTTGACGTCGGATGGGTCGAATGCGGGCATGGCTATCCTCCCTTGATCGCGGTCCACTATGAAACATGGGCGAAGGGCCGACGCCTGACAAGTCGCTTCTGTCGTGAGCCGGCGCATCATTCGACGCCGATTCACATCAACGTGACCTAGACTAGCATGCCCATCGGGTTCTCGATCAGCCGCTTGAAGGCGACCAGCAGCTCGGCGCCGAGCGCGCCGTCGACGGCGCGATGGTCGGTCGACAGCGTCACCGACATCACGGTGGCGATCTTGATTTCGCCGTTCTTGACCACCGCTCGCTCCTCGCCGGCACCGACCGCCAGGATCGTCGCATGCGGCGGGTTGATGACGGCGGCAAAGTCCTTGATGCCGAACATGCCGAGATTGGACACCGCCGTGGTGCCGCCCTGGTATTCCT
>NZ_JAMYQP010000041.1:0-46739 GCF_040320945.1 Mesorhizobium sp. M0587
ACCGCCATCACAACTTCCCCCCCACCCCCCCCACCCCCCCCCCGGGGGGGGCGGGGCCCCCCACCCCTCTTTCCCAACAAATGGCGGGGACCCGGGGGGGGCCCAGCGCCGTCCCCCACCCCGCTCCGCTTTGCGGATCGACCCTCCCCACAAGGGGGAGGGTAAAGTCACTCCACAGCCCGGTCCGCCGGATAGGGCGTCTTGGCCAGGATCGCCATGCCGATGCCGAGGAACAGGATGATCACCGCCATGCCGAGCCGCGCCGAACCGCTGAGCGCGGTGATGGTCGCCACCAGGAACGGCGCCAGGAAACTGGTCGCCCGCCCGGCCAGCGCATAGATCCCGAAGTAGCGGCCGGATTCCGCCGCGGTGACGCTGCGCGCCATGTAGGAGCGCGATGATGCCTGCACCGGCCCGAACGCCAGACCGATCAAAAGGCCGTAAAGGATGTAGGCCTTCTCGGCCGCGGTGCCGAACAGGCCGCCTGAATCGGTGGTCGAAAACTGTATGAGGCCGAGCAGCGTGAAGCCCGGACCGGTCGAGACGACACCGAGGGTGGCGACCGACAGCATGACCAGCGCAATCATCACCACCGCCTTGGAGCCGAGCCCGGTATCCAGCCGGGCCGCGATCCAGCAGCCGAAAATGGCGACGACATTGAGGATGATGCCGAACATGCCGATCTCGGTGATCGACCAGTGGAACATCGCCGCCGCAAACGTGCCGCCCAGCGCCAGCAAGGCATTGACGCCGTCCTGGTAGATCATGCGAGCGACGAGAAAGCGGAAAATGCCGCCGCGCTGGCGCACTTCCGCCAGTGTCGATTTCAATTCCCACAGGCCTTCGCGCACCGCCGGTCCGATCGGGATGCCCTTGATGGCATCCGGGGTGAAGAAGAACATCGGCAGGATGAACAGGAAATACCAGCCAGCCGACAGCGGCCCGGTGGCGCGCGCATCCTCGCCGAGCTTCGGGTCGAGCCCGAACAGCGGGTCGATGCCGATGATCGTCTTGCCGGTCTCCGGCGAGCCGGCGAGGCAAGCGACGACGAAGATCAGCGCGATCATGCCACCGAGATAGCCGAGGCCCCAGGCGACGTTGGAAATGCGGCCGATCTCGCTCTTCGGCACCAGCCGCGGCATCATGGAATCGTTGAACACGGTGGAGAATTCAGCCGCCACCGAGGCCAGCGAAAACAGCGCCACGATCAGGAACAGGTTGGAACCGGGCGCGGCGAACCAGAGCAGGACGAGGCTGGTGATCTTGATCGCGGCGAAGAAAGCGATCCACGGCTTGCGCGGCCCGGTCTGGTCGGCGATGGAGCCGAGGATCGGCGACAATACGGCAATGACCAGCCCGGCGGCGGCAATGCCGTAGCCCCAGGCGGCCTGGCCGGTAGTCGGATCGCTCGCCATGCGCGAAACGAAATACGGACCGAAGATGAAGGTGGTGACGACCGTGAAGAACGGCTGCGCCGCCCAGTCGAACAACATCCACCCCCAGATGCCGCGCCCGGACGCCCGCTGCACTGCTACCTCACCCATATCCCCTCCACTCGCCTTTTTTGGCGGTTTACGCCATGTCTGCATGTTTTCCGATGGTCATGCAAACGAACAAGCGTAGCGCCGCTGTTCATTGATTTGCCTGCCCACATTTCCGAGTGGACGGGAGCAAGGGCGCCTACCCTACCTCCCCCTCGTGGGGAGGTCGGACCGAAGGTCCGGGTAGGGGGCCGGCGCCGCCCCCACCCCGCTGCTTCGCAGCGACCCTCCCTACAAGGGGGAGGGTGAGGCCACGACGGCTCACATTCCCGTCAAGTCGCTCATCAGGCCGGACGCGACCGACAGCCGCGAGACGGTGATGTCGCCGCCTTCCGTGAGCGCCTGCAGCCGCTCGCGGATGCGGGCCACGCGCTCGCCGCCGGCTTCCAGCCAGGCCGCCACCGGATCCGCCGCCATGGCATGGCCGGTGAGTGCGGCCACCGCGATGCCGCGCCGGGCCGCGCCGATCATGTCGGTGGCGCGTGACAGGGCCAGTTGATCGTAATAATCCGGCGGCGTGATCGAGCGCGCCGCTTCCTCGACGCGCGGGATGCGGAACGCGTCGCTGACGGCGAAGAACGCCCTGGCCGCGGCGACGATGTCGGCGCCGGCCGTGCGCGCCGTCAGCGCGATGTCGGGGATGAGTTCCGCTACATCGGCGAGCGCCAGCTGCCCGGCCAAGCCTTCCGGCGCGCCGCTTTTGACCAGCCCATGCCGCTTTTCCTCGATTCGCTCGCGCGAGAACGCCGGCAGCAGCGAAATCAGCTTGGGCTCCAGCGCCTTGCGGGCGTCCTGCAACTCGGCGATCCGCTGGCCGAGCGGTGCGGTGCCGGCATCGTTCTTCAGATACCAGCCGCTGGTGATGTAGATCAGCCGGCTGACCGCCTGATAGAGATCGAGCTGGATCTGGCCGTCGATCTGGTTGTCGAGCGCGTCGATCTCGCGATAGAGCGCCGGCAGCGCAAAACCGTCGCGCACCACAGCGAAGGTGCGCACCACGTCGGCGACGGAGCGACCCGTGGCTTCCTGCAACCGGTTGACGAAGGACGGACCGCCGCGATTGACGAGATCGTTGGCGACGACACGGGCGATGATCTCGCGACGCAGCCGGTGGCCGTGGATCTCGGCGGCGTATTTCCTGGCCATCCGGTCCGGGAAATAGCCCATCAAGTCACGGTCGAAATGCGCCTCGTCCGGCACGTCGCTGGCGACGATGTCGGAAACCAGCACGATCTTGGCATAGGCGAGCAGCACGCCGAGCTCGGCCCGGGTCAGCGGCTCGCCGCGCGCCTCGCGCTCGGCCAGCGCTGCCGGCGACGGCAGCGTCTCGACGGCGCGGTCGAGCAGCCCGCGCGCCTCCAGCGCCGTCATGAACCGGGCCTGATGCGCGATGTCGGCGAGACCGCGCTTGCGGGCGATCGAAAGCGCCAGCGTCTGCTGATAGTTGTTGGAAAGGACAAGCGAGCCGACCTCGTCGGTCATCTCGGCCAGCAGCTTGTTGCGCGCCGGGCGCGTCAACGATCCCTTGCGCATGGCCGACGCCAGCGCGATCTTGATGTTGACCTCGACGTCGGAGCAGTTGACGCCGCCCGAATTGTCGATGGCGTCGGAATTGCAGCGGCCGCCATTCATGCCGAACTCGATGCGCGCCCGTTGCGTCACGCCGAGATTGGCGCCCTCGCCGATCACCTTGGCGCGCACGTCGAGCGCGGTGATGCGGATGGCATCGTTGGCGCGGTCGCCGGCATCGGCATTGGTCTCGGTCGATGCCCTGAGGTAAGTGCCGATGCCGCCGAACCACAGCAGGTCGACCGGCGCCTTGAGAATGGCGCTCATGATCTCGACCGGCGTGGCGGTCGTCTTGCCGAGGCCGATCGCCGCCGCCGATGCCGCCGGCAAGGTGATCGACTTCTGGTTGCGCGAAACGATCACGCCACCTTCCGACAGCTTGGTTTTGTCGTAGTCCTGCCAGCTCGAACGCGCGAGAGCGAACATGCGCTGGCGTTCGGCCATCGACGCCGCCATATCCGGATCGGGATCGATGAAGATGTCTCGATGGTCGAAGGCGGCGATCAGTCGCGTCTGCGGCGACAAAAGCATGCCATTGCCGAACACGTCGCCCGACATGTCGCCGACGCCGACGACCGAGAAGGGCGAGGTCTGGACATCGCGGTTCATCTCGCGGAAATGCCGCTTGACCGCTTCCCAGGCGCCCTTGGCGGTGATGCCCATCTTCTTGTGGTCGTAGCCGGCCGAGCCGCCGCTGGCGAAGGCGTCGTCGAGCCAGAAGCCATGCTTCTCGCTGATCGCGTTGGCGGTGTCGGAGAAGGTCGCCGTACCCTTGTCGGCGGCGACGACGAAATAGGGATCATCCTGGTCGCGGCGCACGACGCCGGCCGGCGGGATGACACCGTCGAGGCCGATATTGTCGGTGATCGACAGCAGGCTGGAGACGAAGTTCTTGTAGGCCGAAGTGCCGGCCTCGAAGATGGCGTCGCGGCCTGCGCTCATCGGCAGCTTCTTCGGATAGAAACCGCCCTTGGCGCCGACCGGCACGATGACGGCATTCTTCACCTGCTGCGCCTTGACGAGACCCAGCACCTCGGTGCGGTAGTCCTGGGCGCGGTCCGACCAGCGCAAGCCGCCGCGCGCAACCGGCCCGAAGCGCAGATGCAGGCCCTCGACCTCGGAACCATAGACGAAGATCTCCCGCCATGGCCGCGGCGCCGGCAATCCCTCGACCGCATGCGAATCGAGCTTGATGGCCAGCGACTGGCCCTTCGCTTTCGTATCGGCAACGAAATGATTGGTGCGCAGAGAGGCCTCGATCAAATTGAGATAGCGACGGATGATGGTGTCGTCGTCGATGTTCGGCACCTCATCCAATGCATCCCTGATCTTGGCCTTGAGGTGCTTTGCCGCCACCACGCCTTCAGTCTCCGCCGTCGGGCCAAGCCGGGCGATGAACAGCGCATGCAGGCCGCGCGCGATGTCGGGATAGCGGTTGAGCGCTGCGGCGATGAAATCCTGGCTCTGCGGAATGCCGACCTGCTGCAAATAGCGGCCATAGGCACGCAGGATGGTGATCTCGCCCGACCACAAGCCGGCGGTCTGGGCAAGGCCGTTATAGCCGTCATTGTCGATGTCGCCGCGCCAGACGGACAAGAACGCGTCTTCGAACAATGCGCCGCCATCGGTCAGGTCGATCGGCTTGCCGTAGCTGTTCTCCAGCTCCATGTCGTGGATGAAGACCTTGCCGGGCTGATCACTATTGATCATGCCTGGCTGGTCCTCGCCGACCTCGAAAGTGCGCTCGCTGATGACGCGGAAACCGATGTTTTCCAGCACTGGTACACGCCGCGACAGCGCCACCGGGCTGCCGTGGTGATAGATCTTCAGCGACGCCTGGTGCGGCTTCTGCTCGGCATGACGATAGTAATCGATGGCGATCGGATTGCTGGCACTGATCCTGGCGATGCGCCTGGCATCGGCCAACGCGACCGCCGCGCTGAACGAATCGCGATAGCTTTGCGGCAGCCGCGCGGCGATCGCCTTCAACGCCTGGTCGGCGCCACTGGCGTCCGCCGCATCGGAAAGCGCGTCCTCCCAGGTCCGCACGATGTCGCGGATCGCCGCCTCGATCGTCGCTTGCTCGACCTTTGGCGTCTTGCCGCCGGAGCGGCCAATGATGAAGTGCACGCGCGCCAGCCCGCCTTCGGGGAAGGCCGGGTAGTAGGCCGACAACCGGCCCTCGAACACGGTTTTCAGGTAGTTGCCGATCTTCTCGCGCACGACGCTGTCGTAGCGGTCGCGCGGCACGAAGACGAGGATCGAGACGAAGCGATCGAACTGGTCGGCGCGCACCAGTGCCCGCACGCGCGGCCGCTCGACCAATCCGAGAATGGCCGCGGCGTGCTTGCGCAGGATCGGCACCGGCACCTGGAACAGTTCGTCGCGCGGGTAGCTTTCCAGCACGTTGATCAGTGCCTTGCCGGAGTGGTCGTGGCGGTCGAAGCCGGATTTGGCGATGATGGTTTCGGCTTTCGACCTGAGATACGGGATCTTCATCACCGAGCGCGTGTAGGCGGTCGAGGTGAACAGGCCAACGATGCGCAGTTCGCCCGACAGCGCGCCTTTGGCGGTGTAGGTCTTGACGCCGACGTAATCGAGATAGATGCGGCGGTGCACGGAAGACTTGGCGTTGGCCTTGGTGACGATCAGCGGCTCCGGCCCATGCAGGAAGGCGCGGATTTCCGGCGTTGTCGTCACCGCTTCGGTGCCGCGCCGCAGCACCAGCACGTCGGGATCGGCCAGGATGCCGAGGCCGGGCTTCTCGGCTCGCTCCAGCGTGCCGCTCTCCTCGCCGCCGGTGTATTTGAATTCGCGCATGCCGAGAAAGGTGAAATTGTCGTCGCGCAGCCACTCCAGGAAGGCGATCGCTTCGGCCACGCTCTTCTTCTCGAGCGGTACGGCAGAATAGCGGAACTCCGAGATCGCCTGATCGAGGCGGGCGAGCATCGGCCTCCAGTCGTTGACGGCGGCGCGAACCTGGCCGAGCAGCTTGCGCAGCCGCCCGGTCAATGCGTCCGCGTGCTCGCTGGTCAGCCTGGGGATATGGACATGGATGACGCT
This sequence comes from Mesorhizobium sp. M0587, assembly GCF_040320945.1. Classification (NCBI taxonomy): domain Bacteria; kingdom Pseudomonadati; phylum Pseudomonadota; class Alphaproteobacteria; order Hyphomicrobiales; family Phyllobacteriaceae; genus Mesorhizobium; species Mesorhizobium sp. M0587. Next base: position 6,174 of record NZ_JAMYQP010000041.1, read on the forward strand.
CAGCCGGTCGTGGCTGCCGTCGTCCCTGGCGAAATTGCCGTCGCCGAGGATTTCCTCGACGCCGGCCTTGCCGTGGCGCACGGTGATGACCGGGTGCGTGACCAGGCTCGGCTCGCCAGCGCTCTCGGTGACCTCGCCGAGAATGGAATCGAACAGGAACGGCATGTTGTCGTTGACCACGGTGATGGTCGTCACCGGACGGCCCTGGCGCACAACGCCTGGATCGGCCTCGACGGCGACGATGCACTCGCCCTTCTTGTGCCTTGCGACCGCACGGCCGGCGTGATCGGCGGCGCGCTCAAGGTCGGCCACTTCATAGGCGGCGATGTCTTCCGCCGGCGCGCGGGCGAGCAGATAATCGGCAAGCCTGGCTGGCCTTTCCTCCGCCTTGGCCGCCGCTATGGATTTTTTCTTCGGCTTGCTTGCGGATTTCACGCTGGCCATGACGCTTCTTCCCTCCCGTCGAATGCTTTTATGACTATGCTAGCAGATGACCGCTGTTTAGCGACAAAGGTTTGACGGCTTGCCAAGAATTATCGGAATTCGGCGACAAGGCGCCGCCCTACGAGGAGAATGGCCCCATGACCGGCAAAATCACCGCGCTTGAACTCACAGCCGTGGAACTGAGCGAACCGACAAAGGCCTATTTCGCCAAATGCGAGGAGAAGCTCGGCCTCGTCCCCAACGTGCTCAGGGCCTATGCCTTCGACGACAAGAAGCTGCGCGCCTTCACCGACATGTACAACGACCTGATGCTGGGTGATTCCGGCCTATCGAAGCTGGAGCGCGAGATGATCGCGGTCGCCGTCTCCTCGATCAACCACTGCTACTACTGCCTGACCGCGCATGGCGCGGCCGTGCGCCAGCTGTCCGGCGATCCGGCGCTCGGCGAGATGATGGTGATGAATTTCCGTGCCGCCGATCTTTCGCCCAGACAGACCGCGATGCTGGAATTCGCCGTCAAGCTGACCGAAGAACCGGCCAAGATCGTCGAGGCCGACCGGGCGGCGCTGCGCAAGGCCGGCTTCACCGATCGCGACATCTGGGACATCGCCTCGACCGCCGCCTTCTTCAACATGTCGAACCGGGTGGCGGCCGCGGTCGACATGCGGCCGAACGACGAATACCACGCCATGGCCCGGTGAGCCCGGCGCCTGGAACCCAACCGCGCCTTATATTAGTCGTTTCGCATTCTCGTTGCTTGTTTGCCGGTTTGGGCCGATGATCGCAAGGCGGCATGACCGCATGCCGGTTCGATGCCGCTCACCAGGGAGGAGAACATGGCGAAATTTCTCTACGTTTATCACGGTTCGGGCAAGATGCCGACCGAGGAGGCCGAACGCAAGGCGGCAATGGACGCCTGGACCGGCTGGTACGACAAGCTCGGCGCGGCCGTGGTCGATGGCGGCAATCCGGTCGGCATGTCCAAGACGGTGTTGCCTGGCGGCACGATCGAGAACAATGGCGGCAGCAATCCGACGGCCGGCTACACGATCGTCGAAGCCAGGGATATCGACGATGCCGTCGCCAAGGCCAGGGACTGCCCGATCCTGACGGATCCAGCCTTCAGCGTCGAAGTTGCACCGATCATCGAGATGATGTGACGGCAACCGTTCAGGATCGCGCCGCGATGGCCGCAGCAGCACCAGCCATCGTCGTCGCGCTGATGCGGTTGGCGATCCTCATGGCGCGCTTGCTCTTCAGGAGCTTGCGCGCCTGAGAGGCGGCGAGCACCCAGGCGAGATCGATGGCGACATCTGGGACATCGCCTCGACCACGGCCTTCTTCAACATGTCGAACTGGGTGGCGACCGCAGTCGACATGCGGCCGAATGACGAATATCACGCCATGGCGCGATAGCGATCATCAGAATGGATGACTGGCTATTGTCATCAAATTTTGAAGAATCTTCAGAAATTCGTCCGCCTCCTGGGATGTAACCCCAACATCGAGCTCGCCATGAATGAATCGATTACGAAAACTCGCTAACGACCGCAGGCGCTGCGCCTCGCTGTGTGTGAGAATTCCTTGATTGGCCATAATTTCGATAAGACGTCCAGGAGTTTGCGGCCGGCCAAATCGATCTGCGAGAATTCTACGAGCGATTGCTTCAAAGATTGCCCACGACAATAGAAAGCCTGCAGAGATGTGATTTTCGGCGACAAGGGTCTGCGCCTGAGCTAGAGCATCTTCGATGTCATTGATTGATTGTGCCCGAAGTGGCTCCTCAATGTCCGACTTGGAAGCCCAATAGATCCGAAACTTCCAGCCTTTTTGACCATCAAACAGCCTAGCGATATCGTCCAGCTTTCGACTTTCTGGGGCAGCCTTCGATACGACTTCGATGGCTAAGTTACCGTCCTCCCTCAACGCAATTAAATCGGGGAGATATGAGCCGAGAAAGGGAGGGACTACCGGACGCCGGGGTTCTCTGATGACCTGATAGCCATCGGCTTCCAACTCGGGTAGCAAACTCTCCAAAACGGTCTGCTCAAGAATGTCCGGCTTCATTGTAGCTCCTCATGCGGATCATTCGAAATGCGAATATACAGGGCGGGTTTGGCACCTTCAAAGGCATGCACGAATGTAGCAGAAGGGCTGCCAAAACTGAACAGGTGGTCCGGTTCAAACTTCTGAACTACGACGCGCTCAACCTGTGAATCGTCGAGGTAGATGTGAGGGCAGCACGCGTCGAGAACAAGCTTAACAATGTTGTCTATATCGCCCTGCATGGGCTCCGGCGGAAAATAAAACAGTGTCACAGCGATCCGATCGACACTAGCAAAATGCGTATCTGGAAGCGCTGAGTGGCTCGAATTGCGGACCTCGTCTTTCCACTGCTCCCGGGATTCAGGGCGTTTTGCTTGGTGAGATACAGGCGTTCCATAAACAACGAATTCGACCGGAAACACGATCTCCATCTTCTGCCCTAATATTTCCTACATCTAAAGTGAATTACCACATGTAGAGCAAGGGGAATACAGTTGACTTCTAAGTCACTTCTCGGCGTTTACCGCGCCGCGATTGCCGCCGCAGCGCCGGCCATCGTCGTCGCGCTGATGCGGTTGGCGATCCTCATGGCGCGCTTGCTCTTCAGGAGCTTGCGCGCCTGCGAGGCAGCGAGCACCCAGGCAAGATCGATGGCGACCAGCACCAAGGCCATGGTGGCGGTCAGCTCGAGCCAGCCGACAATGCTGACCGAAGCGAGATCGACGATGGTCGGCAGCAGCGCCAGATAGAACATCATGATCTTGGGGTTGCCGAGCGTCACCGCCATGCCGGCGAAGAACAGTCTGACGGCCGAATCCTCGCGCGGCATCTCGCCCTCTTTCGCGTCGACCGGCGCCGTCCACATTTTCCAGGCAAGCCAGGCGAGGTAAGCGACGCCGACCCACTTCACCACGACAAAGGCAAAGTGAAAGGTCTGCGCCACAACCGCCAGCCCGAACACCGCCAGCGACAGCCAGATGCCCTCGCCGACCCACATAGCGAGGAGGAACGGGAACACGTCGCGAAAACCTTTCGCGATGACGCGGGCGACGAGTGCCGCAATCGACGGGCCGGGCGAGCCGGCGGCGACGAACAAGGCGGCGGCGAAGATCAGCAGCGAGGTCAGGTGCATGGTGAGTATCTCTGTTGAGACATCGATAGGCTTACACTAGCCGACAGCTACAGCGCTGGCAAAGGCAGGACAATCGCCCGCGTCGGCGCTCAGGGCAACGAAACCCAGGTTAACGGGCTCTTCCGGAGCGTTCGCCCAGCGTTGGTTGAGAAGCATCAACGAAAAACCCGCCTGTGCGGCGGGTCATTGGCGCAAATCTGCACCATGAGTAAATATCTACCATAGCTGCACTCACCTGTCAAGAAAAAATTCCCAATATTGTACTTCGCGTACCCAAGGTGCTACGATGCCTGACGCATTGATGCATCCAAACGCGATTGGTGTTCTGCGTTATGTCAGCGGACTGCCAACTGGGCGGCGCGAGCGGAGAAGGTTTTTGGCGCTCCAGGTCGGCATGGACGACAGCCGCTCGGATGGGCGAGTGCTAATTCTATCTGGTTTCGTGGCAGAAGCCGTCGACTGGGCGCAGTTTTCAAACAAGTGGCAAGAACGTCTAGACACCATTGGGTGGCCCCGCTTCAAGATGTCAGAAGTCAATCGACGGTTTAACGAGCCGGAAGCTTTCCGACATGCCGAAGCATTCTACAGAATCCTGGAGCCGTTCCCGAAAGCGTTCTTCTCTATTGGAATTGACGAAAAACTGGTGGAAGAGGCTTTCGAAAGCTGTCGATTGCCAAAGGCATATAGTAATCCTTATTTTCTTGCCTATTGGTTATTCTTAGGCTACTTCGGTCAAAGTATTCATGTCACCAGGGTCAGCGAACCGGTTGAAGTTATCTTCGACAAACAGAACGCTTTGGAAAGCTTGCCGCAGAACCATTGGGAAGAGTATGTCGCCTCTGTTGGTGACAGGACATTTAGTATCTTGAATAAAAGACCGCGCTTTGAGAAAGATGAAGATTTTCTCCCTCTTCAGGCAGCCGATCTAGCGAGTTGGTTTGTAAGGAAATACTGGCATGAAAAAGGGAACCTTCGACATCCAATGAGCAACCCATTTCCTTGGAAATTAAAAGGAACGTTTTATGGGCTGACGGCCACACCAGACAAAAGTGAGATTTCTCGAAAACTTCAAAAAATCAGAGAACAATTTATCGAGAGATATGGAATATCGGAAGATGATGCCGAAGGCTACGACTTCAGTCATCTTTCGACAAAATTGTTGAGATAGCCTTCTCAAACTGCTTTCCACTTTCGTCTGCAGAAGCGGCTGCTGGTCGTCGACCGGACGCGGCGAAGGCCTTGCGCAAGCCGGCCCGGGATGGAGCGACGATCCGCATCGATCTGGCCGGCGAACCGGATCGGCGGGCCATCATCTCGGCTGCCGGCGGATGAATGAGAAAGGGGCGGAGCACTGGTGTACTCCGCCCCTCCTGACCGTTGGAAATCGAAAGATTACGCCGCGCCGACGACCTTGGACGATTTCTCGAAGCGCTTGCGCTCGTTGGGGTCCAGATAAAGCTTGCGCAGGCGGATCGTCTTCGGCGTCACTTCGACCAGCTCGTCGTCCTGGATCCAGGCCAGCGCGCGTTCCAGTGTCATGCGGATCGGCGGGGTGAGCTTGACCGCCTCGTCCTTGCCCGCGGCGCGGATGTTGGTCAGCTTCTTGCCTTTCAGCACGTTCACTTCGAGGTCGTTGTCTCTGCTGTGGATGCCGATGATCATGCCCTGATAGACCTTGACGCCGGGGTCGATGACCATCGGGCCGCGGTCTTCCAGGTTCCACATGGCATAGGCCACCGACTCGCCCTGCTCGTTCGAGATCAGGACGCCATTGGTGCGGCCGGGCAATTCGCCCTTGTAGGGCTCATAGGCGTGGAACAGCCGGTTCATCACGGCGGTGCCGCGCGTGTCGGTCAACAGTTCCGACTGGTAGCCGATCAGGCCGCGCGTCGGCGCGTGGAAGACGATGCGCTGGCGGTTGCCGCCGGACGGGCGCAGCTCGACCATCTCGGCCTTGCGCTCGGACATCTTCTGCACGACGACGCCGGCATGCTCCTCGTCGACGTCGATGACGACTTCCTCGACGGGCTCCAAAAGTTCGCCGTTTTCGCCCTTCTGCATGACGACGCGCGGACGCGACACGGCAATTTCGAAGCCTTCGCGGCGCATCGTCTCGATCAGCACGGCCAGCTGCAATTCACCGCGGCCGGAGACGAAGAACGAGTCCTTGTCGGGCGATTCCTCGATCTTCAGCGCGACATTGCCTTCGGCCTCGCGCAGCAGTCGGTCGCGGATGACGCGGCTGGTCACCTTGTCGCCTTCGGTACCGGCGAGCGGGCTGTCGTTGACGAGGAACGACATGGTCACGGTCGGCGGATCGATCGGCTGCGCATGCAGCGCCTCGGTCACCGCCAGGTCGCAGAACGTGTCGGCGACGGTGCCCTTCGACAGGCCGGCGATGGCGACGATGTCGCCCGCCTGCGCTTCTTCGATCGGCTGGCGCTCAAGGCCGCGGAAGGCGAGGATCTTGGAGATGCGGCCGGTTTCGATCTGCGTGCCGTCATTGTGCAGCACCTTGACCGCCTGGTTCGACTTCAGCGTACCGCTCTCGATACGGCCGGTTATGATGCGGCCGAGGAACGGGTTGGCTTCCAGGATGGTGCCGATCATGCGGAACGGGCCGGGATGCACGGTCGGCGCCGGCACATGCTTGATGACGAGATCGAACAGCGGTGCCAGCTGCTGGTCCTTCGGACCTTCGGGATTTTCGGAAACCCAGCCATCGCGGCCCGAACCGTAGAGGATCGGAAAATCGAGCTGTTCGTCGGTGGCGTCGAGCGCCGCGAAGAGGTCGAACACCTCGTTGACCACCTCGACATGGCGAGCGTCCGGCCGGTCGATCTTGTTGATGACGACGATCGGCTTGAGGCCGACCTTGAGTGCCTTGCCGACGACGAACTTGGTCTGCGGCATCGGCCCTTCGGCGGCGTCGACCAGCACGATGGCCGAATCCACCATCGACAGGATGCGTTCGACTTCGCCGCCGAAATCGGCGTGGCCGGGCGTGTCGACGATGTTGATGCGGGTGTCCTTCCAGTCGACCGAGGTCGCCTTGGCCAGGATGGTGATGCCGCGTTCCTTTTCGAGGTCGTTGGAATCCATGGCGCGCTCGGCGACGCGCTGGTTGTCGCGGAAGGAGCCGGACTGCTTCAAAAGCTGATCGACCAGGGTGGTCTTTCCATGGTCGACGTGCGCGATGATCGCGATATTACGGAGTTTCATGTTCTGGTCTCGGGAGCGTTGCAGGCAGCAAGCCAAATGGCGCCGCCTCTTTCGGTTGCGCGGCTCATACAGGGTTTTTCGCAATTGCGAAAGGGGAAGCGGAATACCAAATACTCATCAAATCTTAAGCATCCTCGTGCGAGATGATTTTGTTAACCAAGGTGGGAACCTTTTTTGGCCCCGGGCAGTTCGAACGTCATGACCGATCCAGTCACCAGATTGCAGCATATTCTCGCATGGGCCGCGCTTGCAGTGCTGCTTGCCGCCGGTGCGGCGCAATCGGCTGCGGCCCTGAAGGAAGCAAACCCGGCGTTGCCGCCGGAACCGCGAACGGCACAGCAGATGTTCGCCGACGCGCCCGACGGCGTCGATCCCATCGTTACCGGCCCCGTCAGCGCCGCCTTCAAGCAGCGGCAGAGGGACGCCGGCTGCGACAGCGCGGTGTGGCCGAAGATTCCGGCCGCCTGCTATCCGGACTGACTGCCGCCGGCGGGCGGTGATCGCCGTTCCGCCGTGATCCTTCGCCGCAGCGTTTCGACCGAAGCCAAATTCTTACGCCGAGCGCACAGGATCCAGCGTCACCTTGTAGAGCTCGTTGTCGTCGCGATCCATCAGCCGCACGGTCAGTTGCTCGCTGGCGCCGCTAATATCGACCAGACCGAAGAATTGCAGCCCGGCCGATGGCGGCAGGTTCTGTCCCTGCTCGGCGGTCGGCGCCTTGATGAATTTCAGCTCCGGACCAAACGTCATGTCGAAATCGTTCGGACCGAACGTGCCGGCATGGATCGGGCCCGAGACGAATTCCCAGAACGGATTGAAGTCCTGGAACTGCGCCTTGTCGGGATTGTAGTAGTGCGCGGCGGTGTAATGCACGTCAGCCGTCAGCCACACGGTGTTGGCGATGCCGACGTTCTTGATGTAGCGAAGCAGGTCGGCGATTTCAAGCTCGCGCCCCTTTGGCAGGCCGTTGTCGCCATTGCTGACGGCTTCCGCACCTGATTTCTTAGCAGCGTCGTCCCAGACGACGAGACCCAGCGGCATGTCGGCGGCGATGATCTTCCAGGTCGCCTTGGAGTTCGCCAGCTCGCGCTTCAGCCATTTCGTCTGCTGCTCGCCCAGCATGCGCGATTGCGGTGTCATCTCGTCCTGCATGTCGGGGCCGTTGGGGCCGCGATAGGAACGCATGTCGAGGAAGAACACATCGAGCAGCGGTCCGTAGGCAATTTTGCGATAGACCCGGCCCGGCTCCGACGGCTCGTAGCGGATCGTCGTCATCTCATGGAAGGCGCGCGCCGCACGCGCCGCCAGCACATGGATGGATTTCTCCGTATAGCGGTTGTCGGCGCTCAGGTCCTTCGAATCCGACCAGTTGTTCAGCACCTCGTGGTCGTCCCACTGGTAGAAGGTCGGGCAGATGGCGCTGAGCCCCAGCACGTGCCTGTCCATCATGTTGTATTTCCACTGGTCCCGATATTCGTCCAGCGTCTCGGCGACCTTGCGCTTGCCGTCGATCAGCACGACATTTTTCCACTTGCCGCCGCCGGCCAGGTCGACCTCCTCCTTCATGGCGCCGTCGGCATAGATGGTGTCGCCCGAATGCAGGAAGAAATCGGGCGTGTGCTTGCCGATCGTGGCGTAGGTTTTCATGCCGGTCTCGTCGATGCCCCAGCCCTGACCCGCGGTATCGCCCGACCAGGCGAATCTGATGTCGCGCTTGGAAGCGGGCGCGGTGCGGAAACGGCCGACGATCGGCTCCGAGACGACGTTGATGTCGGCGAGGTCGGCCGCTGTCATTCGATAAAAAATGTCCTGATCGGAGGCGAGATCGGTGAGCAGCCGCTTCACCGTGTGGTCGCTGGCCGGCGACGTGTCGAGCGGCGCGAGCCTGGTGGCGTCGGTGAAATTTTCCGTCGACGACACTTCGTACATGACGCGCGACGGGCGATCCGTGCGCGTCCACACCATGCCGCTGGTGGCATCGACATCGCCGGACTGGACGCCATGGGTGAAAGCCGGGCGCTGGTTGGCGCGCGAATAATAGGGCAGCGCCAGGCTCGAAACGCCGACCAGGCCAGCGGCGCTGGCGGAAGTGACGAAAGCGCGGCGGGTCATCGAGAGCTTGTTCATGGCTGTCTCCTGGATGGCGTTGAACGTTGCCATCAAGGTCCAGCGTCAATGTTTCAGGCGCATCTCGAAATCGTGAAGGTTTGATAACAGTGAACAGGCAAGCCGCCGGTCTCCCCCAGAGGGCAGAGATCGGCAGCATTGCCTACGGCGCCGCAATAACGGCGATTACGCCGCCTGCGGCTCCGGATCAAAGGCTGGCCGGCTGGTGTTGATCAGCAGCGAAATACACGCCGCGGCAATCGCCGTCATGCCGGCGATGAGGAAGGCCAGCTCGTAATTGCCTTGCAGTTCGCGCATGGTGCCGCCGAAAGCAGCAGCGGTCGCAGCACCGACCTGGTGGCCGGCAACGATCCAGCCGAACACGATCGGGCCGCTGCGGTCGCCGAAGGCTTCGTTGGCGAGCCTGAGCGTCGGCGGCACGGTGGCGATCCAGTCGAGGCCGTAGAGCACGGCAAAGATGATCAGGCTGGTCGCCGAGAAGCCGGAATAAGGAAGATAGATCAGCGACAGACCACGGATGCCGTAGTAGACGCCGAGCAGCTTGCGCGGATCGAAGCGATCGGTGAGCCAGCCCGACAGCGTCGTGCCGATCAGGTCGAAGATGCCCATCATCGACAGCAGGCCGGCGGCCTGCACCTCGCCAATGCCCATGTCGCCGCAGAAGGCGATCAGATGTGTGCCGACAAGCCCGTTGGTGGTGAAGCCGCAGACGAAGAAGGTGGCGAACAGGTACCAGAACACCCGCGTGCCGGCGGCGCGGCGCAGCGTCGAGAGCGTATGGGCGAGGAAATTGCCTTGCGATGCCGGCGAGGTCGGCGGCACGTCATCCGCCTCGGCGCCATAACGCACCATGCCGATCGACGCCGGCCGCTCCGGCACCAGCAGCCAGACCAGCGGCAGAAGGCAGGCGGTGGCAATGGAAATGGCTATGGCGACCGGCTTCCAGCCGCCCGACTGGGCGAGCGCGGCAAGCAGCGGCAGAAACACCAGCAGGCCGGTGGCGCTGGAGGCCGACATCAAGCCCATCACCAGGCCGCGATTGGTCTTGAACCAGCGATTGACGATGGTGGCGCCGAGCACCGTGGCGACCGCGCCTGAACCGATGCCGGAAAACACGCCCCAGGTGATCAGCAGATGCCACGGCTTGGTCATCAACAGGCTGAGCGCCGTCGAGCCCGACATCACCGCCAGCGAGGCAAGCAGCGTGCGGCGCAGCCCGATCCGCTCCATCAACGCCGCCGCGAACGGCCCGGTCAGACCGTAGAGGAAGATGCCGACGGCGGCAGCCAGGGAAACGACGTCGCGCCGCCAGCCGAAGCTGTTTTCCAACGGCAACATCATGACGGACGGCGCGGAACGCATCCCGGCCGCGATCAGCAGGCAGAGGAAGATGACGCCAACCACGACGAAAGCGTAGCGCTGGCCAAATGGACGGGATTGAGTTATCATGTTACTGACCGGTACGTTGCAAGATGGGAGCATGTATACGTACCGATCGGTAACATTGTCAATCGAGACTCGCCATGCGAACGGACAAAAATATTGAACTGACCATCAGCGACGGACATGCACCGGCTCCGCCGAAGGCTGCCAAGAAGATCCTCGATGTGGCATACGACCTGTTCTACCGGCGAGGCATCAGGGCGATCGGCGTCGACGAGATCGTCAAACGCGCCGGCGTCACCAAGCCGAGCCTCTACCGCAGCTTTCCTTCCAAGGACGAACTGGCCGCTTCCTACCTCAGGCAATACGATCTCGAGTTCTGGGAGCGCTTCGACGAGGCGGTGAACGCCCATCCCGGCGATCCGCGCGCGCAGATCCGCGCCTTCCTGACGCGGGTCGGCAAGCGCACGCAGCGCCCGGATTACCGCGGCTGCGGCATGACCAACGCGGCGGTGGAGTACCCCGAGCGCGGTCATCCGGCGCGCCTCGTCAGCGAGGCCAACAAGCAGGAACTGCGCCGCCGGCTGCGCGCCATGGCAGCAGCGATGGGCGCGCAAGACGCCGACACGCTGGGCGATGGGCTGCTGCTCCTGATCGAGGGTGCCTATATCAGCGGCCAGTTGTTCGGCCTCGGCGGCCCGGCGCATACGGTTGCCCGCAACGCCGACCTGCTGATCGAAGCGAGCTTGAAGAAATAGCGACAGGCGCTACGCTGGGTCCCCTGCAACGGAGACGTCCGCGATGCGCAGCCTGCTGATCCCGCTCATCCTCGCCGGCGCCTGCCAGGCGGCACATGCCGGCGACATATCGAGCGCCTACACCGAGCTCGACTGGAAGAAGGACTGCGTGACCTACGCTCAGGCGGAACAGGGCGACGGCGATTGGTCCGATCTCGCCTGTTCGGGCTATCGTGGCTATCCCGTGCTGGTCGCCTATGACGACGCCCGCGAATCGCTATTCTACGGTTTTCCGCCCGGCGGCGACATGGTGTCGGTCTGGGAGAGCTTTTCCGGCTTCAATTCGTCAGGTGCCAAGATCGAATGGCGCATCGAGACCAATGGCGACAAGGCCGTACCTTTTGCCGCCATCCATCGCCGCACGGTCAGCAATCCCGAGGATGAGAAAAAGCCGACCGAGGTGCTGCTCGTCGCCAAGGTCGGCCAGATGGATACGCGCGACGGCTGCACCGTCGGCCTTGTCCTGGCCACCGGCAACCCCGCCGCCAACGACCAGGCGCGCAAACTCGCCGATGACAAGGCCCGAACCTTCGCCTGCGGCAAGGACAGGCACACCGTCATCGGCAATGTGCCGGCTTTCGGCCGGGTGGATAATTAGGCACATCGGGGATTAGCCGCCGCGCCAGCAACTTCGTCATCCTTGGGCGGAGCGAGGTTCGTAGTCTGCGGAGCGCAAGCAGTCGGTTATTTGCTCGCCTTCGCCCGCTCGATCGCGTCGACGATCATCTTCTTGGCGTATTTGGAATCGTGCCAGCCTTCGATCTTGACCCATTTGCCGGGTTCGAGGTCCTTGTAGTGCTCGAAGAAGTGCTGCACCTGCTGGCGCGTGATGTCGGGCAGATGGGTGTATTCGGTGACGTTCTCGTAGCGCAGCGTCAATTTGGGCGACGGGACCGCGATGACCTTCTCGTCCTGGCCGGCATTGTCTTCCATGATCAGCACGCCGATCGGCCTGACATTGATGACGCAGCCCGGCACCAGCGCGCGCGTGTTGCAGATCAACACGTCGATCGGATCGCCGTCGCCCGACAGCGTGTGCGGCACGAAGCCGTAATTGCCGGGGTAGCGCATCGAGGTGTGCAGGAACCGGTCGACGAACAGCGTGCCGGCCTCCTTGTCCATCTCGTACTTGATCGGCTCGCCGCCGATCGGCACCTCGATGATGACGTTGATGTCCTCAGGCGGATTCTTTCCGATGGCGATGGCTTCGATGCGCATGGCTTGTCCCTCTCTCGATTTCCCAGATCGATAGCGGGGGACGCGTCATGGTGCAATGCGGCGAATGGTGCTGAGGACGATCGGAAGGCATCGACGGAAAGGCCGGAACGTCACTGCCAGACGAAAGCGACCTTCTTCAGCGCTTTCTGTTCGAATATCTCCACGCCCTCGGCGACGTCGCGGCCACCGGCGCCGGCATAGAAGGCGATCGCGTTCTGGTTGTCCTCCAGCGCCCACACCACCATGCCTTTCAGCCCATGATCGGCCAGGCGCGCCCTGGCCGCCTTGAACAGGCGGCTGCCGAGCCCGATGCCCTGATATTCCGGGCGCAGGTACAATTCGTAGATTTCGCCCTGCTGCTTGAGGTCCCGGGCGCGGTTCTTGCCGATCGTCGCATAACCGGCGATCGTGCCGCCGATCTCGACGACCAGAACGGTCGCGGCACGGCGGATCGCATTGGCCCACCAGTCGGCGCCGCGGCGGTTGATCATCGACGTCAGGGTGCGGTGCGGAATGATGCCCGAATAAGCGCCGCGCCAAGCCTGCAGGTGCACCTCGGCGATGGCGCCGGCGTCGCGCGGCTCGGCTTTTCGGATATCGATCGTCAGCGTATTCATGATTTGTTAACCATAAACCCGCATCGGCCGATTGCAAGAGTCGGCGCGGCCCGCCGCCGGCTTTCTCACACGATCATGACACTGGTGGCACCAGGGGTGACGTCGAGCAGAGTCCGTCCGAAACACGTCAGGACGGTTCTCAGATCTCGACCAGATGATCGTCCAGCTCGTTGAAGTCGCCCGGTGTGACCGGGAAATGCTCCGCCAGCACGGTCCCCACCGTCTCGATCGCCTTGATGAAGCCTTCGGCAAGCCGGTCGTCGCCGGCATGCGCGGTCAGGTCACGCACCACATCGTCCCAGACACGCTGGCCAACTTTGGCATCGATACCCGAATCGGCGACTACCTCGGCGTAGCGTTCGGCGATCGAGACGAAGACCAGCACGCCGGTGCGCGCCGTGGTGCGATGGACGTTGCGGGCAAGGAACTGTTTCAGGGCGTTGTCATGCGCGGCCTGATAGCGCAGCCGCCTCGGCACCATATGGATGCGCAGCGCGGGAAAGGCCCATAACAGCAACAGTACGCAGGCCAGCGCCAGGAGTTGGGCAACGACGAAGTGCGGCAGGCGGATAGTAAGCCACCATGCTTCGAGACCGTAGGCGACGGCGAGGCTGACGAGAAGCGTGCCAAGCGCCGCCACGAAGGCGGCCGGGAAGAAATAGCTCCCGCTTGCATGGGCCACGACGCAATAGATTTCTCCGTCCGTCCATGCCTCGGCGGCGCGAATGGCGTCGGCGACGCGCTCATGGTCCTGGGGGGTGATCGGTCGTGTTGCCATGGTTGCCCTCACCAGCTTCCCGACGAGCCGCCGCCGCCGGAAGAACCACCGCCGCCGGAAAAGCCGCCGCCGCTCCCCGACGACCAACCACCGCCGCCCGACGACCAACCGCCGCCACCGGAGGACCAGCCGCCCCTTGACGATCGCCGGCCAGGCTCGAAGGTCATGCCGAGCCAGCGGTAGCGGCCGGGCCCGAGCTTCTGGCCGAAGATCGGCGGCAACACCGAGACCGCGATGGCGCCAAAGAAAATGATCGCCCAGATACTGATGAAGACGGCGGCGAACAGGTCGTCGGAATTGAACGGCGCCTGCTGGTTGCGCGCGCCGCGCGCTTCCAGCTCCTCCGGATTGCCTTCCAGCACCATGATCATGTCGTCGACGGCCTTGCTTATGCCGCCGGAGAAATCGCCGGCGCGGAAGGCCGGCACCATGTCGTTCTCGATGATCAGCTTGGTATGCAGGTCGGTCAGCGTGCCTTCCAGCCCATAGCCGACCTCGATGCGCATCTTGCGGTCGTTCGGCGCAACCAGCAGCAGCGCACCGTTGTTCTCCTTTGCCTGGCCAAGCTTCCAGAAGCGATACAACCGGTTGGCGTAAGGTTCGATCTCCTCGCCATCGAGGCTTGGGACGGTCGCTACGACGATCTGGTCGGAGCCTTTCGCTTCGAAATCGGCCAGCTTCTGCGTCAGCGCCGCCCTGGTCGCCGCATCGATGATACCGGCATTGTCGACGACGCGGCCGGTGAGCGCGGGGAGATCCGCGGCGAGGGCGGTTAGGGGGAGAAAGAGGAGGCTGGCAAGAAGGAGGCTGGCAAGAAGGCCAAGAAACGAAAGGCTGGCGTTTCTTCGCACCCCCCTCTGTCCTGCCGGACATCTCCCCCGCAAAGGGGGAGATTGGCAGCTCCCGCGTCGGCTCGCGCTTTTGAACGCTGGTGGTTGGCGAAAGCGCAAATGAGGGCCGATCTCCCCCCATGCGGGGGAGATGTCCGGCAGGACAAAGGGGGGTGTTTGCACGCCAGCGGTCCGTCTTTTCGCGGGATTATTCCGATCCAGTCGCCGCTATCACCCGCCCTGCTTCGTCCCGAAATTGACCTTCGGCACCTGCAGCTTGTCTTCGTCTATGGTGAAATTGGCGAACGGCTGGTTGCCGCGGAACCACAGGCTCGCCCAGATCACCGACGGGAAGGTCCTCAGCGTCAGATTATAGTCCCTCACTGCCTGGATGTAGTCGCGCCGGGCAACCGCGATGCGGTTCTCGGTGCCTTCGAGCTGCGCCTGCAGCGCCAGGAAGTTCTGGTTGGCCTTGAGGTCGGGATAGTTCTCGACCACCGCCAGCAGCCGCGACAGCGCGCTGGTCAGCCCCGCCTGGCTGTCCTGGAACTTCTTGAACGCCTCGGGATCATTCAGCGTTTCGGGTGTCACCGTGACCTGCGTCGCCTTGGCACGCGCCTCGACCACCGCGTCGAGCGTGTCCTTTTCATGCGATGCATAGCCCTTGACCGTTTCGACAAGGTTGGGGATCAGGTCGGCGCGGCGCTGATACTGGTTCAGCACCTCGCTCCAAGCCGCCTTTGCGTTTTCTTCCGCCGTCGGGATGGTATTGTAGCCGCAACCGGCCAGCAGTGGCAGCACGATCGCCATAATCAGGAAGGCGGGCAGCGTACGGAACGGTGACGGTGCAGCAAAGCGCTGGGCAAGCATGATGGATCCCTCAATAGGAGTTGCAAGCGAAGCATTACCACAATCGGCGCGCAAGAAAACGACCTCAAGGGGAACGGCTATTGACCCGTTTCGATCGGTTTAGGGAGCTGTAATTGATGGGGCGAACACGATAAGATCGGCATGAAACCGGACATGATCATGGCGGAGCCCAAGGACAGCGATAAAGATAACGACAAGGAATCGCGCCGCATCCTCGAGCGCATCGCGCGCGAGACCGATCCGGCCGATAGTTCGTTCGTGACGCGGACTGCCAAAGGCATGCGCGATCACGTCGCCGCGGCCGATGCCGACCGATCGGACCCGATCGAGGTCTGGGGCACGCGTCTTGGCAGGATACTCGGCTTGCTTCTGGCGCTGGGCCTGATGGTGTGGCTCGTGCTTTTCCTCACCCGGGGCAGCTAGGAATCAACAGCAATGACCGCCGAAAAACTCGACGCGCCGCAGGCGGTCATCGTCATTTCCAGTCATGTCGCACGCGGCTCGGTTGGCAACCGCGCCGCTGTCTTTGCCCTGGAAACGCTGGGCTTTCCGGTCTGGGCGGTGCCGACCGTCATCCTGCCCTGGCACCCCGGCCACGGACGGGCGACACGGATTGTGCCGCCGCTCGATCAATTCAAGGCACTGATGGCCGACCTTGAGCGCGCGCCATGGCTGGGTGAAGTCGGCGCCGTGCTGTCCGGCTATCTCGGCGAGGCCGGTCAAGCCGATGCAGTCGCTTCGCTGGTCGCCGCGGTCAAGGCCAAGAACGCCGACACCGTCTATATCTGCGATCCGGTGATGGGTGATTCGGGTGGCCTCTATGTGCCCGAGCCCACTGCTGCCGCCATGCGCGACCGGCTGATGCCGATCGCCGACATTGCCACCCCCAATCGCTACGAACTGGAATGGATGGCCGGCACGCCGCTGCCCGACCTCAAATCGGTCATCGCGGCAGCACTCCATGCCGGACCCTCGACGATGCTGGTCACCTCGGCGCCGTCGATGATTTCAGGCGGCACCGGCAATCTCCTGCTTGACGCCAACCAGGCGCTGCTTGCCGAGCACCGCTTGATCGACAAGCCGCCGAACGGCCTGGGTGACCTGACGGCTGCCGTTTATCTGGCGCGCATTCTCTCCGGCCAACCGGCGATCAAGGCGCTGCAGTCGACCACGGCTGCGGTCTACGAGATCCTGGCGCGCACCGCCAAGCGCGGCGGCGACGAATTGCAGCTCGAAACCGATGCGCAGAGCCTGTCGCACCCGATGGCGATGGTGCAGATGCGCCACCTCACGCATCCCGGGCGGGACCGCCGGGCGTGACACCGGCCGAGACCGCGCTTGTCGGCGTCGACGGCTGCAAGGCCGGCTGGATCGCTGTCCGGCGCACGCCCGGTTCGACACCCCGTAACCCCGGCATGGCACCATCCGTGGATGTCTTCGCCAGCTTTTCCGCACTGCTAGCGGCAATCCCCGATGATGCGATTGTCGCCGTCGACATGCCGATCGGCTTGCCCGAGTTCTCGCAAAACGGCGGGCGCGGACCGGAAGCGTTGGTGCGGCCGCTGCTTGGGACACGCCAGTCCAGCGTCTTCTCGATACCGTCCCGCGCCGCTCTGTACGCGGACATCGCCGACTTCACCACGGTGGACGCCTGGTACGCCGCGCATCGCCGGGCAAGCGACATCGCCAAGACCACATCCGACCCGCCGCGCGGTGTCTCGATCCAGGCGTTTGGCATCTTTTCCAAGATCCGCGAGATCGATGCGCTGCTCATTGCGCGGCCCGACTTGCGCAGCCGCATCTTCGAATCGCATCCGGAGGTTGCTTTCTGTCGGCTGAACGGCGGTCAGGCCATGCAGCTGCCGAAAAAAGTCAAGGGCAGCGTCAATCCGGCCGGCATGGCGGAACGCAAGGCGCTGCTCGGCCGGCACGGCTATGAGACAGGGTTTCTCGACCAGGCGCCGCCACGCGGCGCCGCAGCGGACGATTTCCTCGACGCCGCCGCCATGATGCTGATCGCCGGCCGCATCGCCCATGGCGAGGCAAGGCCGTATCCCGACCCGCCGCTCACCGATGGCTTTGGCATACCGGTCGCTATCTGGGCCTGACGGTGCCGGCCGGAGCTGCCCCTGACGCATGGCAATTCTGGTGAGCCCCTGCAATTCCGCATTGCTCGCGACAGGCTTTTGCCGCTAGAGCCTTTTCTCGACCGCAACGAGCTGCCGCCTCCAACCCGGAAAGGCCTTAGCCGCACATGCCTCATCTCCCCGACCATCTCCTCGCTGGCTATCGCAATTTCATGAGCGGCCGCTATCTCACCGAGAGCGGGCGCTATCGCGAGCTCGCCCGCGAAGGCCAGGCACCGGAAACGATGATCGTTGCCTGTTGCGACTCCCGCGCTGCCCCCGAAGCGATCTTCGACGCCGGGCCGGGCGAACTCTTCGTTCTGCGCAATGTCGGCAATCTGGTGCCGCCCTATGCACCCGACGGCGAGTTCCACTCGACCTCGGCGGCACTGGAATTCGCCGTGCAGAGCCTAAAGGTCAAGAACATCGTCGTCATGGGCCACGGCCGTTGCGGCGGCATCCGCGCCGCGCTCGACCCCAATTCCGCGCCGCTTTCGCCCGGCGACTTCATCGGCAAATGGATGAGCCTGATCGCGCCGGCCGCCGAGACCGTCTCATCCAGCACCTTCATGACGGCGACCGAGCGCCAGACCGCGCTGGAGCGCATCTCGGTCCGCTACTCCATCGCCAATCTCAGGACCTTTCCTTGCGTCTCGATCCTCGAGGGCAAGGGAAGGCTGTCATTGCATGGCGCCTGGTTCGACATCTCGACCGGCGAACTCTGGGTGATGAACAAGGAGACCGGCGATTTCGAACGGCCGGAACTGGGATGACCGCGACGGCACGCCGGGCGAGGGATTTCCGGCCGATCGTTTTCACGACGGCCGCGCTGCTGATGGCGGTCCTTGCCGCCCGCGCCGACGATGGGGCCGTCATAGGCCGCTGGTATTCGGCGCTGCTGGTCGCAGACCGCACAGAATTGTCCGACTTGCTTGCCGACGATGTCCGCATCGAGCTCGATGACCTCGGCATCGTTCAGAGCAAGCAGGAATTCATCGCCTCGATCGACGAATGGAAAGGCGCGGTTGCCGGCGCCGAGATCCGGCACCGGATCGAGAAAAGCGAAGGCGGCGTCACCACGGTGATCGCCTGCTACGACTTCCCCAATAACGACATGCTGATGCAGGAGACCTTTGCGGTGACCGGCAACCGCATCACAGCCAGTTCGCAAGCGGCAATCGCTGAAAACTGCGACGGCTACTGAGTAGGCCAGATCCTGTATTGCGAGCTTGCGGGCCGAACCCTACATCGGGAACAACTCACCCATCCTCGCCATCATCGAAAGACCGTCCATGCCCTCCACGAAAGCCGTCGACCTCGCCGCCCATCCCTTGACCACGTGGCGGGGGCCGCTCGGCCTGCCTGACTTTGACCACATCGGCGACCACGATTTTTCCCCGGTCTTCGATGCCGCACGGAAGGCGCACGAGGCCGAGATCGAGGCGATCGCCGGCAACAAGGACGCGCCGACGATCGAGAACACGCTTCAGGCCCTGGAACTCGGCGGCGAAGCGCTCGACCATGTTTCGTCGATTTTCTGGTGCCGGGCCGGCGCCCACACCAACGAGACGATCCAGGCATTGGAGCGCGACATCTCGCCGAAGATGTCCAGGCATTTCTCGGCGATCTCGATGAACGAGAGACTGTTTGCCCGCATCGACGATCTCTACCAGCGCCGCGAGGGCCTGAACCTCGACGCGGAGACGCTGCGGGTGCTGGAGAAAACCTGGAAAGGCTTTGTCCGTTCCGGCGCGAAGCTCGACGCCGACGGCAAGAAACGGCTGGCAAGGATCAATGAGGACCTGTCTTCGCTCGGCACCACTTTCGGCCAGAATGTGCTGGCCGACGAGCGAGACTGGGCGCTGTTCCTCGATGAGCCCGATCTTGCCGGCTTGCCTGAGTTCCTGAAGAGCTCGATGGCCGAAGCCGCCGAGATGCGTGGCCAGAAGGGCCGCTACGCCGTGACGCTCTCGCGCTCGATCTACGAGCCGTTTTCGACGTTTTCCGAACGCCGGGACCTGCGTGAGATAGCCTTCCGCGCCTTCACCATGCGCGGCCAGAATGGCGGCGTCACCGACAACACCGATGTTGTTCGCGATATGCTGAAGCTGCGGGCCGAAAAGGCAAAGTTGCTCGGCTACGGCTCGTTCGCGGCGCTGAAGCTGGACGACACCATGGCCAAGACGCCGAAGGCGGTGCATGAGCTGCTCGATCCGGTCTGGCAGAAGGCGCTGGAAAAGGCGGCCGCCGACCAGGGCGAATTGCAGCGGCTGGCGACGCAAGCCGGCAGCAACGAAAAATTCGCCGCCTGGGATTGGCGTTTTTACCAAGAGAAGCTGCGGGCGGAAAAGTTCGCTTTCGACGAGGCGGAGCTGAAGCCCTATCTGCAGCTCGACCGGATCATCGACGCCTGCTTCGACGTGGCGACAAGACTGTTCGGCATCACCTTTGCGGAGAAGAAGGGCATTACCGCCTGGCACCCGGACGCGCGCGTGTTCGTGGTGAAGAATGCCGACGGCAGCGAGCGCGGCCTGTTCCTCGCCGATTATTTCGCGCGGCCGTCCAAACGCTCGGGCGCCTGGATGAGCGCGCTCAAGTCCGGGTACAAGCTTGGCCATGGCTCGAAGCCGGTGATCTACAACATCATGAACTTCGCCAAACCGCCGGCTGGCGAGGCCGCGCTGCTGTCGGTCGACGAGGCGAAGACGCTGTTCCACGAATTCGGCCATGCGCTGCACGGCATGCTGACCGACGTCACCTGGCCGTCGATTTCCGGCACCTCGGTCAGCCGTGATTTCGTCGAACTGCCCTCGCAGCTCTACGAGCACTGGCTGACCGTGCCGGCGGTGCTGGAAAAGCACGCGCTGCATGTCAGGACCGGCGAGCCGATGCCCAAGGCGCTGCTCGACAAGATGCTGGCCGCGCGTACTTTCGGCGCCGGCTTCGCCACAGTGGAATTCACCGCCTCTGCCTTGATGGACATGGCCTATCACGCCCGGCCCGATGCACCTGAAGCGCCGCTTCGTTTCGAAGCCGAAACGCTTGCTGCGCTTGATATGCCGGATACCATCGCCATGCGCCATCGCACCCCGCATTTCGGCCATGTCTTTGCCGGCGACGGCTATTCGGCCGGCTACTATTCCTACATGTGGTCGGAAGTGCTGGACGCCGACGCCTTCGCGGCCTTCGAGGAGACCGGCGACCCGTTCAACCCGGTGCTGGCCGAGCGGCTGCGCAAGAACATCTACGCCGCCGGCGGCTCGAAAGACCCGGAAGAGCTCTACACGGCGTTTCGCGGCAAGATGCCGTCGCCGGAAGCGATGATGGTCAAGCGCGGGCTGGTGTAGCGCCGAATAATCTCCCCCCTCGAGGGGGAGATGGCCGCAAAGCGGCCAGAGGGGGTCGGTCCGACCGGGCTCGACCTCCTGCGACAGAACAAGGTTAGCGCTCCACGCGCAACGACCCCCTCTGTCGCCTTCGGCGACATCTCCCCCTCAAGGGGGAGACTATCAGCGCCAAGGATCCGCCACCCGTGGCCACACCGGCCGTGTCAGCTTGGTGTAATTCGTCACCGCCGGATTGCTGGGATACGAGCTCGGTGCCGAGACATAGATGATTTCCGCGGCGATCGGCTCGAAACCGGCATAGAAATGGTTGGTCGACTTGATCAGCAATACATCCTTGCTCAGCGGATCGACGCCGATATTGGAAAAAATGTCCGGCTCGAAAGTCTGCGTGCGATTGGTGTTGAGGATGATGTCGACCTCGGTGCCCTCGATGCGGACCAGCGCCGTTGGCCCAAGCGTGACGCGGCTCGGGCCGAAACTCTGCCAGCCCTCCGCAACCGCCTTCAGCACCTTGACGCGGGCGTCGATCGGCTCGCCGGCCTCGGGGCCCGCCTTGCCGCCGAAGCGCAGGTCGATGACCGCGCCCTCGCCCGCCGCCAGGCAGAAGGTGACGGCGATCGGGTCCCAGATCGTCGCCACGCCGACATTGTCGAGGCCGCGCGCCAGCATCTGGCGCAGCACGATTGTGCCGTCACCTGGCACGCCGCCGCCGGGATTGTCCCATATGTCGGCGACCACCACGGGCTTGCCGGGATTTTCGGTGCGTACGACAAGCGCCCGATCGATGCCGTCGGCGGTATCAAGCATCGTCATCGCCGTCTTTTCGCGCATGGCGTAGAGCTCGCGCCCCAGCCGCTCCGCCAGCGCGTCGCCCCTGGCTCTGTCGTCGTCGGTGACGACGAGGATGCGCGTGCCCATTTCGGGCACATCCGCCGCCATGAAGCCATGGATGACCGAGACCGACAGCACGCCGTCCTTGCCATGCAACGCCTTGATGCGGTCGACGAAGGAACGCATCGGCTCGCGGCTGGTCGGCAGCACCTGGATCATGCGGCAGTCGAAGGTCGAGATGACAGGCTTGATCTCGCCGCGCGCCGCGGCAAGGCCAAGCTCGACGACATGTTCGCCACGCTCGTAGAAATCCGTATGCGGAAATTCGAGGAAGTAGGCCATGATATCGGACGCCGCCACGCGTTTCGGGGTCAGATGGCTGTGCGGATCGAATTCGCAGGCGATCACCACGTCAGGTCCGACCAGCGCCCGAACGCGCTCGAGCAGATCGCCCTCGCAATCGTCATAGCCTTGCGCCACCATGGCTCCGTGCAGGCCGAGAATGACGGCGTCGACGGGCAGCGCCGCCTTGAGCTGGCCGAGGATCTCGTCGCGCAGCGCCTCATAGGTCTGCCGCTGCACGAGACCGCCCGGCTCCGCCCAGGTGGCGGTGCCTTCGATGACGGTCAGGCCTTCGCTGGCCGCGCGCCGGCGCAGGGCGACCATCGGCGAGGAGCACAGCGTCGGCGTTTCCGGATGCCTGCCGGGACCGGCATAGAACGCCATCTCGAATGAAGCCCGGTCGGTCGGCACCGGCGAGAAGGTGTTGGTTTCCGTCGCCAGCGAGGCGGTGAAGATGCGCATGAAAGCTCCGTGGGCAGAGCAATTCCAGGAAAAGTGTGAAACGGTTTTCCGTCCGGAATTGCGTCAAAACAAAGAGATAGAACGGCTTCGAACGCCGAACCGTTCTATCGGCTATTTGACGGCCCCGAGCGCCAGCCCCCTGACGAGGTAGCGCTGCAGCCAGATGAACAGGATCGCCACCGGCAAGGTCGCCAGCAGCGTCGCGGCCATGACGTGGTGCCATTCAATGGTGTAGCGGCCGGCGACCAGCGAGAACACCTGGATCGGCAGCGTGTAGCTTTCCTGGCTGCGCAGCATGGTGAGCGCCACGACGAATTCGTTCCAGGCGTTGATGAAGGTGAAAATCGCGGTCACGGCGATCGCTGGCAGGCAGAGCGGCAGGAACACCTTGCGCAGGGTTAGCCAGCGGCCGGCGCCTTCCATCCAGGCCGCCTCCTCGAGATCGTGAGGAATGGTGTCGAAATAGCTCTGCAGCATCCACACGGTGAAGGCGACGTTGAAAGCCATGTAGATGAAGCCGAGCGCCGTGGTGCTCTCGACCAGGCCCCAGGCCGCCATCAGCCGGAACAGACCGAGCACCAGCACGATCGGCGAGATCATCTGCGAAATCAGCAGGAATTGGCGAAACGCTCCGTAGCCGGCAAAGCGAAATCGCGACATGGCGTAAGCCGCAGGGACGGAAATCAGGATGGCGCCAACGGTGGCGATCACCGAGACATAGAGCGAGTTGGCGAGCGCCTGGCCGAAACCGGTCGCCACCCACATGTCGGCGAAGTTGGCCCAGCGGAATTCGCTCGGCCACCATGTCGGCGACAGCACCTCCTGCCTTGGCTTGACCGCGGTCAGCAACATCACAGCGAAGGGGAAGATCGTCACCGCGATCAAGGGCGCCAGCAGCAGCCAGGCGATGATGGTGCGTATCAGCTTGCTTCTCATGCGCGTTGCTCCCGCATGGCCAGCCGCACATAGATCATGGTGAAGACGAGCAGTATGGCGAACATCACCAGCGACACGGCGGAAGCTTCGCCCAATTTGCCGATGCGGAAGGCCAGCTTGTAGAGATGGGTGACCAGGATGTCGGTCGAGTTCGCGGGCCCGCCCTGCGTCATCACCCAGATGATCGGGAAGGAGTTGAAGACGTAGATCGTGTTGAGCACGATGGCGATGTTGATGAACGGTCTCAGCAGCGGAAAAGTTATCTCGCGGAACTGCTGCAGCGCCGTCGCCCCTTCAAGCGCGGCCGCCTCGTAGAGGTCGTCGGGGATCGACGACAGACCGCCGAGGAAGATCGTCGTCGTGAACGGCACCGTCACCAGGATGCCTATCAGCACCTGCATGGGAAAGGCGGTCTGGGCGCTCGCCAGCCACTGGATGTTGTGATCGATCAGGCCAAGTCCGATCAGGGCCGAGTTCAGCATGCCGCTTTCGCCGTTGAGGGCCCAGCGCCAGACCACCGCCGTCATGGTCAGCGATACCGCCCAGGGCAGCATGATGACGACGCGCGCAAGACCCCGGCCATAGAAGTCGGTGTTGAGGATCACCGCCACCGGAACCGACAGCAGCAGCGCGCCGCCGACCACCAGCACGGTCCATAGCCCCGTGCGCCACAGGGCGGCGACGAAGTCGGGATCGGCTGCGAGGGCGGCGAAATTGGCAAGGCCGCTGAACTCGCGCAACTGGCCGAAACGGTTGACGTCATGGGTCGAGATCTGGATCAGGTCCCAGACCGGCCAGAAGATGACGACCCCCGCCAGGAACAGGCTGGGCAAGGTCAGGAGATAGGGCAAGAAACGATTTTGCATCGGCTGGCTGTACCGTTTTGCGTGGGCATCCGTGGCGCTGGCTTGCCAGCTTGGCTAATCCTGACCTGTTCTTCGCTTCGAACTCTTTCCCGAACGTCTGTGCCGCCCCTTGCCTGCCCGTCCTCCGCAGCAGTTGCGGAAGGGAGCCCTTCCTCTCCCCCGTCGATCGGGGGAGAGGTGTCGAGCGAAGCTCGACGGAGTGGGGGTCGACCCTTGGGCGCAAGGCGAGGCGATCCTTGCGCCCTTCCTACGTCCGTTCGCGGCGGTTGCCAGGTGGTTCCCCCACTCCGTCTCGGCTTCGCCGAGCCACTTCTCCCCCCTCCGGAGGGAGAGGAAAGGAGCCTGGCTGGGGCGCGCCACCGGCGCAGGGAGATACGCCTTATTTCTTGAGCACTGCATTGGCCTTGGCGGCAGCCTCCTTCAAGCCTGTCTCGGGGGCCACGCTGCCGAGATAAATCTTCTGCATGGCGTCGGACGTGATCTGGGCGATTTCTTCCCAACCCGGAATGACCGGCGCGAAGCGGGCGTCGGGCAAGAGCGCGGTGAAGGCGGCCAGATCGGCATTGTTGACGTAGTAGTCCATCTTGGCCTCTTCCTTGTTCACCGGCAGGAAGCCTTCGCCTTGCGTGAACTTGGCACGCTGTTCGGTGGTGAACAGGAAGTCGAGCAGCTTCCAGGCTTCGTCCTTGTTCTTGGAGTTCTTGAACATGATGATGGAATCGGTGACGCCATAGGTGCCGCGCGCGCCGGTCGGTCCGGCCGGAATGGCCGCGACGCCATATTTGAGGTTCGGTGCCTCGTCCTTGATCTGGTTGGACAGGAAGGGTGCCGTGATCATCATGCCGACCTTGCCCTGCTTGAACAGGTTCTGCACGTCCTCGCGGTTGTTGGACGTGACGCCAGGCTCGGTCAGCCCCTCGTCGATCATCGACTTGTAGAGCTTGGCGGCCTCGAGCGCGCCTGGGGTGCCGAGGCCCGAAGTGCCGTCCTTGTTGAGGATCTCGGTGCCCTGGGACCACATGGCGTAATAGTAATAGACGTCGGTCTCGATTTCCTTGCCTTGGAGGCCGAAACCAAACGAGCCGGACCCCAGCGCCTTGATCTTGCGGGCATCTTCCTGCAGCTCGGTCCAGCTTGCCGGCGGCTTGGCGATGCCGGCCTTCTCGAACAGCTCCTTGTTGTAATACAAGGCGCGCGCCGAGGCAGCGATCGGCAGGCCGTAGGTCTTGCCGTCCATGATCGAGGGCGACAGGAACGTGTCGATGAAGCGGTCCTTGAAATCGGGCGTGATGTGGCTGTCGAGCGGTTCGGCGACGTCCTGCTGGACGAAATCGATCAGCCAGCGCGTGCCGATGATCGACAGGTCGGCATTGGTGCCGGCGGTGATATCGGTGGTCAGCTTCTGCAAGAGCACATCCCACGGCACCACTTCGAACTTGACTGTGATGCCGGGGTTCTTCGCCTCGAACTCCTTCTTGACCTCTTCGAAATACGGACCGGTCTTGGCGCTGTATTCTGCAACGGTGACGCGTACCTCACCGGCCTGCGCCTGTGCCGCCAAGGCCAGCATGCTCATTCCGGCCATCAGGCCGGCAGTCCATTTCGCAAGGCTCATCTGATCTCTCCCATTAGTCCGCGCTTGTGCCGATCGCTGACACAAGGTTATGTGACTTTCCTACATTATCTCGGAATAAACGGCATGCAAGCGGATTATTATGTTGCTAAATTACATCCATTTGCATAGCCTGCCGGTATCTGCCTGACCTGCCGGAGGAGCACGGAGCGTGGTTTCGAGAGCCGAATTCGAAGGCCGGACCGTTCTCGTAACGGGTGCCGGCGGCGGCCTTGGCTCGGAGATCGTCACACTGCTGGGCGAAAGGGGCGCACGAGTTGTCGGCTGCGACCAGACGGGCGAGGCGCTGGCAAGCTCGCACCTTGCCTCGCGCCATGTCTTCGACCTTCTCGACCGGGCTTCGATCGAGACAGCGGTCGCCGCCGTGCTCGACAGGGATGGGGTGCCCGATATCCTGATCAACAATGCCGGCTGGACGCGCGCCGAAACGCTTGCGGCGCTGACGGCGGACAAGATAGAGCACGAACTCGACCTCAATTTGACCGGGGTGATGACTTTCGCCGATCCCATTACCAAGGCAATGGCCGCACGCGGTTCGGGAAGCATCGTCTTCATCTCTTCCGTCAACGCCATCGCGCATTTCGGCAATCCCGCCTATGCCGCCGCCAAGGCCGGCATCAATGCCTATGCGAAATCGATCGCCGTCGAACTTGGCCGCAGCGGCGTGCGCGCCAATGTCGTCTGTCCGGGATCGATCCGCACCGCCGCCTGGGACCATCGCCTTGCCAAGGATCCCGAGATCCTCGGCAAGTTGAAGCGGCTCTATCCGCTCGGCCGCATCGTCGACGCCGGCGAAGTGGCCGAGGCGGTGGCTTTCCTTGCATCCGAGCGCGCATCGGGCATAACAGGCGTGGTGATGCCTGTTGATGCTGGACTGACCGCCGGCTGTCTGCCGTTCATCGACGACATATTGGGAGCGTAACCATGACCGACGTGGAGTTCCGCGACCTGTCGAAATCGTTCGGGCAGCACAAGATCCTCGAGAACATCAGCCTCGATATCAAGAGCGGCGAGTTCGTCGTGCTGGTCGGCCCGTCCGGCTGCGGCAAGTCGACCTTGCTGCGCATGCTTGCCGGCCTTGAGACGATCTCATCAGGCGATCTCCTGATCGGCGGCGTGCGTGCCAACGACCTGCCGCCGCAGGCCCGCAACATCGCCATGGTGTTCCAGTCCTATGCGCTGTTCCCGCATCTGAAGGCTTCGGAGAATATCGGCTTCGGCCCCAAGATCCGCGGCGAAGCGCGCGCGACGGTCGAGGCGAAGGTCAAGAAGGCGTCCAGCGTCCTCAACCTGTTCTCTTATCTCGACCGCTATCCCCGGCAGTTGTCGGGCGGCCAGCGCCAGCGCGTCGCCATGGGCCGCGCCATCGTGCGCGAACCGTCGGTCTTCCTGTTCGACGAGCCATTGTCCAATCTCGATGCGCAATTGCGCGTGCAGATGCGTACCGAGATCAAGACGCTGCACCAACGGCTGAAATCGACCATCGTCTACGTCACCCACGACCAGATCGAAGCCATGACCATGGCCGACCGCATCGTCGTGATGGACCGCGGCAGGATCCAGCAGGTCGGGCCGCCGCTGGAGCTCTACGACAGGCCGGCCAACAAGTTCGTCGCCGGCTTCCTCGGCTCGCCGTCGATGAGCTTTGTTTCCGGGGCGCTCAGGACGACGCCCGAGAAAACCTGGTTCGAATCGACCGGCGGTGGGCGGCTTGCGCTTGCCGGCAAGGCGGTGCCGGCAGGCAGCCCCGTGGAAGCCGGGATCCGGCCCGAGCATTTCGTCATCGGCGAAGCCGCCGATGCGATGGCGATCAAGGTGGACGTCGTCGAGCCGACCGGCTCCGAAACCCATGTCTACGGGGTCATCGGCACCGATGCGGTGCGGGCGGTCTTCCGCGACAGGGTGCCGGTCAGGCCGGGCGACCTGCTGCCGGTCTCGGTCGCTCCCGGCAATATCCATCTGTTCGACACGGCGACGGGCCTGCCTATGCAGACGCACACGTGAGGACGCCGGCCGACATCATCACGCGGCTGCAACTAATGTCGCAGGACGGCACCAAGTCGGACCGCCGGCTGGCCGGCCTCGTGCTCAGCGACCTCGACTTCGCCTCCAAGGCAGCGATCTCCGAGATTGCCGCGCGCGTCGGCGTCAGCGAGCCGACGGTGACCCGCTTCTGTCGCAATCTCGGCTGCGAGGGCCTGCGAGACTTCAAGTTCTACCTGGCGCAGGCCATCGCCATTGGCGGCCAGTATCTGTCGCCCGAGCCGTTGAGCCGCGACGCCCGCGAGCAGCGCATCGCATCCGTCATTACCGAAGCGGCGATATCGGCAATCCAGCGCGCCGGCGAAAACCTCGACATGAAGACGCTGGTCGATGTCGGCGCGCGCATCGCGGCCTCCGGCAATGTGCTGTGCATCGGCTCCGGCGGCATCTCCTCAATGATGGCGACCGAGATGCAGAACCGGCTGTTTCGCCTCGGCCTGCCGGTACTGGCGCAGATCGACGGCCAATTGCAGCGTATGTACGCCGCCGTCGCCACGGCCGAGACCACGCTGGTCGCTTTTTCGGTTTCCGGCTATGCGCGATCGGTCATCGAGGCGGTGCAGGTCGCCCAGCAATATGGAGCCACCACCGTCGCGATCACGGCGCCCGATTCGGCGCTTGCCAAGACCGCCGACACGGTCATCCACTTGCAGCCGCTCGAGGATGGCAACATCTACAAGCCGACATCGTCACGCTATGCGCTGCTGGCGATCGTCGACATGATCGTGACATCGGTCGCGGAAGCGCGCGGACCGAAGGTGCTGGAGAATTTGCGCCGTATCAAACAGAGCGTGAACACGCTGAAAGTCGACGATCCGCGCCTGCCGCTGGGCGATTGAGAGCCTTTTGTTCGCCCATTCATGCGGCGCTCAAAATGAGCTCAGAGCCTCGATAGCCTTGGCCAGCGCCATGGGATCGCCGAGAACGCGCAGCGTCTTCAGCCGGGCCGTACCGCCGGCGACGACCGACACGGTCGATGCCGGCACGCCCAGTGCCTTGGCGACCGTTCTTTCGAGCGCTTTGTTGGCGGCGCCGTTTTCCGGCACGGCGCGGACGCGCGCCTTAAGATGGCTGCGTCCGTCCGCCGCCGTCTCGATGCCTTCAATCCTGTCAAATGCCGCCTTTGGCGTTAGCCGGACAAACAGATCGACGCCGTCGTCGCGCAAGCGAAACGGCGCGCTCATCGGATCGCGGATTTAGGCAACCCACGACCAGACGGTGGTGACCAGGAATTGCCGGATGAAGAACAGGATCAGCAGCAGGATAATGGGCGAGATGTCGATTCCGCCGAGGTCGGGCATGAACCGGCGGATCGGCCGCAGCGCCGGCTCGGTCAGCCGGTACAGCGTGTTGCCGATGGTGCCGACGAACTGGTTGCGCGAATTGACGACGTTGAAGGCGTAGAGCCAGGAAAAGATCGCCGAGGCGATGATGATCCACCAGTAGAGGTCAAGCGCCATGACGATTGTTTGAATGAGCGCGATCATGCCGGTCTCCAATTGTTGCCGACATGTAGCCATTGCACGCGAAACCGGCAAGGGCCGCCTTCGCTGTGTGCCGGCCAGGAGCCTCGCGTCCGGGGTTTTCGGCAAAACCCCGCCTTGACAGGAAACCACCGCGCCCGATAAATGCGCCATCCGCTGGACGGGGCTGTAGCTCAGCTGGGAGAGCGCGTCGTTCGCAATGACGAGGTCAGGAGTTCGATCCTCCTCAGCTCCACCAGCGGAATAGTCGATT
The DNA here is from genome assembly GCF_040320945.1 of Mesorhizobium sp. M0587. NCBI lineage: Bacteria > Pseudomonadati > Pseudomonadota > Alphaproteobacteria > Hyphomicrobiales > Phyllobacteriaceae > Mesorhizobium > Mesorhizobium sp. M0587. The sequence continues at coordinate 35,961 of NZ_JAMYQP010000041.1, forward strand.
TTCCTCTTCGTGCATCTGCAAAACGCAATTCCCGCGGGGTTCGGCGCGACGCGCCATGCCGAGGGCCGCGCCGCCCAAAATCCGCGATGTACCGGGCTTGAAGCGAAGCGGTTGTCAATTAGACTTATGCGATGACCGCCGCCGGATTGGCGATATTTTTTTGGACGCCATCTCACAGAGTGACGTTATCAAATCAATTTTTTCTGTGTGTTGTGACAAGGCGTTTCGGCGGGGGCGACTGAAGGCGCTATATCGATTTCGAGTCGAAAATGAAGCCTGCGGAAGCAAAGACGTGTCCCTTCGCGAGAATCTCGCTGCAAATCTCAGACGGCTCTGCAAGGGCCACGCCTCCGTCAGTGCGGTCTGCCGCGAGCTTGGCATAAACCGTACGCAGTTCGAACGCTATCTGCAGGGGCAGACCGTTCCGAACAAGGCCACCGCCAAGCTGATATGCGATTATTTCCGCGTCGGCGAAGCCGAATTGTACCAGGACCCCGGCCTGCCCGAGCCCACGGTTCCCGGCATGCCGCCGATTTCCGAGATATTGTTCAAGCAGATGATCCGCCCGCCCGCTCCATCGATCGCGGGAGGCACCTATTTCACCTACTTCTCGGTCCCGGCTCGTTCCGACCTGTTGATGCGGTCGGTGACCTTCATTCGCCGCGAGGCCGAACTGGTTACGTTCCGCCGGGTCACCGGATGGTCGGAGCGCCTTGGTTCGACATGGGCGCGCGCGCGCGCCAACCACTATGGGGTGGTGATCTCACGGCTGAACTGGATCTATTTCAGCGGCGTCAACCGCCGCCAGACGGGCGAGCCCTCGCTGATCTCCGTGCAATGGGCCCCCATCTCCGAGCCGGTGCTGACGGGCAAGGCCATGCTCCTCACCGAGGCCGGTCCGGCATTTGTATCGGTGATCATGCGGCAAGACATGGCCAACATCCGCCCACGGCACGCCATCCGCATGGCTCATGTCGTCAAGCTCGACGATCCGAGCGTAGACCAGCTTGTCGTCAGTCTCGCCCGGGATGATCCGGGCTAGCCCGTTCAACCGTCTCTGATTACGCTAAATAAGAATAAGTGTGTCCGGAAAAAGCGTAGGTTGGCGAATGGCTACTCTCTATCCGGGTAAAACCGATTTTTTAGACTTTATCGCGAGGAAATATAATTAAGCTCACATTGGGCGTACTATAATTTTAACAAGTCGTTAACTCTTCCGATCTTACCTTTCTTCCCGCTGATCCCACTCTGGGGTTTCGACGGATCCCATTGGGTTTCGGAAATCAACCCGGATCCGGCGGGCCGACGGTCAACTAGTCGACTTCTTATGCATGAAATAACCAGTAACGCGTTCCATGAGTTCAATCCGGGACAGGAGCAGAACGTGACGAATCAGTCCTTACGTCAGTCAGAGATCGATAGCCTCCAATATATTGCGACGATGGCCAATGAGCTGATGCAGATGGCCGAAGCAAACCGTTTTCCCATGATCTCTTATCTGCTGGGCATGGCCTATGCCGAGGCCTTCGACGTTCTACGCGGCGCACGGCCGGCCAGGCACGCACATCTCAGCGGCAATCCGATGCGTCCCAAGGCGCACGCCAAGGACAGCCGTGTCCAGTCAGGGAGAGCGTAAATCGGATGCGACCGTCAGCCATGTGCGCGACGGGGGATGCACTATCGGTAGCCACGGCTGGTCAAGTTCGTGAGATCTGTCCGACCGCACGCGGGCCGTTTCCTGGAATTGCTCTAATTCCGGAGACTGAACACGAAGGGTGCCGTGCGGCTGATGCGGGATCCAAGCTCCGGCGGCGGTGCCGGCACCGTGGCGCCCTGCAGAACGGCGAGCGCGGCGCGGTCGAGGTCGGGGTCGCCGGACGAACGCACGACACGCGCCGATACCACCCGGCCGGATCCGTCCACGGTGAAGGTCACGTTCGAGTTGCCCTGTGAGCCCCTGGATTTCGCGACGCTCGGATAGCGCGTATGGCGCTTGATCCACGCCAGCAACCGCGACTCCCACTTGGCGGGGCTGACACCTGAAACCCCGGCCGCCGATTTCGGTGCGGCTGCCCTGACCGCCGGCTTCGCGTCCGCGCTTGCGGCGGCCACCGTCTTTGCCGGCTCCGCCTTTTGCTTCTTCGGATGCGGCTTGGGCTGTTCAACCGGTTTTTTCACCTTGGCTTCGACGGGTTTCTTTTCCTTGGCCGTTTCGACCGGCCTTGGCTGCGGCACCGGAACGACAACGTCCGGCTTGATCGCCTCGACGATGTCGGGAACGGTCTCCGCCAATGGCGGCTGTTCGGCCTGTTCGGTCTCGTTGGGCGGGGCGGGCTCGGTTTCGTCGGGTGGCGTCGTTTCCGGTTGCTCGGCGACCGGCTCTGTTTGCTCGACTACCTTCTCCGGCTCGGTTTCGGCGGCCCGCTCGGTCTCTTCGACCGGCTCGGCCTGGTCGGGCGTCGCCGCATCCAGCATGGCAGCCTGCTCCGGCACCGCCGGCGTAACCACCATCGGCGCCATCTCGATCACCAGCGCCGGCGGCGGTCCGCCATCCGTCTCGAGCGGATTGAAGTTCTGCACGGCATAGGCGACCGCGACATGGGCTCCAAGTATCAATGCCGCCGCAGCCGCCCACAAGCCGACGTCGCGCCAGCCGAAGCGCGACAGTTCCATCGTGGGCATGGCGGCCGTCATGGCGCCGCCGCCCCGGTGGCAGCGGGCGCCGTCTCCAGGCCGACCAGCGCGATTTTCAGGTAGCCGGCGCCGCGCAGCAGGTTCATCGCCTCCATCAGATCGCCATAGGCGACCGCCTTGTCGGCGCGCAGGAAGATGCGTGTCTGCTTGTCGCCCTTTGTCCTGCTGTCCAGCACGGCGGCAAAAGCCTGGCGCGGCACGGCGTCGTTGCCGATCGCCAGCGTGAGATCGTCCTTCAGCGTCAGGAACAACGGCGTTTCGGGCCGCGGTGCCGGCGTTGCGGTCGAGCCCGGCAGGTCGACATTGACGTCCACCGTCGCCAGCGGTGCCGCGACCATGAAGATGATCAGCAACACCAGGATGACATCGATGAACGGGGTGACGTTGATCTCGTGGCTTTCCTCGAGATCGTCATCCATGGTCTGTCGGATTCTGCTCGCCATGGCGCTACTCCGCGGCCAAGGCCGCAGCAGGCGCGACCGTGCGGAAATCCAGATCGCGGCTGACCAGCCGTTCGACGCCCGCCGAGGCATCGGCGAGAATCTGCCGGTAGCCGGCTATCGAGCGGGCAAAGACGTTGTAGATGACGACCGCCGGTATCGCCGCGACGAGGCCCATCGCGGTGGCCAGCAGCGCCTCTGCGATGCCGGGTGCGACGACCGCCAGATTGGTGGTCTGCGCCTGCGAAATGCCGATGAAGGCGTTCATGATGCCCCAGACGGTGCCGAACAGTCCGACGAAAGGCGCGGTCGAGCCGATCGTGGCCAGCACGCCCGTGCCGCGCGACATGCGCCGCGATGCCGCCGCCTCGATGCGCGAAAGACGCGAGGTGACCCGTTCCTTGAGACCGTCGCCCGAAACATGATCGAGTGCGCCAGCCGAAAGTGCGGTTTCTTCCTCGGCCGCCCGCACCAGCAGTGCGCCGGGCCCGCCGCCGCGGCTGAGCATCCGGCTCGCCTGTTTCAGGGTCGCGGCGTCGCCGATGGCGCGCGCGGCGCGACGTGCACGCAGCTTGCCGCCGAAAACCTCCAGCGATTTCGCCAGCCATATCGTCCAGGTGACGAGCGAGGCAAAAGCCAATCCGATCATCACGGCTTTGACGATGACATCGGCCGCCATGAACATGCCCCAAGGCGACAGATCATGCGGCAAGGCCAGATCCATCGCTGTGGAAGGTCCGGGTTCGGCCGGTGCTGCCGCGCTGGTCTGGGTGTCTGGCTGCTGTTGCACCGGTGCCATCGTGGCCGACGGAGCGACCGCCGGTCCGGCGGGCGCTGGTGCGGTGGGTGCCGATGTGGCAGCAGCAGGGGCGACGGGCGCCTCGACGGCAGGGGCAGCACCCGCCGGCTGCTCCTGGGCCGTGGCGCTGCCAGCCGACAGGATGACGGATGCGACCAACGCCGCCAACAAACCATTTCTCGACAACAGCTTCTTCCTTGTTCTCACAGCGGCAAGCCGCTCCCGTTCGCTGCCCGTAGGCACGGCCGTCATTGCACATAACCGACGGGCTGGCCGGTGACGGGGTGCGCGAACACACCCATCTCCACGCCGAAAATGCCTTTCAGCACATCGCCGCGCATGATTTCGCCCGGCGTGCCGCGCGTCAGCAGCTTGCCGTCTTTCAGAGCGATCAGCTCGTCGCAATAGCGCGCCGCCATGTTGGGATCGTGCAGCACGACGACGACGCAGAGATCGCGTTTGCGGCTGAGATCCCTGACCAGCCCCAGCACCTCGACCTGATGGGCGATGTCGAGCGCCGAAATCGGCTCGTCGAGCAGCATGACGCCGGCATTCTGAGCCACCAGCATGGCGAGCCATGCGCGCTGGCGCTCGCCGCCGGACAGCTCGTCCACCAGCCGCTCCGTGAAAGCTTCCATGTCGGTCAGGGCCAACGCCTCCTCGACGTGCCGCCTGTCCTCGTGCCCGAAGCGGCCAAGCGCGCCATGCCAGGGATAGCGGCCGAGCGCTGCCAACTCGCGCACGGTCAGGCCGGTCGCCGCCGGCGTCGTCTGCGGCAGGTAGGCAAGCGCGCGGGCAAACTCGCGCGCGCGCCATTGCGGCAGCGGTCGCCTGGCGAAGGTGATGACACCCGAGCTCGCCGCCTGCTGGCGTGCCAGAAGCTTGATCAGCGTGGACTTGCCCGATCCATTGTGGCCGATCAGCCCATAGACGCGAGAACGCTCGAGTTCGAGCGAAACCGGACCGAGCAGCGTCCGCTCCCCCACGGCAAAGCGCACCGCGTCGATATGAAAGGCAGTTTGGGCGTCAGTTCCAGCCACGGTCATGGCTTTTCTCCAGTGCGGCCGCCCGCATGCCAGATTTCTGGCTTCGGCAAGCAACTGGCCGGTTGACTATGAAACATGACCTTGCTAGTCAAGATTGAACATGACTTCAATCATCAACAAATCGTCGTCACGGCGACGCCGCGGCAAAGTTCCTAGCAAGGTATGGGGGTGCTGCGCGAAGCCTGCGACCGCAACTTTCAGTGCCTGATGATCTCGGACGCCTGCGCCAGCGGGGACCAAAAGGCGCACGAGGCGGCACTTCACAAGGTACATCGAGGACGGGGCTTCGGCGCGCTGGCGGATTCAAGCGCTGTTATCGCAGACCTGTCACGGCTTGGTGACAGGCCTGAAACAACAGAAGCTTGATGGACCTTCAGCCCGCAGCGCGCGTTTGCAGCGCTGCACGGGACGCGTAAGCTCCAGGCTGGAAAGCGTCGGTCTCGCGACGCGCCAGCGAGTTGCGCAGCAGGGCGATCGTTTCCCGGCCGACCGTCGCGATCTCGCGCGGCGCGTCGACACCGACGATCATGAATTCATCGATTCCGAGAGCCGCGTAGGCAAGCAGCGACAAGGCCGCTTGAGCCGGCGGCCCGGCGACATCGACGGCCTTTTGGCCGGTGCCGGAAGCACCCTGGTGAATCCTGACCGGCAGCGCAAAGCGCAACTTACCGGCCCGGCCGTGTTCGGCGGCGGCGCCGCGCACCCGCTCCATCAGCTGCCGAACCTCGTCGATCGAGCCTGGCGCCAGTTCAAAGACATCGGCATGCCGGCCGGCCACCTTGAGCGCCGTTCCGGATTGCCCGCCCATGCGGATGATCAGGTCGGCGCCATGAGGCCCCTTGCGCGGCACATAGCCGCCCTTGATGCTGTAGAACGCCCCTTCGTGATCGAAGGGCCGGTCGTTCGACCACAGCCGCTTCAGCAACACCAGATATTCGTCGATGCGCTGCCAGACGACAGTGTGGCCGACTGGACGCGTTTCGGCATCGTCGTCGCTCAGCGGCTCGCTGATCATCCTGAGCGCCAGCCGCCCGCCGCTTTTCCTGTCGATCGAGGCCAACTGGCGGGCCGCTACCGTCGGGTCGACCACGCCAGCCCAATGAGTAAGGACGACTTCCAGCGACGAGGTGCGATCGAGCACCTGGGACGCCAGATCCATGTTGGTCAGCAGTCCGGCCGAATCGTCGACGACGATCTTCTGGAAACCACCGTCCTCGATCAGCCCAAGCTTGGTCGCGGTCTCGGCAAAGTCGTAGAAAAAAGGAACCGCGACGTCGGCGGGGTGGGACTTACCCGGAACATGCGTGAACTCGATCGGCATTGCCATCTCCTCCATCTCTGGAATCACGGATGCGGTGACATTCGAATCACAGTGCGCGCAAGCGCACCGGGATCCGGTTCATTCAACTCCGACTGCATGAAAACGGCGGGGCACCAATCCAGGGCCGACAGTCACCTCAGGGAATGAGGCCCAGGACGACCGCCCCGGTGAACACGAACGCAAGGGCAAAGACAACATAGGCGAAAGCCCCGGCATAGGCCGGGCGAAAGGTCTGGGCATTGGCCAGCCTCTGGCCGCTACGATCCGTCTGGGCGTTTTGGATATAGGACATATCGACCTCCGTCTCGCGGTTAATCTATAAAACTTGTAGACTTTGTCGATTGCTATTTTCGGACAATAGGCAGAATAATTTTCTCTTGATAAGCCTGAAATTGGTTGTGCATTGCTGAGGACGCCTATCCCAGCGATGCATCGGCGGAGGCAGAGGTTTTGTCAACGGCACGCATTCGTTCGTCGACAATGGCTTTACCGCGATGTGAAAATGTCAAAGAAGGCGCGAACTTGGCAAGAGGCGGGTTGCTCGCCCCAGGGACAGCTTGGCGCCCTTCCTCTACCCCGTCGATCGGGGGAGAGGTGTCGAGCGCAGCTCGACGGAGTGGGGGTCGATCCTTGGCGCGATGCAGGAAGATTCTTGGCTCCCTTGGTCCCCTTCTCAATATCCGTTGGCGACGGTTCCCGGTGGTTCCCCCACTCCGTCGCTGCTTCGCAGCGCCACCCCTCCGGAGGGAGAGGAAAGAACAGCCCTTGCCTACCGCTCTTCCCGTCGGAACGGCTTGAGCAGCGCCGACGGCGCCACCGCGTTGCGCGACATCACCGCCATGGCGACGATGGTGAAGATGAAGGGCAGCATCAGGAACGCCTCGTAGGGAATATGTCCCAGGCCGCTCGCTTGCATGCGCAGCTGCAACGCATCGACGAATGCGAACAGAAGCGCGGCACCCGCCGAGCGCCATGGATCCCAGCGGCCGAACACGACCAGCGCGATCGCCACCCAGCCGCGCCCGGAGACGACGCCGAAGGTGAAGGCGTTGAATTGCGCCATCGACAGGAAGGCGCCGGCCAGTCCCATCAGCGCGCCGCCAAGGATGACCGCCTGGAAACGCGTGGCGATGACGCTGACGCCGGCGGAATCGGCGGCGCGGGGATTTTCGCCGACCATGCGCACCGACAGGCCCCATGGCGTCCGGTAGAGCACGAAGGCCGCGAGCGGGATGGCGAGCATCGCCATGTAGACCAGCGCGAACTGGTTGAACACCGCCGGCCCGAGCACGGGAATGTCGGAGAGGATCGGGATCGGCAGCGTCTGAAAACCCTGGATGTTCGGCGGCACCGATTGCTGGCCGAAGATCAGCCGGTAGAGGAAATAGGCCAGGCCCGACGACAACAGCGTGACGCCGATGCCGCAGACATGCTGGCTCAGGCCGAGCGCCACCGTGAACAGCGCATGCAGCGCGCCCATCAACATGCCGGTCAGCACCGCCACCAGCACGCCGAGCCACAGGCTGCCGCTGAGGCTGGTGGCGGTGAAGCCGGTCATCGCACAGAGCAGCATGATGCCCTCGATGCCGAGATTGAGCACACCGGCGCGCTCGGAGAACATCTCGCCGAGCGTGGCAAAAGCCAAGGGCGTGGCGATGCGGATGATCGCGGCCAGAAAGCCGACCTGAAAGATTTGTTCGAATACCGCGCTCACCTGATGGCTCCGACACGGCGGATGCGATAGGCGGTGAACAGCAGCGCCACCAGCATGGCAAGCAGAGCGGTGCCCTGGATGACATCGCTGAGGAAGGCCGGAACGCCGGTCGCCCGCGACATCGCCTCGGCGCCGGTCATCACCGCCGCCAGGAAGATCGCAGCCGGCACGACGCCGAGCGGGTTGAGCCGCGCCAGCATGGCAACGACGATGCCGGAATAGCCGTAACCCGGCGAGATGTCGCTCATCACCTGGAAATGCACGCCGCCGACCTCGCCCACCCCGGCCAACCCGGCCAGTGCACCGGACAGCAGCGCGGTCGAGATCAGCACGCGCTCGACATGGATGCCGCCATAGCGCGCGGCTTCGGGATTCTCGCCGGTGACTCTGATCCTGAAGCCGAGCGTGGTGCGCACGATCAGGAACCAGATCAGCGGCGCCGCGATCAGCGCCGCGACGACGCCGAGATGCAGCCGCGTACCTTCGATCAGCACCGGGAAATTCGCCGAATCCTCGATCGGCGGCGAGATCGGATAGCCGCTGAAACTGTCCTTCCACGGTCCTTCGATCAGCGCCATCAGCGCGTAATAGATGACCGAGTTGAGCAGCAACGAACTGACGACGTCATCGACCTTGAATTTCACCCGCAGCGTCGCCGGCACCAGCGCCACCGCTGCCCCGGCGGCGGCGCCCGCCACCGCCATCAGCAACATGGCGAGAGGCCCTGGCATCGGGATCGCGCCGACAAAGCAGCTGGCCACCGCGCCGGCCAGCAACTGCCCCTCGGCGCCGATGTTCCAGAATTTCGCCCGGAAGGCGACCGCCACCGCCAGCCCGGTGAAGATCATCGGTGCCGCGCGCACCAGCGTTTCGGTGATCGCGTAGCTGTCGCCGAGCGAGGCGGTGAACATCACGCCATAGGCTTCGAGCACGCCGGCGCCGGCCAGCGCGATCAGGCCGCTGCACAGGACAAGCGTGACGCCGATCGCCAGCAGCGGCAAGGCTAGGTTGAACCAGGCGGGCGTCGAGGTGCGGACTTCCAGGCGAAACATCAGCCGCGCCCCTCCGCCCCGGTCATCAGCAGTCCGAGCCGCGCGATCGTCGCATCGGCGCTATCGAGCGTGCCGGCGATGCGGCCCTCATACATCACCGCGATGCGGTCGCAGAGCACCAGCAGCTCTTCCAGATCCTCGCCGATGACGATGATGCCGCAGCCTTTGGCCCGCATGTCGAGGAACTTTTCGTGGATGAAGCGGGCGGCGCCGATGTCGAGGCCGCGCGTCGGCTGCGAGACGACCAGCACCTTCGGATCGAAGGCGAGCTCGCGCGCCAACAGCGCCTTTTGCAGATTGCCGCCGGACAGTGCTCCGGCGCGGGTCATCGGCCCGGGGCACCTGATGTCATAGGCCTTGATCTGCGCCTCGGCGAAGGCGCGGATCGCATCCGGCTTGAGCAGCCCTTTTCTGCTGAAGGCGGCGGTGCCGATGCGCGGCAGCACCATCGAATCGGCGAGCGGCAGGTTGGTGACGAGCCCCGTCGTCATGCGGTCTTCCGGAATACGGCCGAGGCCAAGCGCCTGCACCTCGCGCGGCGAAAATCCAGACACTTTTTGGCCGGCGATCGTCATCTGCCCGGCGTCGGGCGCGCGCATGCCGGAAATCACCTCCGCCAGTGTCCGCTGGCCATTGCCCGACACGCCGGCAATGCCAAGAATCTCGCCTGCACGAACCGCAAGCGAGACCTCGCGCAGCGCCGTGCCCGAATGCCGCGAGGTGGAGATGCCGTCGAGCGTCAGCACATCGGCGCCGGGTGTCGATGGCCCCCTCGCCGGCGGCACGATCTCGTGGCCGCACATCAATTGCGCCATGGCGGCCGATGTCGTGTTGGCCGGATCGTCGACGCGGCCGGCGACGCGGCCATGCCGCAGCACCGTGCAGCGATGGGTCAGCGCTCGCACCTCGTTGAGCTTGTGCGAGATGAAGATGATGCCAAGGCCCTGCGCCGCCATGGAACGCAGCGCCGAAAACAGCCCATCGACCTCGCTCGGCGCCAGCACCGCGGTCGGCTCGTCGAGGATCAGCAGTTTGGCGCCGCGAAACAGCGCCTTGACGATTTCGAGCCGCTGCTGCTCGCCGACCGACAGCGCCGATACGGGCAGGTTCGGGTCAAGCGTCAACCCGTGCTGCTGGCTGATCTCGGCCAGCCGCGCCAACCCACCGGCGCGGTCGATCCGCCCCGATTTGCCAGGAATGCCTATGAGCAGGTTTTCCAGCACCGTGAGCCGGGGTGCGAGGTGAAAGTGCTGGTGCACCATGCCAATGCCGGCGGCCAGCGCATCGGCCGAACTGGTGATCCGCACCTTCTGGCCCCGGACGAGGATTTCGCCGGCGTCGGGCGCATAGGCGCCGAACAGCACGTTCATCAGCGTCGTCTTGCCGGCCCCGTTCTCACCCAGCAACCCGAGGATCTCGCCTGGTGCGACGCTGAGGTCGACGGCCTCGTTCGCCTTGACGGCACCAAAGCTCTTGGTGATGCCGCGCATTTCGATGAGTGGGGCGGGCAAGGCGGGATCCTAATGGCGTTGGCTGCGATCTCACCCTCCCCCTTGTGGGGAGGGTCGGCTTGCGATCGGAGCGAAGCGAAGATTGTGAGCCGGGGTGGGGGTGCGGCGCCGCCCCCCCCCCCCCCCCCCCGCGCGGGGGGGCGCCCGCCCCCCCCGGGGATGGTAAAAAAAAACGACACCCCACACCAAAGCACAGCGCGGG
>NZ_JAMYQP010000042.1:0-42732 GCF_040320945.1 Mesorhizobium sp. M0587
GCATGCTCGGCCTCCAAGGTAGGATGTCTAGGGTTTAGCAACCTCACCTTTGCCACAGCGCAGGTCGCTATCCACCCTCCTCATAGGATCTTGTGGCCATAATGGACATCGCGGCCGCCCTTGACGATGGTGTCGGCATGCGGTTCGAACAGGCTGACCAGCTTCTCGGCGGCCGGCACCGCCTCGCCGGCCAGCACCCGCCGCTCGGTCTGGGCGATGATCTGCTCGATCAGCGGTCGATAGTGGCGCAGTTGCTCCTGCCAGACGATAATGTCCAGATCAGCCGCCGGGGTCAGCCGCTCCGCCGCCTGTCGGAGATAGCCCAGCGTCGTGCGGGTGATCCCGAGCAATTCGCGATCGAGTTGAACCCGTTTCGGGCGGCCGCAGGTGTATTGGATCGCCCGCACCCGCTTCTTGGCCGCGCGGCAGTGATCGTGCCAGGAAAGCGCGCCGCTGCCCAATTTATCCGCCTGCCGCAGCAGGCGAACCATCACCCGTACGGCGTGCCACAACAGGCTGCTGTCGCTCGGCTCGTGGATGAGGGCTGCGGTGACGGTGCTGTCCACACGTATCACCCTGCCGCTTTCCAGCTTCTCGTGGTGGGCGCTCGAAAGCAGCACCTCGTTGATGTCTTCCCAGGTCGAGGCCCGGATCGCGCTGATCGTCTTGTGCAGGACCGACTTCTTCGGGCTCCATCCCCATGGCAGCCGGGCAAACGCCCGGAACGAGGCGGAGTCCTCCAGGTGGAAAGCCAGTTCTTGGTAGCTGAGCTGGCGATGCTGCTTGAGCAGCGCGCAGCGCAGCACCGCCTCCGCCGGCAGGCCCTCGCGGCCGGTCTCCTTGACCCCGTGCCGGCGCAGGTCGGCGGCCACCAGCCCGGTCAGGTGACGCTGCTCGTTCAGCCAATCGGACATGCCCTTCAGCTCACGGCCGATCTCGTGTCCGGCGAAAAGATCGAATACACTGGCTTGGACGGTGCGTTCTTGGCGCATTGTCGGCTCCGGGGGTGGCAGAAAACGCCTTGGAATCAGTGGTATGATGCCAAAGTGTATCTGAAACCGCCGGAGCTTTCCTGCGGAAAACTCCGATTCCTCAAGTAATTTCAACAGTTTGCCGTTTATGGACGGACACTAGCTAGGGTGGAGCGAGAGACTAGGTCAACTATCAGGGCAGGTAGTATCTTCCGTAAGGAAACGTCCTAACATCGATAAGGTATGGCGTTGTCAAAAGGGATAAGCATGCCGTCAAAAAGCATTACTGGCCTCGAGGTTTCAAGATACATCTGCTCAATCCACACGACGATTCGTCGCCTTGGAATGGAAGTCGAAGTCGGTGACGACTTTGATGAGTATATAAATATTACAAAAGACGTAGTTGGCAAAGCGCCGACCTATCCGAACTTCCGACCGGATTGTTCATGGCTTGAGTCTGGCCGCGCGTTCTGGATAGTCGGGCGAGATCGATCCGGTCAAGTAGCTCATGTTCAGGCGCTGCGGATGGACGACCTAAGCACCACCAGCTTGGCCGAACATCTTGAGTCATTGAAAGGCTGCTACGCTCATCCAAAGAGCATGGCCAGCTCCGATTCATCATGTGCTTGCCACGCCCCAGCCGCTCGGCAGATTGCCGGGATCGTAGCGTATCACGGCGACTTATGGCTCCGTGACGATTTTAGGGGGCAGGGCTTTCCGAGCGCGCTCGCAGGCATTGCTTTTGGGTTGGCCTGGGCGAAATGGTCGCCCGACTTTATATATGCCCTTGTCCCGACATGGATTATCGAGAAGGGAGTAGCAGATCAGTACGGTTATCTTCACAGAGAACCGCACGGTTCCGTCTTGCGCCTAAGTAACCTAGGAATTAAAGACGATGACTCGCTGATTTGGCTGACGAAGAGCGAATTGTCCGGTCTAATTTGGCTGACGATAAATGCAGACGAGAGTATTTTTTCACCAATGTCGATGAGCTCTGATACTTAATTACGGATTATTTCGTACAGCGTGAACAGGCACGCTGCTTTTCCTGGGCCGGCGACTTCCCCTTCGCGACAACCGCCTCCCCATGAGCCGAAAGCCGGTTTGAACTAGAGCACGTCCGGGGATCGATGAATCGATTGTGATGTGACGCGAATCGGTTTGACTGATTCAACGTCCACTTTATGGACGTGGACGATGGCGAGAGCACTTGGTGAGGATCTGCGGTCACGTGTCGTGAAGGCGGCGGGTGAAGGAGCATCGGCCCGCCAGGCAGCGGCTCGGTTCGGTGTCGGGATATCGAGCGCGATCCGCTGGATCGGCAGAGTCAGGAGGGGCGAGACGACGCCGCGACCGCAGGGACGACGGCGCGGCTCGCGTCTCGATGCGCATGAAGCCTTCATCGTCGGGATGATCGAGGAGCGCAAGGACATCACGCTGAACGAGATGGTGGAGCGGCTCGTCGCCGAGCAGTCGGTGCGGATCAGCCGCAGCGCCTTGAGCGCCTGGCTTCGCGGTCACGGCTGGACATTCAAAAAAGTCCGCACACGCACTGGAGCAAAATCGCCCCGACATCCTGAAGCGGCGCCGGGACTGGTTCAGCTCGACCTCGATCCGGCAAAGCTCGTCTTCATCGATGAGAGTGTGCTGCAGAGGCACGGAAGGAGTTCAGTATGAACTAACCCCGTAACGTGAAGCTGCGTGAATGATGGAGGACGGCCCTCCGGGATCGGCTTTCAGGAGCAGGTCTCAAACCATTCCGAGCTGCTGCGGTAAAGAGCCGTGGTGGTGAGCGTCAGATGAAACGTTCGGACGAGATCCGAGCAGGTGCATGTCCGAAAGACGAACGAAAGTGAACCCTCCGAAGACGCGTCGTTATGAACGTAAGTGTCGTCGAAACCAGGACCGTCTCGTCATCCTGGGACAAGTCCGCCGGGTGCCTGATGACCGGGCGGGCGGCGACCGGCGTTGAGGGGCGTGAGTCGGACACAGGCTTTCACGCGGAACTGCAGGAACCAGGCTCCTGATGCAAAGGGAGAAGCTCAAGCGGAGCAAACCGCAAGGCGAGTGTACCGATGCAGGAGACTGGGGCGGACCGACCCGTATGAGCGTTGAGGGCCCTGTAATGGGGTCGGAGCAAAGGGGTCGGATCAGGTGGTCGTATTGTTTGGAACAACTGGAAACAGGATGACTTCGCAAGATACGACAGACAAGCCGTTTCGAATTGCGAAACGACAAGTGTACGAAGCTTACAAAGCGGTCAAAGCCAACCAGGGCGCAGCCGGGGTGGACGGGCAGACCCTGGAGATGTTCGAGAAGGACCTTGCAGGAAACCTCTACAAGGTCTGGAATCGGATGTCCTCAGGGACGTACTTCCCGCCGCCGGTTCGCGCTGTCTCCATTCCGAAGAAGAGTGGGGGCGAAAGGGTTTTGGGTGTGCCCACCGTCAGCGATCGGATCGCACAGATGGTGGTCAAGCAGATGATTGAGCCGGATTTGGATATCCTCTTTCTTCCAGACTCCTACGGCTACAGGCCGGGAAAATCGGCTCTGGATGCAGTTGGCGTCACGCGTCAGCGATGCTGGAAGCATGACTGGGTTCTGGAATTCGACGTCAAAGGGCTGTTTGACAATCTTCCGCACGATCTCCTGCTGAAGGCGGTCAGGAAGCACGTCACATGCAAGTGGGCTCTGCTCTACATCGAAAGATGGCTGGCAGCGCCGATGGAGAAGAACGGGGAAGTCGTCGAGCGCACACGCGGTACCCCGCAAGGGGGCGTTGTCAGCCCGATCTTGTCGAATCTCTTCATGCACTATGCATTTGATCTGTGGATGACCCGGACGCATCCTGACCTTCCATGGTGTCGATATGCGGACGATGGTCTTGTGCATTGCCGGAACGAGCAGCAGGCAGAAGCCCTCAAGGCGGAGCTTGGTGCTCGACTGGCAGCTACGTCAACCGGAAGCTCAGGGCGTGGATCATGCGTAAGTTCAAGCGCTTTCAGTCCCATAAGACGCGTGCCAGCCTCTTCGTGAAAAAGCTGGCGCGGGAAATCCAGGACTGTTTGTGCACTGGAAGGCGTTCGGAACGAATACGTTTGCCTGATGGGAGCGGTGTGAATCGAGAGGTTCACGCACCGTTCTGCGAGAGGCCGGCAGGTGAAATCCCTCCGGCCTACTCACCCCGGCCTCTCCACAAAGATGGCCGCCTGCGTGGAAGAGCGCCGCGCGGCGAACGCTGCCGGGCAGGCGTGCCGCACGGCCACTGGAAGACCACGACCTTCACCGGCGCGCTCAGGCTGACCGGAATGACCGCGCCCTTCGTCTACGACGGCGCCATGAACGGGGTCGTGTTTCTCGCCTATGTCAAGCAGGTGCTGGCGCTAACCCTGGCGCCAGGCGACGTCGTCGTCATGGACAATTTGCCGGCGCACAAGTCCGGGGGCGTGCGCGACGCGATCGAAGCCGCCGGTGCAAGGCTGATGTTCCTCCCGCCCTACAGCCCCGACTTCAACCCCATCGAAAACGCCTTCGCAAAGCTCAAGGCGCTCCTGCGGGCGAGGGCCGAGCGGACAATCGCGGCCCTATGGGACACCGTCGGCGCGCTCGTCGACCTTTTTACGCCAACAGAATGCGCAAACTACTTCAAGGCCGCAGGCTATGAACCGGATTAAACCGGACGTGCTCTAGCGTTTAGTCGACAGAGAGGCTCCATCGGCTCCACCGCATATTCGGCACTGCACCGAGCGAGTGGTAAAAAGCAATTCCTCCTTCGTTAGACAAAGAGCGTATGCCATTGGATGTCTCAGCAGCCATTCTCACGGGCAAATTCCATTAATATCCCAAACATTGCTCCCCCAAGACCTGAACGCCGCGTTTCGGGGCGGAGATAAATGCAATCGAGATAGAGACGGGGTATCACCGACTGAAGTGCCTGATCGCGGCTGTCATGTATCCTCCAAGCGAACCGGAAGAGCCATCTCCTTTATCGCAAACCAAGCCAAATAATTGCGCAGGAGTTCCAAAGAACGCAGAGTTCCATCGACCGCTCAGATCAGCCATCTGCAATCACGGCATCTTCCAACGCGGCCTGTTGGTCGCACAGCGTTCTCAACTGGGGTAAATCTGCAGGACGCACAGTTCTGATTATCACAGTATTCTCCCGTTCTGTTGTCGAAGGACGGACTTGCCGCCAAGCAGGCAAGAGATTGCTGAGGTGCAAGTTAATTTATCCGTGCGCCAGCCCGCATAGTTGCGCAACGACGCCATCCAGTGGTACGGCCACGGCTCGCTCTAAGTTCTTCCAGTAATACTCAGCACTAGCGAGTAGCTCCTCGCTCTGGTCAGGTGCGCGCTCAGCCTTCCAGTACCTTATCAACGCGAGCATGGTAAGCCGCGCGAGAGCCGCAATTGGCAGAAGTGGAAGTTCTGCTTCGTTTATCGGCCGGCTCTGCTGGTACCCGGCCACAAACGCAAAGGCATCCTGCCAAGGGTGATCCTGAGAGCGGCCGATAAGGTGCGCGACTGTATTGGCTGGGTCGAATATCACGGCGCTATGGACAGTGTCGCCAAAGTCAAGAATGGCCGTGACGAAGGCATCCGTATGCGGATCCGCTACGACATTGTTGGGAGCATAGTCACCATGGATAAGTTGCATTTGAAGGCTAGACAGCCTCGGCTGCATGACTTCTTCGAACCGGCTGAAGACCCGTTGAGCCAGCAGTCGGTGCTTTGGGTTTGGCACGTACTCAACAATCCCCCCCCAATGGAGAAAGTGCCGAATGTCGTAAACTAAGCTGCGCATGGCAGCCGGATGCTCAAATGATCGCAGCGCGACGTTTAGGCGCCCGAGCGTCCCTCCCGCCTTGGTTAACTGCTCGACGTTGGCTTCCATTTGCTCCCACAGCAGCCCTTCGACAAAGCAGAAGACGCTGAGTATTCGACAAGCTCCATCCCCTACGTCGATTGGTACGCTATCCCTATGGTCAAGGGTGGGCTTGATGCGCTGGACGGGCAAGGCATGAGCGACATCATCAAGATAGCGCATCGCTCCAATCTGCAACGCCGTAATTGGTTCAGGCTCGTCTGACGGTGACACCTTTACAAGGTATTCATTCGCTTTGGCCTTAAGCCTGAACGTATGGCCCTTTTCGCTGCCCAATATTGAAAAGTTTCCATTGAGCCCATAGTGAGCCTCAACCATGTTCTGCAACAGCAAGGGGTCGATAGGTTGGGTTGATGCAAGGAGGCTGCTCTCCTCCAAGAGCCGTTCTAACACAGGGCCGGGTGATTTGTTCATGTGTTAAATTCCTCTAAAGCCATTGTTTCGCTACGAGGGCAAAGGTCTCAAGGAAGCGGCTCACGTCGGCAGCGGTGAAAGCGACTGGAGGACGAACTTTCAACACGTTACCTGCGGCGCCGGTCCGGCTGATCAGAACGCGACGATGGCGAAGGCTCTTGATGATGCTTTCGCAACGAATAGGATCGGGCTTGAGTGTCTCTCTGTCCTTGACGATCTCGACACCAAGGTACAGCCCGCTGCCTCGGATCTCCGCAACAAAAGGAGAAGCCCGTGTCAGCGTTTCAAGCCCTGTCAGCAGAGCCGCTCCGTTCACGGCAACGCGTTCACGCACATTCTCCTGCTCGAACACATCGAGCACTGCGGAAGCCGCGGCTATAGAAAGCGAACGGCCGCCCAATGTGTTGAAGTAGCTGACCTTCTGTCCGAATTCGTCAGATATCTCCGGGCGGAAGACGACGCCAGAGATGGGAAAACCGTTCCCAATCGCCTTGCCCATCGTGACGATATCAGGAACTATCCCGTGCCGACTGAACCCCCACATGGAATCTCCTAGCTGAGCGAACCCTGATTGAACCTCGTCGGCAATGTGAAGGCCACCAGCGGCATGAACTTCGTCGACCATTGCCTGCATGAAGCCCACAGGGTGCGTAAAAATGCCGTCGGAGGTGAACGCAGAATCAGCAACCAAGGCTGCTAGGCGGTATCCGTGCCGTTCGAGATCAAGAATCGCGGCACGCACTTGATCCCGCATATAATTCTCGAGGGATTGCCCGGGTGCGCGGAGCCTGACGTCAGGAGCGGAAATGAGTCGGACGTTTGGTCCGAGCGGCGATCCTGCGCCTAGCATTGGGGAAAAACTCGCAACCTCACGAGTGCGACCGTGAAAAGCCCAACGAGTAACTATGATACCCTCGCCGCCGGTATGGAACCTCGCGACCCGAATCGCAAGGTCATTTGCCTCAGATCCAGTGCAGGGCAAGCTTAGCTTCGACAGTTCAGCTGGGAATGTTGCAAGTAGCCGCTCAGCATAGGCGACCATGGCTTCCTGGGGGTAGCGTGTATCAGTGTTGACTGCGGCAATCTGGCGGGAAACAGCATCCGCAACATGCTTGTGCGCGTGGCCGACACCCTGCACGTTGTTAAACGCGTCGAGATAGTCATTGCCATCGATGTCTATTAAGTGGGCACCAAAACTCGATACAAACTCCACCGGAATAGTCTCGGAAAACTGGTAGCCAGGACCGAGCACCATGTTCCGGCGCCGGATGATGTCTTGGAGTCGTTCAGGCAGATCGCTGATATCATTCGTGTCGATCCGCGTAGGCCGGCGCGCGCTCATCTCAGCGTGACGGCGAACGACCGAAGAAGACCGCCGGGGCTTTCGTCGGGTTATATGCTATGCGGGCAAAGAGAGTAGCGCTTCGCATAGGGTTGACGGGTTCAGCCTGGATACTTGGTCCTGAAAACGTTTCGTTAACTGCTGCGAAAAAGCACAGGTTCATCTGGAGTGTCCTAACGGCGGCAACTTAGTGCCATGTTCTCGCTCGGCAGTAGATAGTCCGTGGCCGCGGGCGTCCAATTCAGTTTGCAGATTGGTGTCTTCTTGTGATGAGATGAGAGCGTGGAGGCGGCGGCCGGAGCCGCGCGAAGGGCGTCAGGGGCGGCGCGGATTGGGTGCGATGCGCCAGCACGTTGGCCTTAAATGAAATGGGACAACCAGATCCGACATCCTGCGATGCCCCTCTTAGTAGCTCGTTCAAGCAAAACCCGTCGCGAAAATGGGTGAACTATTGAGTCTAGCAGGCTTTTGGCCACTCGCCACCTACCGTAGCGATGATTCTGTGTCTCCGAAGGGAATCCGAGAGCGAATGGTGCGTGGTGGAGACGAGCTGGTGAGTTGTTCAGCTACGCTGATCTGGAGGCGCCCCTGACACGATCATCCGTCACGCCGCGTTCTGGCGATTTTGACGAGGTCTGGCGGCATTGAAGCGGGCTTTGGCGGGGATGGATTCGACGATGTGGTGGCCAAATATTTTGGCGGGAAAACTGCTGCGAGCGGCTGCTGCAGGCGTTCTACTGGAGCCGACCAGAGCGGCTTTTGAGGAGCGATGGAGCGGCAGGAGTACGAGACCTTCTGTTCCACTGGTTCATCAATTTCGGCGTCGATGACGCGGCCTGGGCCCATTTGATATTCTAAAGAACCGCGGCCAGTGGGTGGAAGGTGACATCGCCGGGAGGTTTATAGCGGTACTGGAGCCTGTGCGGAGTTCTCATACGCGGCGGCTCGCAGGCCCCCTGTGCAAAATCGTGCAAGTCTTGGTCTCAGTATGCCTCCTTTGCTCGCAGCAGCGCCTTGAGTTTGGCGAAGGCGTTCTCAGTCGGATTGAAGTCGGGACTGTAAGGCGGCAGGTAGAGCAGGCTCGCGCCTGCGGCCTCAATCGCGTCGCGCACGCCGGCGGCCTTGTGGGCGGGCAGGTTGATGGGTTTGTCTAATCGCCGCTGGGACGTCAAGCATGTGATTCCGTCGAGACGACGCTGCCGGGTGCATGGTTATCTTCGCGGTCGACATCAGTCGCCGCATGATGGAGCTCCGCGGACGAGCCTTCGATGTGGATGACGCACTTTGCTGAGACAGCGGTGCAACCCCATCAGCGGAATGGCTCGGCTCACGTCCCGGCAGGGACGTCTCAGGCGCTCAGATCCTGAACGCTATTCGCAAGCTTTCATGCTATGGCGCCTGCATTTCGATTAAAGAACTCGCCGGTCTTGAGCATCGAATGCATAATCACCGCCAGTTTGCGCGCCACAGCCACGGCAGCTCGTTTGAAGCCGATCCTCTCCCGGAGCTGGAGACCCCATGTCCGCAGGGTGCTCTCGGTTGAGCTACGCGTCAGAATAACCGACGCCGCTTCGTAGAGAAGCCCTCGCAAATGGCGGTCGCCGCGTCGGGATATATGGCCATCATAATCGACTTCTCCGGATTGGTAGCGGCGCTTCGTCAGGCCTATCCAGGCGCCAACAGATCGGGGCGTCTTGAAGTTGCCCGGATCTTCAATGGCAGTGGCGAACGAGGTTGCGGTAATGGCGCCGATGCCGGGGATCGACATGAGTATGCGGCATGCTTGGCTTTGACGTGCATCTGCGACAAGCTGGCGCCCAAGCTCGGCGGCACGGATGCGAATGCTGCGCCAAACTTCCAACATCGGTAGCACGACAGGAGCAAGCTCGCTCTGATCGATAAGAAGGCTCCGGATCTTCCTTTCGAATGTAGTTCCCTTACCGGCGGGAACGAGCAAGCCGAACGTTTTCATGATCCCTCGGATCTGGTTGGAAAGCTCGACGGTGATCCGGACCACCCGCGTGCGTGCTGCCACGAGCGTGCGGGTCAACATACTGTCGAAACCTTTCACGCGCACCTCGCGAAAGAACCCTGCTTCAGCAAGACGCGCCAAACCATCGGCGTCATTCGCATCCGTCTTGTTCGCCGCCATATCGAGAGCGGCTTTGGCAAGGCGCGCATCGATGCAGATGGCTGGCAATCCCGCGGCGCCAGCGCATGATAGAACCAGACGGAAAGAGGTCCAGTCTCGAACACGACGCGCTTTGCGGCCGGCGCCCGCTTGCGGACAAGCTCGGCAATGATCCTGGGATCAAGATGCGCACCCCCCGCGCCAGATCGTTCGCCTTCACGGCGGATCGACACTGCTGTCTCTTTCATCGACACGTCGGAGACCGATATATTCTTCCATGGCTGTTCTCCGTTGATGCTGGGCCCGGCGTCCAGTCGTGAGCCCGTATTTCCATCTTATCGGGGAACAGCCACCCTCCAAGGCTATGATCGGTTCCAGGGCGCGTCGCTCCCGCGATTACCCCATGTGGACGCCCCCTCACGGCATCGCTGTGCCAAAGTGGTGTCGTTGATCATCACTTGAACGGAGGCGTCCATGTTGGACTACTTCGGTTCCTAGCTGAGCAGCCGGCTTGCACGGTGGCGATGGAGGCGTGTGCCGGCAGCCATTAATTGGGCGCGGGAGATCGCGAAGCTGGGTCATGGCGTCCGGCTGATCGCTCCGTGCTACGTCGAGCCTTTCGTCAAGCGGCAAAAAGAATGATGCAGCTGACGCGGAAGCGATCTGCGAAGCGGCCCAGAGGCCGACCATGCGGTTCGTGGCCCTGAAGAGCGAAGAGCAACAGGCCGCGGCCATTGTGTTCCGCGTCCGCGATCTTGTGGTTCGCCAGCGGACCCAGACGTTCAATGCAATACGCGGCCATCTTGCGGAATTTGGACTTGTGGCTGCGCAAGGCCTCTTCCACGTCACTAAACTTGTTACGGCGATCGAGCAGATGGACCCCACCATCCCCGAAGCCGCCCGCCCGATCCTGTCTTTACTCGTTGAGCAGTTGCGGGCGCTGGATGCCACAGTGGCCGAGCTCGACCGAGAGATTAGCCGGCGCGCCAGAGAGGATGCGGAAGCCAAGCGCTTGATGACGATTCCCGGTATAGGACCGATCACCGCGACGGCGCTTGCCGCGTTGGCCCCGTCCGCTCAGACCTTCAAGAGAGGCCGGGACTTCGCGGCATGGCTCGGACTAACGCCGCTGCAACGTTCTTCGGGCGGCAAGCAAAAGCTCGGCGAGACATCCCGCATGGGCGAGCGAACCCTGCAACGGCTGCTGATCATTGGGGCCAGCGCCGCTGTGCGCTGGGCCATGCGGAAGGGATCGACCGGGGATCCGTGGCTTTCGCGGATGCTTGAGCGCAAGCCACCCATGCTGGTCATCGTCGCCTTGGCCAACAAGACGGCGCGCATCGTGTGGGCATTGATGGCCAAAGGCGGAACCTATCGAACGCCGGGATAGTCCGCTCAGTGCCGCTTGACGGTGGCTTTCCACATGACGTCTAAGCTAAGAACTTTGGAAGTGCAGCCGGCTCGTTTGCCTCGACCGCCACCACATAACGTAGAGGACAATCAGCCAGAGCATCGGCAGTAACGTCAACAGCGACGCCACTGCGGCGACTGTAGGGTCGATCTGGTTTCGTATGTTCTCCCACATTTTCAGCGGCAGGGTGTAGACTGAAAATCCGCCGACCAATGAGGTGACGACGACCTCGTCAAAGGAGTGAATGAACGCGAACACGGCGCCGCCGATAATGCCCGGCCGGATCAAGGGTAACGTCACCCTGATAAAGGTTTGCAGCGGCCCGGCACGCATGCTCATAGCTGCCTGCTCCAGCTTTCGGTCAAAATTTGCCAGTGTTGCCGAGACTATCACAACGACATAGCCGATGGCACCGATGCTGTGCGCCAGGATGATGCCTGTCTTCGAACCGATCAGTCCGAGATTGACCAGCCCAAAGTATGTCGTCACGCCCACAACGATAACCGGAATGGTAATCGGAGTCAGCATCAGCATGGTTAGTGGGCCGCGCAGTTTCGGCCGGATGCGGCTGATCCCATAGGCGGCGAGGGTGCCGACGATAGTTGACAGGGTACAGACCGCCACCCCTATTTGGATGCTAGTCCAGGCGGCGCCGTACCAGGCCGGATCGTCGAAGAACGAACGATACCACCGCATGGAAAGGCCCGATGGCGGAAATTCCAAAAGCGACCCCGCGCTGAACGACATGATGATAACGACGACTTCGGGAAACAAGAGGTATAACAAGACCAGGAAGACAAACGCCGGTCCAGCGAGTTTTGACCAGCGGCTCCTGCCTCCAGTCTGATAGAGTTGGGCCCTCCATCGCTTGGCACGTGAAGAAACGGGAAGCTCGCCGAAATAGCGTTTCACCGTGCCGAACCAGGAGAGCCAACTTTGCCGAGCCTTCGGCGCGGCTTGCATCGCGTGCTGCTGAGTACCCGAGAGGTCGAGCCCGACGATCGAGAGCACGACCACGGCGATCGCCAGGAGAATGAAGGAAGAAGCTGCAATGGGCGCCATATCCAAGCCGGTCGTGAACTGCGAGGCTATGAAGGTTGACAGCATAGCATCGCGTAGCCCGCCTACGGCGGCCGGCGTTATGTAGAAGCCGAGGCAGATTACAAAGACCAACAGGGAGCCACTGCGTACGCCTGGCAAACTGAGGGGGAAGAACACACGCCAGAAAGCGGTGATCGGTCGCGCGCCCATGCTGCGCGCGGCGGCCATCAGCGACCTGTCAATGCCCATCATGACGCTGACGAGAGGCAAAATCATCATAGGCAGCATAATATGCACCATGGCTATATAGACAGCCACACGGTTGTAGATGAGCGGCAGAGGACTCGAAATCAGCCCAAGTTCAACCAGCAGATTATTTATTAAGCCTCCATCGCCAAGAATTATTATCCATGCATAGGTACGCGCCAACCCGCTGGTCAGATAGGGGATTACGACTAAAACGATGAGCGCCATACGCAGGCGCTTCGAAGCAGTCACGATCAGGTAGGCCGTGGGGTAGCCAATGACTAGGCAAATCGCCGTGGCCACCACGCTGATCTCGATCGTCTGGTAAAGAACTCTGACATTTGCTGTCTGGCCGAAAAATGCAAGGTAGCTGACGATCGAAAAGTCCGGCGCATTGATGCTGGTCAGGAAGAGCTGAACGATCGGCATCCCGAAAACGACGAACAAAATGACAAAGGCTGGCACGGTGAGTACAATTGGCATTCGGCCCAATTTCTGAAGCATTTGCATTCGCGCATCTCCCCGGAGGCTTCACGCTTCGACGAAGCGGACGTCAGACTGCAGCCAATCGAGCTGGACTGTGTCTCCCTGTCGGAAGATCTGCTGCCCCGAGGCGGCATGCTCGCGCGCGACGAGCACACTGCTCCCGACGCGAACATGGTATTTCCGCAACGGGCCGGCATAGATCATGTCTTCGACGGTGCCGGCAACGGATTGGCGCTGGCGCTCATCGGAGCGGGTCGGCGCCCCGGGGACGGCCACGCAGATGCGCTCCGGCCGGATCATGGGCACCGTGCCGGGCGGCTGCGGCGCATTGGATTCCACGTCACAACCGAGATTTTCGAGGATGTTGGCCTCGCCAAGAAAATTTGCCACGAAGCGGGATGCTGGCCGATCATAAAGGGCTTCCGGACTATCGGTCTGTTCAATCCGCCCAGCCCGCATGACTACGATGCGATCTGACAGGGTGAGTGCCTCCTCTTGGTCATGCGTCACGCATATGGTAGTGATGCCGAACTCTTTGTGCAGGCTCTTCATTTCGATCTGCATTTGCTCGCGGAGATTACGGTCAAGGGCGCCAAGCGGCTCGTCGAGCAGGAGGAACGGTGGATCGGCGATCAGCGCGCGAGCAAGCGCCACGCGCTGCTGCTGGCCGCCGCTCAATTGCGAGGGCATGCGGCCGCCGAAGTCCTTCAGGTGCACGCGCTCGAGGATGCGATCCACCCGTTTTAGCCTATCGCCTGCTTTGACACCACGCATTTCGAGCGGAAATTCGAGATTGCGACGCACAGTGAGGTGCGGAAACAGCGCGTAGCTTTGGAACACGATGCCTTGGTCCCGCCGGTAGGACGGGACCGCGGCGACAGAATTTCCAGCGATCAGAATGTCGCCCTCAGTGGGCGCTACGAAGCCGGCGAGCAGCATCAGCGCCGTGCTCTTGCCCGAACCACTCGGACCGAGAATGGTCAAGAACTCGCCGCGCCGGACTGTCAGGGACAGATCTTGGACTGCGGCAACCTGCCCGTACATCTTGGTAACGTTGCGAAATTCAATCTGGGCTGGAATTGAGCTCTGTTCCAATGCGTTATCCTCGATACGGCGGCCGGACACGGTGACATTGCCTTGGCGGCTGCCAAGATCCAGATTGGACGGGTTTCTGCGAGGGGACTCCATCTTGGCAAAAACAAGGGCGTCCGACATGGTCGTTCCTCTAGAATATCAGAGATCGGCGAACCAGCACGCAAAGATGATGCTGCCTCGCCGACCAATTCACTGCTCTGGATCTATCGAAGAATCCACTCGCTCCAGCGCTGAGCGAGCCTCTGCGTATTCGACAGCCCATCCGATCCGACTTCGGCATACCATCCTCCGTGTATAGGTATGCTTTTCGTCATGTAGTCAGGGTGGGTAGGTAGCTTACGAGCCACATCATCCGGTATCAACTTGAACGCGTTGCGGTTGCTGGGACCTTCTGGGTAAAGTTTGGAGAAGGCCGCTTGGCGCTCGGCCCGGGTGGCGAATTCAACAAACCTTTGAGCGTTTTGCGTATTAGGGCCTCCTTTTGGGATTACCCAATAGTCCCAGGTCAGCTTGGCCTGATTGCGGCTTATTTCGATAGGTGACCCCTTGTCAATTAATGAGATGGCCCGGCCGTCATAGGAATTCATAACATCGCCAGTTCCACCATTCATCAACTGCTGGATCTCTGACCCATTGGTCCACCACTTGCGGATATGTGGTTTTATCTTGTCGAGGCTCGCGAAAATGCGATCGATGTCCATCGGATAAAGTTTCCCGGGATCGACGCCGTCTGCCATCAACGCCTCCTCCCAGGGCCCTTCAGATCCATACTGGCCCGACACGAGGAATCGGGTACCGGGAAACTTTGCGACGTCCCAGAACTCAGCCCAGTTGGCGGGTCGCTTGTCAGGCGAGAGCTTCTTCGTATTATAGACCATATTATAAGAATAAATGAGCGATGCGACGCCAAACGGATCCTTGGCGAAGTCAAAGATGCCATCGAGCTCTTCCTTTTTGTAAATCGAGTAATCGATCTTCTCGAGGTAGCCTTTAGCGCCTGCAGGAAGCGCCCCGCCCGGAGACATGGGGCCTACGTCAATCGTGACGTTGTGTGCTTTGACCATGAGCTCAAGCTTCGCGAAGTCGAAGTCTTGGGTAATGGGAGTCACCTTTATACCAGTCTCGGCTTCAAACGGCTTCACATACGCTTCAATGTTCGACTTTCCGACTTCACCGCCGTTGACCAAGACTCGCAACTCGCCCGACGACTGCGCCAGAGATCGGGTAGCGACGGAAGATAACGCGCCAGCCGCGACAGCGGACGACGCTACCTGGATAAAAAGTCTACGATTTAAAATAGGGTTCATTGCTTTCTCCCGTTGCAGTGTTTGACCCAATTGATCACGAAAGCCCCGGATTTTGTTCTTCTCTCGATTATTGATGGTCAGGTCCACCCACAACCGCTTCCTAGGGCTTGCTCGACTTCCCAGTCTAGGTTTGCCACGCTACGGTCGCGCTTTGGCTCCCGGCATTGCTGGACCAATCATCGACCCCCAGCTGTGACGGGTCAAATTCAGTTTATGTATCCAGCCATCTGGTCGCGAGATGGCGCCGACCCCTAACGATAGTGCAGCCGGCAACCGTGCCTGGCTGAGGCCGCGAGCGCTGTGATCTTACCTTGGCACATCGGCGAAGGCATGGCTCCGTCTAAGGTTTCCATCTAGAAACGCGATGGCACCTTCCGGGACATTATATTGGCGAATTAAAGGCCGTGTGGCGCATATCTATAGAGCGGGAGAATGCAAAACCGCACAGCAGCTAGCGTGCCCCGGCGGCTCTTCGCCCGAATGCGCGCAATAGGTTGATTTGAATAATGAGCGAAGCACCACGCCTTACGCTGGATCCCGATACGCCTGGCGTAAGCAGGGGGCATCTTGTTGTCACGGGAGGTTCCGACCTAGGGGAGCTTTGGCTTCCGATATTCAGTGTTAACAAAGGAGTGGGACCCCGCCTTCTTTTCACCGGCCGAAATCATGGCGATGAATTGGAAGGGCCAATTGTCGCGAGACGACTTATCGATTGGCTGACAGAGGCACAAAGCTATGGAAGCGTCATCGTCGTGCCGGTGCTCAATCCATTGGCCGTGCAGGCATCGAGCCGCAACACTCCCCTCGATGGGTTGAACCTCAATCGCGTGTTTCGGGGCTGCGCCGGCGGATCAGTGACCGAACAACTCGCGGATGCTGTCTCGCGCATATTGTTCCCAATGGCCGACACGGTATTCGATCTACACAGCTTCGGACTAAGGTGGGATCTTCCGCCGGCGGCCAACAACGCACCCGATTGCCGGGAGACGGCTCGCATGTTCGGTATCGTGGCCCAACACCAGGGCAAGGTATTTGTTTGCGCTGAATTCGGCGGTAGCACGATCGGCGCGAACGATCTCGCGATCGACGAAGCTAGAGTACGCAACGCGATCATCGCGCTCGGGTTGGTCGAGGGTAAGGCCGAGTACCCTACCTTCCGTGAACAGAAGTCCGGCCAAACACTCGAAACGCATCCGTCTGATGAGTTGAAATCGCCCGCACCAGGGAACTTTGAACCTCGCCACTCGGTGTTCGACGTCGTGGAGCAGGGAGATGTAATAGGTATCCCGCATAGTCCGAGGGCAGGGCACTCGATTCGTTTGGTTCAACCGGCGCAAAGATTCAGTGTGTCTGCTAGGAGAAGCCAATGCACATTGATGCAATAGTACAGGATTTGCTCGGCCGACAAACCGAAATTACCAATAGACTTTGTGCCTTCTTGCGCTTTCCAAGTGTGAGCACGGACCCTGCTTTCGCAGGAGGAATGCGTGCCGCACAAACGTTTCTGATAGACTGGCTCAACAGCATGGGCTTGAGCGATGTCCAGCTTCTCGATGGAGGGGGGCATCCCGCCGTCTATGGTGCTTGGACCGGCGCTCCCGGGAAACCCACGTTGCTAATTTATGGACACTATGACGTCCAGCCCCCCGATCCTCTGGAAGAATGGATAACGCCACCTTTCGAACCAACCGTACGAGGCGGAAGGCTATACGCCCGAGGCGCATCTGACGACAAAGGATCCACCGCAATCGCGCTTGAGACTATCGCTGCCTTTCTGAAAGCCCGAGGTTCGTGTCCAGTGAACGTGAAGGTATTTTTAGAAGGGGAAGAGGAAATCAATAGTCCTAGTTTGCGAACGATTGTGGAACTGTACAGCGACCTACTGCAAGCTGATGGGATGATCTCCACCGATGACTCGCGGATGCATTCCACAATTCCCACGATTAATGTCGCTTTGCGTGGGATTGTGGAATTTGAGTTCTCTCTTAGAACTGCCGATAAGGACCTTCATTCTGGTCTGCACGGGGGCGCGGTTCGCAACGCCGTGCATGAAATGGCGAGGGTCATTGCTTCTTTGCATGACAAGGATGGTGCGATCGCAGTTCCAGGATTGTTGCCGCCTGTGTCTTCTGTGAGCCAAAGTGCACGAGCTGAAACGGCCAAGTTTCCCTTCGACGACTCCAATTTTGTCAAAGACGTTGGAGCGCGGGCTCATGGGGAAGCGGGGTTCTCGATACGTGAGCGGCTTACGCTTCGGCCGGCGTTAGACGTAAACGGGGTCTGGGGAGGTTACACCGGCGCCGGCGGCAAGACAGTGATCCCAAGCACAGCCCACGCTAAGCTGTCTTTGAGAATCGTGCCGGGCCAGGATCCCCGTCAAGTGTTGAACGCACTTAAGGCTCATTTGCTTACAGTTTGCCCGCTGGACGTTGAGCTCTTGATCGATGACCCGGGTACGGGAAGTCGCGCCTTCTACCTGCCGACCGGACATCCCCTTCTTGTTGCCGCTAAAAGAGTCTTGTCTGGGGCGGGCAAAGAGCCGGTGCTTGTCCGTCTGGGTGCGTCCATTCCCATCACCGCCATATTTGAAGAGCTGTTTGGAATTCAGACGCTTATGTTCGGCTTTGCCTTATCTGATGAGGATATTCATGCTCCCAACGAATTCTTCCGATTGGCTTCGCTGGCTGAAGGTCTATCTGCGTGGCCAAGGTTGCTGGAGCAAGTCGGCGAGCTCAGCGCCGATGAGTTTCGATCAATAGCGGCGGCAGCGGCGGACAAGGCACAAGAATTCCACTAGCGCGTTGCACCCTAATAGCGGGGCAATCGAGCCGGATTCTGCTCGTAAAACCCATCAGCCAACGTCAACAAATAAGGTAAGCAAAATGAGTTTCGATATAGCCAAGCTACACGTACCGCTTTTGTTTTCCGACAGCTATCAAGAAGCACGTAGTAAATTTATCTCTGCGGCGCCTAACTCCAAACAATATAAATATGATCATTTCGGGCCATCTGGCGATGATCTTTATACTGATGTGGCGTATTTCGGACCTGCTAACGCCAGTCGGATGCTGGTACTAGTTTCCGGAACCCACGGAGTTGAAGGTTACACAGGTTCTGCTGCTCAACTGCTCTTCTTGACGCACAAGTTTCAAGAGATGCTTCCGCCATCGACCGCTGTCCTTATGATTCATGCCCTTGGCGCCTATGGATTTGCATGGGATCGGCGGTTCACGGCGGAGCATGTTGACCTAAACCGCAATTTTGTGGACTTCAGCAAACCCCTGCCAGAGAACCATGAATATGAACGTTTGGCAGATCTATTCATCCCCTCTGATCTCGAGGAAGAGACGCTCAATCGTGCGGAAGCAGCCCTTAAAACTGCCCATGAGCGGATGGGTGACCTCAACTTCAGAATGGCTTTGGCAGGGGGGCAATATACACGTCCTGGGGGCCTGTTTTACGGAGGAAGGAAGCCAACTGAGGAGCGGCGTACGCTTGAACGTATTGCGGCCGACTTTAATGTGAAGGAACGCGAGAAGGTCATCATAGTGGACTATCACACTGGACTTGGCCCCTACGGGTACGGAGAGATCCAGTGTGAATTGTCTTCTGGCGAACAAGGCTATAGGCGAGCGCTAAGAATATTTGGGAGCTCTGTTACGTCCCCCGTCATCGGAGATTCGTCTTCTGTGTCTATTCCAGGCACGCAGGATGAATTTTGGCAGCAACTTCTTGGTGATAGACATACATATGTTACCCCGGAGTTCGGAACATATCCTTCTCCCCGGGGACGTCTCATCATTTCCAAAGATCTTTGGCTTTTTACTCATGAACCCGATGCCGTAACGTCGGAGTTGGGCTGTAGGATTAGAGGCGCGGTAAAGTCATATTTTTATCCGGAAGCCTCTGACTGGAAGGAAATGGTCCTCTGGCGATGCCATCAGGTGCATCGCCAGGCAATCGATTACTTCCTTTCGGGTGATTGCTAGTGGACTCCGCAGCCATTACATTTTCGCCACACAGGTCGGGCCAGCTCGCCCTCACCGTCACTGACGAGTGCAGCAAATGGATCGCGGAACAGCCATTTGTTGACGGCAATGTCGGCTTCTCGGTAATTCCTCGGCCGGCATGGTCTAATTCTGGATATGGTCGGCATCAGAGTCTCACGTATTGGCGGTGCGTAAAGAAGCGCTGTAGGGAGTTCTGAAAACGACCTCCATGGATGTCAAAATCGGCGGATAATTCTGACGACCCCAACCCATCAAGGTGTTCTACTCGCAGCCGTCTGGCAGGACCGGACGCTTGCTGATCGACTTGAACAAAACGGCGAATTGAAAAAGGAGTTAAGGATATCATGATGTCGTCTGCGATCCCTCTAACCGGGACCCCGTTCCCGAAATCGGAATACGAGCGCCGGCAGCAGAAGGTGCTCGAGGCGATAGCGCGCGCTAAACTCGACGGACTCCTCGTTACCGCCCATGGGCACCTGCAGTATCTCACCGGATACTGTGGAAAAGGCGGATATTTCGCGCCTTTCCCGCTGATCCTCGCGCCGGGGCGGACGCCGACGTTGGTCGCGCGCGAGTACGAATTGGGCGCCGTTCGTGCTGAGAGCTGCGTCGATGAGATCGTTCCTTATACCGAGCAGAACGACTTTGCCAGAGTCTGCGCCGATACGCTTCGGCGTTTTGGACTGCAGAACAAAAGGTTAGGCTTTGAGCTAGGCTGCTGGAATCTGGCACCAGCCGACGTAACCGCCATTCAGGCGCAAATTCCCGAGGCGAGGGTCATTGATGCAACCCGCTTGGTCGCATCTGTAGCGGCCGTGAAGACAGATCTCGAGCTCCAAGCCATGCGCGCTGCGATGGTCTTAACCGACATGGCCGTGCGCACATTTCAGCTTTCACTGCGGGAGGGCGTCACCGAATCTGAAGTGGCAGCGGAGATCAACCGGGAAGTTAAAAAAGCCGGCGGCGAACTCCAGGCGCCTGCGACGACTCTGCTGTTCGGCGAGCGAACGAAGCTGTCGCACGGAAGCCCGATGGACCACCCGATCGGAAACAATGAGCCCGCTTTCATGGAACTCGGCGGTCTCAAGCAGGGCTATTCGGCGGGACTCGTCCGGACCGCCGTGCTCGGCAGGCATCCTGAGACGGAATCTTTGCACGCCCTTTCGGTGGAGGCCCTCGATGCGGTAATTGGAGCGATTAAGCCAGGGGCAACCGCAGGCGAGGTAGATGCTGCCGGCCGGAAGGTAATCGAGCGATCTGCGCGTCCGAAGGTTCTTAACCACCGGGTCGGATACCAGACCGGCATCAATTGGACGGAACGCGGGAATCTGAGCTTGGAGCCGGATGCGACAGACGTCCTCCAGGTCGGAATGACGTTGCATATGCCAATCATTCTGTGTGGGGAGGGCGGTTATCTGCTTGGGACAAGCGAGCATGTTGTAGTGACGGAGCGCGGTGCCGAAATACTCAGCCATACACCGCACACACTCTACCGCGCGTGATTTCTTAAGCCTTAATCCGCTGGCGGCAACTGGACATGCATTGGCTGAGGTTCCTGAGAACTGACTGCACCGCGAATCCCGAACGCTCTGCTGCCAGCGGAAGCGCCTGATGCGCAAACTTCGTGCGGGCGCGACGGGAGTTGACCGATCACGCACGCACAGTCGGCTACGCTGCGCGAACGGTTGCCGCTCAGCCTCTCCCTATGTTGGGAGCGGCTATTCGGGCAAGAACAAGGCCGGACGTGTAGAACTGTAGGTGGCATTCGGCCTGAGACAAACAAGTAGATTCTAGAATAACGGGTTATTCATACATTGCGAACATCCCCTGACTGTATGACGGCATGCGAGTGCTTAGAGCTATATCGAAGGCGGCAGATTTCGCCCCTTGAGGTCGTCGATGACTGTCTGAGCCGCATCGATGCCAACAACCCGACGTTGAACGCATTTTGCATCGTCGACCACCAACAGGCGAGGTCTGTTGCCCGAGCTTCGGAGGGGCGATGGATGAAGGGGGAGCCAGAGGGACTACTTGATGGCATTCCGGCCACAATCAAAGATCTCACCTTGACGCGGGGCTGGCCCACAAGGCGCGGATCACTGTCTAGTAACGCCGAAGGACCTTGGACAGACGACGCGCCCGTCACAGCGCGCCTTCGCGAAGCCGGTGCCGTTATCCTTGGCAAGACAACCACTCCGGAGTTTGGCTGGAAAGGTGTTACCGATAGTCCACTCTACGGGATCACCCGCAACCCATGGAATCCTGACCTGACTCCAGGCGGGTCCTCGGGAGGTGCAGCAGTCGCGGCGGCCCTCAATCTTGGCTTTCTTCATCAAGGTAGCGACGGAGGGGGATCAATTCGCATACCAGCGAGCTTCACAGGCACGTTCGGCTTTAAGCCGACCTTCGGCATTGTTCCGCAATGGCCTGCTAGCGCCATGACCGCACTGTCTCATTTGGGGCCGATGACGCGTACAGTGGCCGATGCGATCCTAATGATGAATGTCATCGCACGAAAGGACGCTCGCGACGGTTATGCGGGCCCTCCTTATCCCGGTCTTGAGGTCGATCCAGCAAAATTACTCAAGGGCCGCCGAATAGGCTATAGTCAAGACCTTGGGTACGTAAAAGTGGCTCACGATATCAAAAAAGTCACCGATAAGGCGGTTGATCAACTTCGAGCTCTTGGGGCGGAGGTAGTCGAAATCAATCCGGGGTTCGCAGATCCTGTAGAGATATTCGCCACATTCTGGTTCGCCGGTGCCGCCCGGATCGTGTCGCGGATGGACAAAAAGCAAAGGCAGCTTTTAGATCCCGGCTTTCTGGAAGGTGCCGAACGCGGCATGAAGATCACGCTTGCTGAGTTTCAGGAAGCTGAGGCTATGCGTTTCGAGCTTTCCGCTCTTATGGCGAAGTTCCATGAAGACTACGACCTCCTGGTTACACCAACAATGCCCATCGCACCATTCGCGGCCGGTCAAAATGTACCAAGTGATGTTTACAAGGAGTGGGTCGATTGGACTCCCTTCACCTACCCCTTCAATCTAACGCAACAACCTGCAGCGTCGCTTCCATCGGGATTGGATGATCAGGGACTTCCCGTTGGGCTTCAGTTGGTGGGTGCGCGGTATTCAGACACGGCCGTTCTTGCGGCGGCATATGCCATCGAAAGCCGCCTGGGACATCTTTCGATGGCGAGAGCGCGTATACCCCAGCCGTCCCCTGAGCGATGAGGCCCTCCGGTGGAATCGATCCGAATCTTGTGGGGATCCTCGGGGTTCTCCGCACGCTGGACAGTTCGTCATTCAGCGTCTGACCCGCTACGATCCTCCTGCGTCTCCATGCAGCCGTCTGCAAAAAAACAAAGCGGAGTCCTAAGAGTTTTGCCACGGCACGTGGATCTTGAGGTGCGGAATGCGGCAAATCATCCATTGCGCGATTTCCAGCCTATAGATCGGATCGCTTCCGCAGTCTCAAAAACCTGCTCACCAGCGGCGTGTCCGCCGATCTCCACCGCCCGTTTGAACAGCACACTGTCAAGATTTGCGGTAAGCGGTGGGCCACGGCCTTTAGCTCGGGCGCCCGGATGTAGGCCCAGGGCAGCAGGTCGTCGATCCGGCTGTTCGGATGGCTGTTGACGATCCTGGTGAGTACGTCGGCGAGATAGCCGAGTGGCTCGACGCCATTGAGTTTGCAGGTCTCGATCAGCGACGCAATGACTGCCCAGTGTTCGGCGCCGCCGTCCGAGCCAGCGAAGAGCGCGTTCTTGCGGTTGAGCGCGATCGGGCGGATTGAGCGTTCGACTGTGTTGCTGTCGATCTCGATGCGGCCGTCGTCAAGGAAGTGCGAGAGGCCTTGCCAGCGCGAGAGCGTGTAGCGGATCGCCTCGGCGAGCTTTGTCTTCTGGCTGATCAGGCCGAGCTTTTCACGCAGCCAGGGTTCAAGATTGGCGACAATAGCGCGGCTATTTTCCTGACGCATCGCGCGACGCTCATCAGCCGATCGGCCGCGGATATCGTCCTCTATTCTGTAGAGCTCGGCGATCCGTCTCAGCGCCTCGCTGGCGATCGGCGCGGGGCCAGCGGCGGCCAATTCATAGAACCGCCGGCGAACGTGCGCCCAGCAGAAAGCGAGCGTCACGCCGCTCTGGTCGGCCAGCGCACGATAGCCGCCATAGCCGTCGACCTGCAGGATTCCGCTGAAGCCTGCGAGATGAGCGATCGGACGCTCGGCCTTCCGGTCGGGCGCATAGACATAGGCGGCGCCCGGCGGGTCGGCTCCCTGCCATGGCCGATCGTCGCGCGCATAGGCCCAGAGCTGCCCGGTCTTGGTCTTGCCGCGGCCCGGATCGAGCACCGGCGCGGTGGTTTCGTCAGCAAAGAGCTTCGGCGACGCCTTCAGCTTGCCAAGCAGCCGCTCATGCACCGGACGCAGGTGCCAGGCGGCGCGGCCGACCCAGTCGGCGAGCGTGGAGCGATCGAGATTGACGCCCTGCCGGGCGTAGATCTGCCCCTGACGATAGAGCGGCAGATGATCGGCGTATTTGGAGACCAGGACCTGGGCAACCGTCGCCTCGGTCGGAAGACCGCCCTCGATCAGCCGGGCGGGTGCCGGAGCCTGAACGACCACATCCTCACAGGCGCGGCAGGCATATTTGGGCCGCCGCACGACGATCACACGCAGCTGCGCCGGCACGATGTCGAGCCGCTCGCTCACGTCCTCGCCGATGCGATGCAGACCATTGCGGCAGCACGGGCAGGCTTGATCCTCGATGTCGACGACCATCTCCACGCGAGGAAGGTGTGCCGGCAGCGCGCCCCGATTCGCTCGGCGCTTTGCGACACGCGCCTGACGTTCGCCAAGAGCGGTCTGTGCCTGCTCTTCCTCACCGGCCGCCTCGATCTGTTCGGCTTC
Organism: Mesorhizobium sp. M0587; assembly: GCF_040320945.1. Classification (NCBI taxonomy): domain Bacteria; kingdom Pseudomonadati; phylum Pseudomonadota; class Alphaproteobacteria; order Hyphomicrobiales; family Phyllobacteriaceae; genus Mesorhizobium; species Mesorhizobium sp. M0587. Next base: position 24,254 of record NZ_JAMYQP010000042.1, read on the forward strand.
CTCAAGCCCCAGCAGAAGCTGGTCTTCGGGCAGCGTCTCGGCACGCCGGCCGAAGCGGTGGCGCTGCAATTCCTTGATGATCTGGATCAGCCGGGCGTTCTCGACGTCGCGCGCCAGGACCATCGCCTTCAGCGCGTCCGGATCGTCGGGAAGCTGGTCAGCCGTCATCGCCATGACCGGATCAGACCATATTCGCCGACAGGCCGCGACAGCGGAATCCGGGCTGATTCACTTCGTCGCGGGTCAGCCGGCCTGGGCTGGAACGCGGGTCCGGCGCGCCTCGTGGACACGCCGCCAGTCAAGCCCTTCGAGTAGCGCCGAGAGCTGCGCGGCCGGTAGCCGCATCATGCCGTCATGCACTTTCGGCCAGCGGAACTCCCCATCCTCCAAACGCTTGGCATAGAGGCAGACCCCGGTGCCATCCCAGAAGATCAGCTTGATCCGGTCAGTCCGCTTCGCCCGAAAGACGTAGACGGCCCCGCTGAACGGATCGGCCCCCATCGTCTCTCGCACCAGCGCCGCCAGCCCCTCCGCGCCCTTGCGGAAGTCGACCGGCTTCGTCGCCACCATGACCTTGACCGCACCCGTCGGCCCGATCACGACGTCGCCTTCAGCGCGCGGATCACTGCGCCCACCGTCTTGGAATCGGCGCCCCGGCCGACCCGCATCACAATGCCGTCGATCTCAAGCTCGATCACTCCGGCGTCTCGAGTGGCTTGCCGTTTCTGCTGCTTCGGTGAACGGCTGGCTACAGGTTCCGCCGCCGCCACAACCGCCGGCACGAAGGCAGGAGAATCTTGCTGCACCGAAGCGGCCTGTTTGCGCGCTTCGCGGCGCCAGGCGAAGACCTGCTGCGGCCTGAGGCCATACCGGCGGGCGACCTCGGAAACGACTGCGTTCGGCTCCAGCGTCTCCGCAATGATCCGCGCCTTGTCATCCACCGACCAATGACGCCGACCGCCGGCACCGTTGATCACCTCGAAACGCCGAGGCTGCCGATCCGGGTCAAGCGTAAGGTCAAGTCCAGACACAAGCCGATCTCCGATCCCAATGCAGAACCGGCAACCTCACAGATCACGACCACTCCCGAAAGGTGGTCCCCCAACAGCGCTTACGATTTGCGGAGAGGGCGAATAAGATCTTGCTAGACTCTCAAACGCACAATTGACCAGCTACCCCCTCCCGCCGCCTACGGGTGGTGCAGGCCCGCAGGGGGCACCCACTTTGGCCTCGCAACGACGGGCAACTATCTGGATTCCAGATTGTTGCAATATAAAAACCATCCTTGTGAGATCAAGCAACGGCAACTTTAATGGAAGCGCTCCAGGGGTACCGCCGCTTTTTGGTTCAGGGATGACACGCGTGTTGCGTCGCCAGCCTGTTCCAAATGCGATTAGACACATATATTTGAGGGGAGAAACTATGAACAAGTGGTCGCTCAGTCGCCGCGCCTTAGCGAAAGCAATGCTTTTGGCATCGGCTGCACCTTGGGTCATGAATTTGGAGGCGCTTGCCGGCTCATCTTGCGCCGATGGCATCGTGCGTATCGCCGGAATTGCCGCACCCGACACGATGAATCCCTTTGCCACTTGGAGTTCGTCCTGGCCCCTGTACTTCACCTATGACGCCCTGGTCGGCGTGGACGCCCAGCGCCACGACGATCGGAGGGGATTTGCCAAATCATGGTCCGTCGCCAAAAACAATCTCACGTGGACATTCAAGATTTGGCCTAGCATGAAGTGGTCCGACGGCCAGCCTGCGACGGCCCGGGACGCAGCGTTCACTTATAATTATTTGAGGGGATCCATAGGCAAGCCGGACGAACTAAACGTTGGCTATAATAATACGGGTGGCTTGGAGAACATCGAGTCCATCACGGCACTGGATGACGAGACTCTGCAAATCGTGACCAAGAGCCCCACTCGTTGGCCTGTCGATAATTTCACATTGATGGTTCCCGAGCACATCTGGAAGAACGTATCTTACGCCGAAGCCCGTAGCACCTTCCAAAACAAGCCGCCGCTGGTCGGAACCGGGCCTATGATCGTTTCAGAATTTCAACCCGGACAGTTTGCCAGTCTCGCGCCTAACAAGTACTTCCGCGCGGGGCGACCGGCGACGGCCGGCATGACCTACCGCTTCTTCAGTACTGCCGATCCTATCGCTCAGGGGTTGAAGAGTGGCGATCTCGATTACGGAATGAGCTTAACTGCTGCCCAGTGGGAGGAACTGTCGAATGATCCTGCCATCGCAGTAGGGGAATCGCGCGTCGAGCAGCGGAATTACCTGGCCTTCAACACGTCGTCTGGGAAGGGGGCAGGCAGCACCAAGGCGCTGCAGGATCCGGCGTTTCGCGATGCGATAGGCTACGCAATCGACCAGAAGACGATTGTCGATCGGGCTTTCCGCGGGCACGCCGACCCGGGGGTTGGACTCGCAATGCCGGTGGCGGCCGATTACTACTCGGATCTGAGCGAAATCAGGCGTCGTTTCGACCTTGCTGAGGCAGAGCGGCGGCTTGATGCCGCCGGCTATCGGGATACCAACGGCGACGGTCTCCGTGAGGACCGGGAGGGAAACCCGTTCCAGCTGGAGCTGATCACAGGGACCTCGTCGGGTGTCCTTGAAATGCCGACCGCGGCCATGCAGCTTATCGCGGGCTGGCTCGAGCAAATTGGCATACCTGTCACCGTGACTCAGCTCGATTCCGGCGCGCTCAACGCCCGCACTGCAGCTCCGGCGGATGGCGGCGGCGGGTGGGATCTGCTCATCAGCGCAGGCTGGCTGGGTCCATCGGCTCACGACCTGCTCAGCTTGGGCAGCGCAAAGGAAATAGGCATTCACAACACATCGTATTGGAAGAGTGATAAATTCGACGCGCTCCTGTCTGAAGTCGAAGTCACTGTCGACCTCAAGAAAAGCCAGGAACTAGTCGATCAGGCGGCGCGCCTCATTTACACCGAAGCGCCGTATATCATGCTGTGCTATCCCTTCTTGCTCGATGCTCATCGCAAGGATTGTTTCGTCAGTTGGGGTACGGAGGATGCGGTGTCGATGTGGGGCTATTTCCCGTTTGATCGCCTGAAGCCCGTAGCTGCGCCGTGAACGGAGGCGGGGCGAGCCGGCATATCGGACGCATCCTCATCAGGGCGATTGTGACGCTTCTGATGGTGGCGATCCTGAACTTCATCCTGTTCCGGGTCATTCCAGGTGATCCCGCCAAGCTTTTGCTTGGCGGTGGGCGTATCAGCGCAACCGCTGAGCAGATCGAGGCGCAGCGCCAGAATTGGGGCCTCGATCGGCCCCTGTTTCCGGACCAGTTGGTCGACTACCTGTCGGCAACTGTCCGGGGCGATTTGGGCTACAGCTTCAAATTCAGGGGCAGGCATGTCGCCGACCTGATTTTGAAGCGCTTGCCAGCCACTATCATCTTGGTCGGGATTGCTCAGTTAATTGCAATTGTTATTGGGGTGATGCTAGGGATCTATGCGGGCTGGCGCCGAGGAGGAGCCTTCGACAAGGTCGCCACGGTTGCCTCTCTGCTGCTCTATTCAACGCCCTCGTTCTGGGTGGGCATGATCCTTGTGGTGGTCTTCAGCACGAAGTTGGGCTGGCTTCCAGGCTATGGTGCATACTCACCCGGGGCTAACATCGGTTCCCTTGACTGGACGCTTGATTATCTGCGGCATCTCGCGCTCCCAGTTACCGCGCTAGCCCTTGGGTTAATCGGTCAATACGTTGTGGTGGCTCGTGCTGCAATGAGCGACGTCATCACTGAGGACTACATGGTTACTGCACGGGCGAAAGGGCTGACCAATGGTCAGATGCTGCTGCGTCATGCATTTCGCAATGCGATGCTGCCGGTCGTGACCTTGATTACCCTCAATCTCGGCTACGTGGTAGCAGGTGCCATTACTATTGAAACCGTCTTCGCTTGGCCGGGGATCGGTGGGCTGACGGTAGAGGCGCTCAATGCGCGGGATTACCCAGTCCTTCAAGGGATATTCCTGTTGCTTGGTGCCTCGATTGTTCTCGCAAACCTCGTAGCCGATCTTGCTTACGGCATTCTTGATCCGCGAGTACGGCAATGAGTGAAAGTATAGTTCGAAATTCGCCGCGGGGCCGGCGGCGCGCGATAAAGGGCTTTCTGCGTCAATTTCTCAGCTACGGCGGCGCTCAGGTAGGCCTCGTATGTCTGGTATTCTTTCTTGTTGTGGCAGCGGTCCCGAATATTCTGGTAGGGCCGCTTCAGACTGCGATCAATGCAACCGGCGATTTCCTCGTACCCCCATCAGGCGGGCATCTACTCGGCACGGACGAAGTCGGGCGGGACGTGCTCAATCTGGTCGTCCATGGCGCACGGATCTCTCTTACGATTGCGCTGCTGGCGACCGTGATCAGCCTGGTCGTCGGCACTACGATCGGTATGACCGCGGGCTACTACGGTGGCAGGGTTGACGTCTGGCTGATGCGCTTGACGGACTTCTTTTTTGTCATGCCGTCCTTCGTGCTGGCGCTGGTCATCACACCCGTGGTTCTCGAGGTGATCGGGCGCGGCGGAGATTTCCTCGGCTTCCGTCCTTCTCTTTTCGTGATCCTTGTCGTTATCGGCATGACAAGCTGGTCGTTTGTCGCACGCATCGTTCGCAGCCAGACACTGTCGCTTAAGGAGCGAACATTCATTGATCGCGCACGCGTTGTGGGCAGCAGCAATTTCAGCATCATGGTTAGGCACATCCTGCCCAATCTCGTGCCGCAAATCGCAGCGAATGGTGCCCTGGTCGTCGCCGGCGCAATCTATGTCGAGACGTCGCTCTCGTTCCTCGGGCTTGGCGATCCGTTGCAGCCTTCATGGGGCACTTTGCTTTCGCTCGCTCAGCGCGCCGGTGCGGCCAGTGCTGGAGCCTGGTGGTACCTCGGCGCCCCCGGAGCGTGCGTGCTTTCGGTTTCGCTGAGCTTCGTCCTGATTGGTAACGCCCTTGATGACACCTTCAATCCACGGCGAAGGGTTATTCCATGACAAACTTCTCCGAGGAAAAGCCTCCGCTTCTGGAAGTTAAGGGCCTTTCTGTTGACTACGGGCTCAAGGGCGTTTCATCGCGTGCGATCGACCGCGTGAGCTTCTCGCTCAGAGCCGGAGAGGCCGTTGGTCTCGTCGGAGAATCGGGCAGTGGGAAGACCACGACCGCGATGGCGATCGCGGGTCTGCTATCGCCCAATGCAAGGGTCAGCGAGGGCGGCGAGGTCCGTTATCGCGGAGAGCGACTGCCGATAGATGACGATGTGGCGATGCGGCCACATCGCTGGAGCGAAACGTCCGTCGTCTTCCAGGGCGCGATGAATGCACTCAATCCGGTACACCGCATCATCAAGCAGATCGCTGAGCCGTGTATGCTGAAGCTCGGTATGTCGCGGGGCGAGGCGACTGCGCGGGCAAGGGAACTGCTCGAACTCGTCGGCATTCCGGCGGATCGTGGGCGCGCCTATCCCCACGAGCTCTCGGGCGGCATGCGCCAAAGGGTGATGATTGCCATGGCACTCGCGTGTCGCCCCTCAGTCATCATCGGTGACGAACCTACCACGGCGCTTGATGTCATAACACAGGCTCAAATTCTGAAGTTGCTGGGTGAACTGCGATCTCGGATTAGCCTTGCCCTGATCTTGATCACGCACGACCTTTCTGTAGTGGCTGAGTGTTGTGATCGCGTGATGATCATGTATTCCGGCCGCATCGTCGAGGACGGAACAGTTGCTGAGATCTTCGCCCAACCTAAGCACCCGTACACCAGACTGCTGATCGACTCGATCCCGAACCCGGCGAATGGCAAAAAGATGATCCGGCCAATACCAGGTGATCCGCCCAACCTGGTGAATCGACCCTCAGGCTGCGCTTTCCATCCACGTTGCCCGTCGGCCATGGGGGTTTGTGCGACCGAAGTCCCCAGCCTCGATAAGGTCGGGCGGGGACGCGTCGCCTGTCACCTTCACCGGTCCTCGCAAGAAGACAAGGTTGCAGTCCATGCCTGACACCGCCGACATCCTGCGCCTTGAGAGCCTGCAGGTCCGTTTTCCTGTCCAGGGTGGACTGTTCGACCATGTCCTAGGCCGACCTGCTGGCGCCGTGCGCGCGGTGGATGGGATCGACCTCAACATCGGACGGGGTGAGATCGTCGCCTTGGTCGGGGAGTCTGGAAGCGGCAAAACGACCGTGGGCCGCGTCATCAGCAAGCTTGCCCAGCCGACAGGCGGCAGAATGTTATTCGAAGGCCGCGACATGACGTCGGTTCAAGGCTCCTCGGCCTTGCGTCCCTACCGGCATCGCGTGCAGATGATCTTCCAGGACGCGTATCAGGCACTCAACCCGCGACACACCGTGTTCGATATTGTGGCGGAGCCATTGCGTTCTCTGAGGCTCGTTGAAAATAACACCCAACTTACCGCGAGGGTGAGCAAAGCCCTTGCGGCCGCCGGACTCAATCCTCCCGATGACTTCCTCGCTCGCTTCCCCCACGAGCTGTCTGGGGGGCAGCGCCAGCGCGTCGTGATTGCTGGAGCACTTGCTGTCAGGCCGGAGCTGATCGTTGCTGACGAACCTGTCTCGATGCTCGATGTCTCCATACGCGCACAGATTCTCCAAGTCCTGGTTGACCTGCGCTCCAAGCACAACATGGCGCTGCTGTTTATCACCCACGACTTGCCTCTCGCCTGGTTGATCGCCGACAGAATTGCCGTCCTGTATCTTGGAAAATTGGTCGAGATCGGCACTGCCGACGAGATCACATTCAAACCTCGCCATCCGTATACCGTCGCCTTGCGTAACGCCACACCGCAGGTTGGCGCCAATGCAGGTTGCGTCGAGTTGCCGGCCCTGCAGGGCGAGGTTCCAAGTGCCGCCCATGTGCCGAAAGGCTGCCGTTTCCATACGCGTTGCCCGCTGGCCTTCGACCGCTGCCGGCAAGACGAGCCGCCGGCCGTCGAAGTCGGGCCGCAGCACATGTCTGCATGCTGGCTAGCACTGTGAACGCCGGCGCAGCACTGTTCAGACTTGCTCAGGCGTCGAGCGTAGGCTGCCCAGCAGGAGCGGGTGTAATGATCAAGATAGTCGCACAGCATAATTTATCGCAATATCCGGGACGGCCCTGCAACTGCGATAATTTGCAGTCGGCTGCCCCGTTTGGTGCGCGCGCGTACGTGTCCATCGTCCAGAGCTGCAGTCAACACATCTCACTCTCCCAGAGAGGCACGGTAAAACCGTGGGAATCTTTGAAAGTAATCATCGGTTGTGACAGAAAGCATCCTTGAACCCGGAGCAGGAGCAAGGCGGGCTGCTCTCTACCATATTGTGAGGAAACACGATCTTGAAAAGACCACACTATACCCATCCATCCTTCCAGACGGATCCATCCGCGGCTGCATCGTTTGTAGAAGTTCAGAAGGAACCATCTTTCATCGAGAAATATCTGACCCCGCGCGTCTTCGAAGTCCAAATGTCGCAAGACAGGACCGTCCGCGCCTATGAGGTTGGGCCGCCTGACGTTCCTGTCGTTGTCGGGATCCATGGGACCCCCAGCACTGGGCTTGGCCAGGTTGTGAACTACATAGCCAGCGGCGCAATCTTCTGTCGCCTCGTTGCGTTCGATCGTCAAGGCTACGGGGGCTCAACCCCGGAGCCCGGGCGTAAGGTCCGCGACATCGCCCCGGTCGTGGAGGCCATCCTTGATGACTTATCAGTCGACACTGCAGCGGTGTACGGCCATTCTGGAGGTGGAATGCTCGCGCTTGCTACCGCAGCGCTGCTACCCAAGCGCATTTCGCGGGCTGTGTGTAGTGCCGGCAATGGCCCAAACTATGGTTCGGGGGGGTTCGACTACGCCGACGGTCCTTCGCCCCTTATGCGCGAGGAGATCCTTGAGGCGCGAAAAGGTCCACAGGCATCCCGCGAATTCTACCGCCGTGTGCCCTACAAATTGCGCGATCCTGAAGTTGAGAAACAGTTGTATTCTGAAAATGATCGTCGCATTGCGCGCTTACTGGCCCCCTTAAGAGACAAGATCACTCAACAGCTGGCGTTGCCTAAATCTGCCTATTCGGAAGAAGATGCCTACGTTGATGATGTTCAATCATGGGTGCAGCCATGGGGCTTTGAATTGGCATCAATAACGGTACCTACCAGGATCTTTCATGGCCTCGATGATCTCCAGGCGGCGCGGCGTCACTCCGAGTGGCTGCAGACCCAGATCCCGAATTCGAGCTTGGAGCTTTTTCCCCACTTCGGGCACAACTTGAGCCAACTCATGCCCCATATGTTGGCGTGGCTGATGCAGGACGAGGTTCGATCCTAGTGCGCATCCACCGCTTGGCAGCAGGAGCCTCCGACAGAATTGGTATCGGGGCAGGATCAGGCCCGTCTCGGCACGCCATTCCGGCGCTGCGGGTATTCCGAAGTGAGGTCGGAACATGTGGTCGCGCGGTGGCTGGCGAAGTTCAGCATCGGCGGTTGCGTTGCAGCGGCTTTGGCGCGTACCGCACGCGGTGCTGCCATCGTTGGGGGGAGAAAAGATGGCAATCACGGCACCATCGCTCGATAGACGGTTTTCACGCTATTCTCTAGGAGGAACATTGATGCGCAAACAATATTGCTCGCGAACAGTCGCAGTAAAATACCCTTGTGTTCACGTTGGGGCGATATGATGCGAGACGAGCGCCCGCAACCACCGCTTCCTCGTGCCGAGCCACGGATTCGGGTCCTTCATGACGACGTCACGATGGATTGGTATGGCTGGCTCCGCGACCGGGAGAACCCTGACGTTCGCGCGTATCTGGAAGCCGAGAACAGTTACGCGGAGCAAGCGACAGCGCACATGGCAGGGCTCAAGGCGGAACTCATTGCCGAGATCGAAGGGTGTCAGCCTTGCGAGGGCGCCCCGCCCGCGTTCCAAGTTGGGCCTTTCGAGTACTTCCAAAGACACGAGCCGGGACTGCCTCATCCGGCGTGGTGGCGCCGGCCCGTGCCCGGAGGCTCGGCCGAGCTTGTTCTCGACCCGAATGCAATTTCCGGGGCCTCGGTGTCTTCGAACCGAGCGATGACGGGCGTTACATCGCGTTTAGCTTTGATCTCATCGGTGACGAGCGCTACGAGTTGAGAGTTCGGGACACGACTGACGGCCGCGACCGTCTGGCGTGAGCCGCGTCGCGGCGGTTGGGCCGTCTGGGCCGCCGACAATCGGACGTTTTTTTTCACACCTGGAACGGAGTGACCGGCGGCGACATGATCAGATTGTCCGGTTGGACGTCAAGGTAAGCGACTCTCAGGTAATCTTCGAGGAGGCCAACGAGCGACTTGAGGTACTGGTTCGGCGTTCTGACAGCGGCGACTGGTTGTTCCTCGACGTACTTACGACATCGCACTGTTCGGCCTTCGTTCAGCGAGGCGCTGCAGAGGTGTGGTGCCTTCCTGCTGACGAGCCTGGGGGGCAGTGGCGCCGGATCTTGGCGCGCGAACTCGGATACGAGATTTTTGCCGAGCACTGGCAGGACACGTTCCTGTTCCGCGTGAACGACAATGGACCGTACTGGCGTCTCGTGCGGGCGCCGATAAGTGACCCGTCACGTTCGCGCTGGGAGGAAGTCGTTCCACATCAAGCCGGGGTGACCCTCGAGGAGGTCCACGTCCTCGAGCAGCACTTGGTTGTCCTGGAGCGAGAAGGTCTTCGTCCTCGCCTGGTCTCACGTGACCGAAGTGGTAGGGTTAGGGCAAGGATCTTTCCTGATCAGCCCAGTTGTACGCTCACCGTGGGCTTGTCGGCAGGCGGTCGTCATTATTCGGCCGCACGGCATGCGTTCCGAGGCTCGAAGCTGACTTACTCGGTCAGCTCGTTTGTGACGCCGGAAACATTCATTGAGCATGATTTCGCCGATGACCAATCGGCAATCCTACATCAGTCCCGGATTCCGGAATATGACCCGGATCAGTACGTTGCGTCCGTCGTTACGGCGAAGGCGGAAGACGGGGCTGAGATCCCGATCTCGCTGGTCGCGCGTCGCGATCGTGCAAGCCCCGGGCCGGTATTGTTGTATGTATACGGCTGTTATGGCATGCCGAGTTGGCCGAATTTCATCAGTTCCCGCTTGGGCCTGATCGATCGTGGAATCGCTTTCGGTATCGTGCACATACGAGGGGGCGGCGAGCTCGGCCGCCCATGGCACGAAGTGGCGACACGTGATCGGAAACTTGTTACCCACACCGATCTGATCGGCGCTGCCGAGGGGCTCGTTGAGCAGGGATTCGCCACGCGTAACGGCATTGTCATTTGGGGTAAGAGCGCTGGCGGGGGCGTGGTGCTGGCCACGGCCGCCTTGCGGCCCGACTTGTTCTGCGCCGTGGTCGCAGAGGTTCCACTCACTGACATCGTAGATACTGAGATGGACTTCACGATGCCGTATGCCATACAGGAAACGGCGGAGTACGGCGATCCCCATATAGGACACGAGTATCAGTACCTGCGCAGCTACGACCCCTACTACAACCTCAGTGTCGATCGGCCGCTTCCGCCGACGTATGTCGACAACGCGATCGATGACGGCCAGGTGCTCCATTACCAGCCCGCTCGCTACGTGGCGCAGCGTCGGTCCTGCGCCGCCGATCACGATCCCGAGCTTGTCTTTCGCACGCGGACGTAGGCGGCCACAATGGGGCTTCACATGGGCCTGGCGTAGCTGAGGAAGCAGCATTTCGCATAGGTTGGGTTCTCGATCAGCTTCGACGCGCGAGCTGCTGAGCGCAGTTCCATGCGAACCCCGATGATGAGTCGGCCGTGACTTAGAGCACGTCCTGTGATCGATGAATCGATTGTGATGTGACGGCTGCGTTTTGTGCTGATTCAACGTCCACCTCGATGGAGGTTGACGATGGGAAAAGCATTGAGCGTGGATTTTCGGTCGCGGGTTTTGAAGGCTTCGGACGAGGGCATGTCGGCGCGGCAAGCGGCGGCGCGGTTCGGTGTCGGGATATCGAGCGCGATCCGCTGGATCGGCAGAGCCAGGAGGGGCGAGACGACGAAGAATCTTTGGTGCAGGCTGCTGCGCGTGTTAGGGTGCTGCCATGTGTTCGGCCTCTCATTGCGGCCTTCTCATGGCCGCGGGCCAGTACGGGAGTTCGCGGATCGGGTCCAATTCAACCTGGCGCGCTCAAGGCGCGTATCCATGATCTGGTTTTCCTGATCCCGTCTCGTTGACCGTTGCGCCATACCTGTCCTTCGACCTTCTCACGCCCTCCCGACAGCCTCGACCGCTTCCCGCACTCAGGCGGCGACGGTCGGAGCTCGGTAGATTCCCCCCTTCGTCATCAGAGCCCATGCGATGCGCGCGGTCTTGTTGGCCAGCGCCACAATCACTAGCATCGGTGGCTTGCGCGCCAGCATTCTATGAACCCACGAGCCGGATGGCGCGCCTTTGCGTTTGGCCCAGCGAACCACGGCGCTGGATGCAATGATGAGCAGGCGCCGCAGCGTTCGCTCACCCATCCGGGACGTTCGTCCGAGCCGTTCTTTGAGTTGTGTGCGTCAAGTTCTGCAAATTCGCCGAGAGGGGGCGGTCATGGCAGGCTGGTGATGCTCAACGTCGGCGCTCCATCGCTACAATGTCCAGTAAAGATCACCTCGCATGTGGCACTCCCAGCGCGGTGCGGGGCTCAGGTTGTTCCCCTTCGCCAAGGGTCGGAAATGGCGTGATTGACCAACCGATTACGTCGACGGCATGCTGAAGTATCGCCTTAGTCTGAGCAACGTTGGGGGAAGTTGCCACAACATGGCCGATCCAGTCCCGGTAATCGCCCTGCCTGACGATCGGCGCCTTGGGTTCAACGTATAATTTAACATCGGCGACACCTGGCACGGCAGCCGCACGATCGCCGCCATTGATCCAATCGAGGGTGCCATCGCGATCGGCAACTAGGATCCGCGCTGCCGCACTCATCGAATGCTTTCTGCGCAAATCCCATTCCTCGCCGACAACGCCCTTGATGTGCTCGGTGATCAGATCGACGCCGTAAGCCGCCTGAAACAGTTGAGGATCGGGCACGCCACCAAGACGGGGATTGACTTCGATGACGACTGGGCCACGCTTGGTCCACCGGAGTTCGATGCTGGTTGGCCCCCAACCAAGACCGAGGGCTCGCAAACAGCTCAGCGAAACATTGGTGATACGCTCCTGCTCGTCATCAGTCAGGAGGGCCGGAAAAGTGAACTCACGATAAACGAAATGCGGTGGTGGACCGAAGTCAGCGGTGCTAATCCCAATGACCTCATTTCCCATTATATAGGCGCCATAATGGGGGCCCTGTGCGAATTCTTCGACCAGTATCCTGGGCGATGACGGCCAAATGTGCTGCCCACCCAACAGGTAGTTCGTATGTTCCGCCAACTCATCGAAGCCGCGGCACAATCGAACACCCAAGCTACCGTAGCCTACGGCTGGCTTAAGAATGACCGGCAGCCCGATCTCCGCAGCGGAGTTTTTTACGTCCACCGCATTCGCTGCCAAGCGATAGGCAGGTATTGGAACGCCAGCCTTCGCGAGGAGTTGACGTTGGGTGAATTTGTCACAGCATTGTTCAATGGATGTGGGATTCGGTCCTGGTAGGTCGAAATACTCGCAGAGCTTGCCAGCCGTCGCGTAGAACGATTCCGTGGGGCTCGTAATGCCAGCAATGTCATACGTCAAACGTAGCCGAGAACATTCGCGGATTAGCGCATCGAGGTTGTTTGTCTCGGCCCGGATTGCCTCAATACCTTCCGCTGCAAGATAGTCGTAATCGGTTGAATCAATCGACAGAGTAATAGGATGAAGGAGAAGACGCTGGGCCGCTTGGACGAAGCGCGGCATATTAGAGGCGCCGGTGCCTTCAATTAGGATGAGTGCTCTTCGCGCCATTGGCCTGTTGACTCCCACGTTGCATGCTGTGCGTCGGTCCCTGCGCAGTTCGGCACTTAGCCGGGCCGGACTTCAGACTTTGCGGAACATACCATTGTCAATTGGCCGCGTTCACAAACATTCGATAAAGTTATATGAAGCTCTGTTTAAATTAGGTGTCTTTCCGGACTATGGGGGATCAGTCAAGCGGATCCTTCATTGAAGGATAAGCGCCGCGATGACGCAGGCCATCCGAGCAGCATACAGCGAACGAACCTCCACTCAAGGAACTCGCCATCCAGCACGGCCACACCCTCGCCGCTCCCCCATAGAAGCTATGCGACGTCCACCTCGTGGTGTCTGGTATCATGAGGCGATCCTCAAAGTTGTGTGCGTCAAGTTCTGCAAAAATGGCGTGGCATCGCGGTGACGTCGGGGGTGTCCGTCGCGCAGCCCCCGTGTTTAGCGGAGCGGCGGACACATGACGGTGCTCAGGCGGCCAAGGCCCTCAGGCTCTCCTTCTTGTGCTCGCGCAGTTGATCCATGTTCAGATAGCGGGTCGCCTCGAGCCAGTTCTCGTGGATCTCCACCGCCAACGCCCGAACCAGCCGCAGGCAACTCCGCGGGTTGGGGAAGATGCGGACGACCAGGGTGCGCCGTTTGATCTCCTGGTTCAGCCGCTCCAGCATGTTGGTCGATTTCATGTGCTTATGATGGGCAAGCGGCAGCCGATAGAAGCTCAGCGTCTCCTCGATATTGTCCTCCACCCAGTTGACCAGCTTCGGGTATTTGGCCTGCCATTTGGCGATCCACTGCGCCAGGTCGCGCTTGACCTCGGCAAGGTCGCGCCGGTCGTAGAACCATCTGAGCTCCATGAGGCAATCGTCGTCGACCTTGCGCGGCACGTAGTCGAGCGCGTTTCTGAGGAAGTGCACGTAGCAGCGCTGCCAGACCGCTTCGGGCAGCACTTCGCGGATTGCCGCCCTGAGCCCCGGATGGTCGTCGGAGACGACGAACTCGACGCCGGCGAGCCCGCGAGTCTTGAGCCCCGTCAGGAACTCGCGCCAGCTCGAATGGCTCTCCCGGTTGGCCAGCTTCAACGCCCAGAACCTGGCGCCGGCCCTCCCAATCCACGCCGATCGCCACCAGCACCGCCTGGCTGGCGATCACGCCCGCCTCGCGAGCCCGCTCGTAGCGCGCGTCCAAAATGAGATACGGATAGCTTTCCGTGAGCCGCTGCTCAAAGAACGCCTTCAGCGCCTCATCCAGCCGCGTCGTCGCCTCGCTCACCGTCGAGGCCGAGAAGGAGTGGCCGCACAATTCCTCCGTCACCGCCTTCACCTTGCGGGTCGAGACGCCCCGCACGTACATCTCCACCAGTGCCGACACCAATGCCTTCTCCGAAAGCTGGTAGCGCTCAAACAACTCCGTCGAGAACCGGCCGGCCCGATCCTGCGGAACGCGAAGCTCCAGCACCCCAACCCGCGTCACCAGCTTGGGCTCGTAATAGCCGGACCGGTAGCCAATCCGTTCCGTCGTCCGCTCGCCTTTCTCGGCCCCGATCGCCTCCGTCATCTCGGCTTCAAGAACCTCCTGCACGACAGTCTGCAATGCCTGGCGAAAGCCGTCCTCATCCGACAACAGCAACGCTTTCAACTCGCCTCTGCTCAGTCTAACTTCTCGATTGGTCATGGCACTTCCCCTTCCACGGGAATCGGTGATTGCAACGTCACCATCGTGCCATGGCCGCTCGCCCCTCAGAGCAAGCGCCGTTCTCTCTCCAAAACTTTTTGCAGAACCTTCAGGACACTATCTCCTCAAAACCCGAACCGCGAGGGAGGAGTCACATGGCATGCAGGAAGGAAATGGCAATCAGAGAAGACGACACCTCGAAGGTGCCGACGATCTACATGGCGCTCGATCTCGGTCGCCGCCGCTGGACAGTGGGTATGCTTCTGCCTGGAGACCGGGTCGCCCGGCTTTTCCAGATCAACGTAAGCGCTATTTTCGCTGCACGTTGACGCGAGCGCTTTCGACGGATGGCCTCCGAATCGGGAACGGTATCTGGTCTGATCAGGCTGCTGTTGCTTTGGCGAAGTTGAAGGGCAGCAGATCCTCGATGACTGCGTTCTCGGGGCGCTGAGGTAGTTCAGTGAGGACGTGGCGCAGCCACGCTAACGGCTCGACGCCACAGGCGCGGCAGGTCAACATCAGGCTGTAGATGACGGCGCTGGCCCTGGCTCCGTCGACGGTATCGCTGAACAGCAAACTTTTCCGGCCAGTGGCAAAGATTCTGATGTCACGCTCAAGAAGATTATTGTCGATCGGCATGCTGCCGTCCTCGGTGTAACGAGTCAGGTATCCCCATTGGTTCAGGGTGTAGGAGACGGCGTCGCCGAGCTTGCTGTCCGGCAAGACTTTTGGGGCGATGTCGTCGAGCCATGCCTTGAGAGCATGGAGGATGGGGACACTATGTTGCTGGCGGAAGCGGCGAATGCAGTGATCTCGCGTTTCGCCGTCATCGGGGATTTCGTTCCGCGCCTGCCTTTCAACCCGGTAGAGCTGTTCGAAGAACCGGAGCGCCTGTTCCGGCGGGCCGCCGCCTTTCTTCCTCGCCTTTAGGGCATCGACGAAGCGCCGCCTCGAATGGGCCATGCATCCAATATGCGTTGCTCCCTCCAGCGTGCGCCAGGCGGAATAACCGTCGCTCATAACGATGCCGTGGTAATCGCCCAAGAAGGTCTGCGGGTGTATCTGGCCGCGACCCGGCTGATAATCGAGCAACACGATCGGCTCGTCACTGTCGTGGCCGCTCCGGTATGCCCACATGTACGAGATGCTGGCGGCCTCTCTGCCCATTTCCTTCAGCACCTGGACCGTGGTCTCGTCGCCATGGATGGTGAACGAGCGCACCGCCCACCGCAACCGCATCAAAGGCTTGCTGGCGGCCCAGGGCATAACGGCCGTCAAACTCGGGGCGCGCAATTGGTTGGATCGGCTCGCTGACGCGCGCACCGGCGATGGCCGGATACTGGGCACAGCACTGCTGGAGGAGATCCGCCGCGAGGGCGAACGGCTTGCCGTGGTCGAGCGCCAAATCAAGGCGGTCGAGGCGGCGCTACGTACCGCGCTGATGGCCGATACCCCGTTGGCCGCCAAGGCCTGCAAGCTGAAACGCCTCAAGGGGCTCGGCGAGGTCTTCGCCAGCGGGCTGATGCACGAGGCGTTCTGGCTCGACTTCGCCAACCGCCGCCAGGTCGGTGGCGCCTTCGGGCTGACACCGTGGCCGTGGGACAGCGGCGACATGCACGGCGACCAGCCGTTCAGCAAGGTCGGCAATCGGCGGGCGCGAACGTTAGCGATCGAATGCGCCTGGATGTGGCCTTCATCAGCCCGACAGCGCCCTGGCGCGCTGGTGGCGAAAGCGCTTTGCCGGCGGCGGCAGACGGGTGCGCCGCATCGGCATCGTCGCCCTCGCCCGCAAGCTGATGGTGGCGTTGTGGCGCTATCTGAAAGAGGATCGGGTTCCCGAGGGCGCGGTGCTCGCGTAGCCCCCGCTCCTC
This sequence comes from Mesorhizobium sp. M0587, assembly GCF_040320945.1. Lineage (NCBI taxonomy): Bacteria > Pseudomonadati > Pseudomonadota > Alphaproteobacteria > Hyphomicrobiales > Phyllobacteriaceae > Mesorhizobium > Mesorhizobium sp. M0587. Next base: position 40,726 of record NZ_JAMYQP010000042.1, read on the forward strand.
GAAGCGGACGCCGACGCCCATGGACGTCGAGCGTGCCGGGATGGGGGTGTGCCGCTTAGATGCTAGGCCGCATGCGCGGCACGTCCCATAGAAAGAGCCGCCCCCGCCCGGAGCGCCCTGCAGCAAGCAGCTTTTGGTGATCGGCCCAAGGCCGGAACGAATATAAGGTGTAACAGGCGACCCCCTGTTCAATCATGCGCTTCGTCGGTGAGAGAAAGAAACATACGCATCGCTCGTCGTGGTCTGAAACCGGGCGCGGCGCGAGGACCGGCGCGGTCAATGGTGGCGCAGTGATGATGGCGCGATAGCACGAAGGCAACAAGGCTGTGATGCGAAGGGCGGCTGAGTCCCTTCGTTCCCCCCCAACCGCGTAGCCTAGCGCCGTGCTCGCGCCGTCAAGGCCGCTGCGCGACGCCTTCGGCGGTGGCCTGACGGGCCCAGCCTTGACTGCGTTTGCGCGCGGCGCTTCCCCGAGCCGTGAGGTCGGGGACGAAGGGATGGTCGTTGCGGTCGAAGAAAGGGGGGTAGATACCCTCCCCAGCACGACCCTTTGCGGAAGTTGACGCATCACAACGACATGGCTTGACGAGAGCGCCCGCATATAAGCGTCTACGGCGCTATTGAGGGCGCGCTCGCGAGCGGCCTCGCTACCGCCGTGCTACACCTGTATGGGAGTACCTCATGCCAAGCCGATGATTGCTCGGGGATGCAAGTCCCATCCGGCCAAAACCGTCGCGGGCAAGCCGGGACCGACGCTGCTGCGAGCAAACGCCGAGAGAACCATCAAGGCTTTGTGGGACGCGGTCGGCACGGTCGTCGACCTCTTCACCCCAGTCGAATGTGCCAACTACTTCAAAGCCGCAGGATATGAACCGGATTAAACAGGACGTGCTCTAGCTGTTTGATCCCAGGCTTTGACGGGGCATCCTTTGCGCTATGGGCCAGGTTCTTCATGGGAGCGCCACGACGACAGAGGCGGTCCGTCGAGCGATACAACATAGTCAAGAGAGCCTGAGAGCCCTGGCCAAGCGCTACGGGATTAACCAGAAGAGGGTCGCGAAGTGGCGGGAGCGGACCTCAACAGCTGACCTTCCGACGGGGCCGAAAGAGCCGCGGTCGACGATTCTTTCGGTCGAGGAGGAGGCCGGTCATCGTCGCTTTCCGGCGCTACACGCGGCTGCCGCTCGACGACTGCCTCTATGCTCTGCAGCCGACGATTCCGAACCTGACGCGATCTCCATTGCACCGCTGCCTGCAGCGCCATGGCATTGGCCGTCTGCCCGATGTCGAGGGCGACAGGCCGGCGAAGAAGAAGTTCAGGGGCTACCCGATCGGCAACGTCCACATCGACGTTGCCGAGGTACGCACCGAGCAAGGCAAGCTGCACATGTTCGTCGCTATCGACCGCACCTCGAAGTTCGCCTTCGTCGAACTGCACGAGAAGGCTACCACCGCCATCTCCAGAGACTTTCTGCTGCGCCTGATCGCGGCCGTCCCCCACAAGATCCATACCGTGCTTACCGACAATGGCATCCAGTTCACCACGCCTGGTGCAGGAGGGTCGGCCGTTCCCCTCATCAAGGAGGCCATCGTAAACGGCGAGCGCTTCGAGTATCCCTGCGCCACAAACGGCATCGAACACCGCACCACCAAGGCCTGTGATCGACAAGAGCCTTTTTGATAAATCTGCGCTATTCTCCTGTCGCGCACGGACGACCGCGTGGCGAAGAGCAGGGTCCGAGGTGAGAGCCCTGCCGCGCAGCTTCTATCGTCGCACCTCGTTTGCGGCATCCGTGCGCGCCTTTCTCGGGCCTCGCGGGTTCCAACCGGCGACGAAGCGTGCATAGGCGCTCTCGGCCTGCTCCACCCACCGGCGCTCTTCTTCCCGGTGGCTCTTGATGTTGTAGGCGTGGGCGGGCCCCGTTTTGGCGGCCCCCGGCGTGGGCCCCGCCGTGTGTTGCACCACAGTGTCTTTTACACATATACCCGCCCCCCCGCCAAGCGGGC
>NZ_JAMYQP010000043.1:0-40641 GCF_040320945.1 Mesorhizobium sp. M0587
CCGCCCCGCTCGCCCCGGTGCTGGGGCGCTCGATTTCATAACAGCCGTTCCGGGCGGGGGTGGGGTGGGGGCGCCGCGCCCCCCCCCCCCCCCCCCCCCCCCCACGGCCTTGCTCCCGGCCTTGAGTTCCACATCGCGCAGCTTCTTGGCATGCAGGGAGGGTCTAACTCTCGCCCTTCATCAACAGATGCCAGATCACGACAGAGAGTTTGCGTGCGGTTGCCACGGCCGCGACATGCTGCCCGCGCCGGGCTCGCACACGCAGGAAGAAGGCTCGCAACGGTCCGGGAGCACGAGCGGCCGCCCAGGCCCCCTCGACGAGCATGCCGCGCGCATGACCACGGCCCTGCTTGGTGATCCGCCCATGGTAGGCCGGACCTGGCCCGGACTGTCGGACGTTTGGGTTCAACCCAGGGTTCAACCCGAGATAGCTCACGAGCTTCTGTGGATCGTCGAAGCGCGACACGTCGCCGATCGCCGCCTTCATCGCCAGCGCGACGGTCATGTCGACGCCGGGAATGGTCATCAGCCGCTTCACGCCTTCATCCGCGAGAGCCGAGCGGGCAAGATCGCGTTCGATGACCTGGAGGTCTTCGCCCAATCGGTCGAACTCGCGCAGATGCCGATCGATCGCGAGGCGCTCGTCCTGCGGCACGACCTGCTCGCTCAACCATGACCGGCCCTTAGTGCCGCACAGGTCGGCATGCGGGCAGGACGGGATCAGGTGGCTATGAAGGATCGACTGGATGACGTTCTTCAATCGAGACCTCTGCCGGACAATCTGATTGCGCCGTGTCACCTGTCGACGCAGAGCCTGCGTCGGCTCATCCCGAATCCAGACTTCCGGCAGGAAGCCGCTGGCATCGATCGTGTCCGTCTTGATCTTGGCATAGGCGATGATGCGCACCTGCTTGGGGTTTGCGATCACCACTTTCTTCACATGCGGCGCGACAAGGCCGAGGACGCGTTGCCCGTCGCCTCGATCACCACGACATCATCCAACGACAGCTTTGCGGCGAAGGCATCCAGCAGATCGCGCCGCATGTCGACACACCCAGCCGCCTGAGCCTGCCGTCCTCCCAAGCTACCGCCTCGGCGAAGGCGCGATGGATATCCAGTCCGATGATGCGCATGCCCGTTCCTCCTTCTTGGCTCGGTCAAAGACGGGGAGCTGGCGGGGCACACGACATCTACTGATCCGCGCTCGCAGCGCATCCGGGAAAGTCGCGAGGGGCGGCCATGTAACGAGCTCGGGCTCTCAGCCCACGGTCCTATTGACGGCCTGCCTGCACCTTCGTGCTCCCGGTGCCCCACGTCCCGGATGGGCTCACCATAAGGCCGTTCCAAAACAAGAACAGCAGGACGAAAAGGCACCACAGATCACATACCGGATAACGGTCAGGTCGAACGCATGAACCGGACCATCAAAGAGGCAACCGTCAAGCGCTTCTACTACGAGAGCCACAACCAGCTTCGCAGCCACCTCTGCGACTTCGTGACGGCATACAACTTCGCCCGCAGGCTCAAGACCCTCAAGGGCCTCACATCCTACGAGTTCATCTGCAAGGCGTGAATCACTCAACCCGAACGCTTCAGGCTAAATCCGCTCCAGCAAATGCCGGGACTAAACATCTAGCCGAATATGACCTTTCACCTTATTGCAAATGTGGTCTACCGTAGCGGTTACATCGTCAGCGAGACACTTCGCGTGTGCGAGGAACGAGACACTTCGCGTGTGCGAAGGAAGTTGCGAGGATTATTAACTTTTGCCACGCCAGCTCTTCGTCAAGCCGTAGACTTCGCGCCGCCCGTTCCCCAGCAGCGAGGCAAGGTGCCAGCCATCTGAAAATGCGATGACACCATCCGGAACATTATATTGGTGAACGCAACACAAAGTGCACATACTGGGCTGGCGGCGGACCCCGCTACGCAGCCCCTCAACGCTATCCGACAACAATCGAGCGAAGCAATTGCAGATCAACGACGTCCTCCTCGCGCCTGGCAGCGGTGCATTTTTCTATGACGACCAGGCTGCCATCAGGTCCGGTGCCTCGCAGGACGGCTTCATCTACCTCGGCGAACCAAAAACGCCCGGGTTCAATTCGATTCGGATTCCAGCATCTTCGCTTAGTATCGGGCTTGTCCTTGCCGACGACACCGTGGTTTGGGGCGACATGATGAGCGTTCAGTATTCTGGTGCCGCCGGACGCGATCCTTTGTTTGAAACTGCTCAAATCACGGATTTGACGTCGCGTGTTGTGGTGCCCCGGCTTCTCGATGTCGATACGTCTCGCTACCTTGACGCCTGCGCGAAGGTTTTCGAGCCATTCGAACAAGAGCGGCTACCCCTTGCGCTTGAGTACGGCGTCAGTCAGGCGCTGCTTCGAGCTGCGGCCTACCTCCAGCATGCCACAATGGCAGAGGTTGTATGCGCAGAATTTGCTTTACCGCTGCCGACGCGCAAGGTCCCGATCTACTGCCAAAGCGGTGATGCTCGGGAAGTTAATGTCGACAAGATGATTCTGAGGTCCGTGGATGTTCTTCCCCACGGCCTGATCAACTCGCGGCAAAAATTCGGCGTCGGCGGCCAGACCTTCATGGAGTTCGTGAAGTGGGTTGCAACGCGTACGCGCGAAATCGGCCGCCCGGGGTATCATCCGGTGCTGCATTTCGATGTGTATGGCTGGATCGGCCAGGAAATCGGCCTGGAGCCGCAAGGGATTGCCGACTTTATCTGCAAGGTTGCAGATACCGTCCGGGATTTCACGCTCAACATCGAGTCCCCGGCGGATTTTGGTTCTACACAAGCTCAAATTGAGAACTACGCCGAGATCGTATCGATTTTGGACACCCGGAGCTCCAATGCCCGCATTGTCGTAGACGAGAGGTGCAATACGCTTGAGGATATCCGGCTCTTTGCCGAATCGAACTCCGCCCATCTCGTCCAAATCAAGACCCCCGATGTCGGCTCAATCGCCGATACGGCGCGCGCAGTTCTCATCTGCAAGGCGAACAAGGTAGGGGCGTATGTCGGGGGAAGCTGTACCGAGACGGATCTCTCCGCCCAGGTTTCAGTCCACGTTTCGGTAGCGACCCAGGCCGATATGATGCTCGCAAAGCCCGGAATGGGTGTCGACGAGGCATTCTCAATTGTTGGGAACGAACAAAATCGGTTGCTAGCGACGCTGAACCGTCGTCGGACTCAAAACGAAAACCTTGGATGAAAAGCACGGTGTCGCATGCAGAACTCTCTTGAGGGGATCACTGTCGTAGCCGTGGAACAGGCCGTCGCCGCGCCCTATGCATCGTCTCGTCTTGCTGACTCCGGCGCCCGGGTAATCAAGATCGAACGGCCGGAAGGGGACTTTGCCCGAAACTACGACAAGTTGGTTCGAGGGCAGAGCGCTTACTTCGTCTGGCTCAATCGGGGTAAAGAGTCGGTGTGTCTAGACCTGAGGTTGGAGGCGGACCGCGAAGTCCTCGACACGCTCATTGCCGATGCCGACGTCTTTATCCAGAATCTGAAGCCGGGCAGTATCGAAAAACTGGGCTTCGGGTCTGCTGATCTGCGCCGACGGTTTCCGCGGCTGATCGCCTGCGACATCTCGGGTTTCGGCGACAAAGGGCCGTATTCCCATTTGAAGGCTTATGATCTCATCGTCCAGGCCGAAACCGGCCTATGCGCAATCACCGGCAACCAACAAGGGCCCGCGCGTGTAGGGGTCTCAGTGTGTGACATCTCGGCGGGCATGACAGCGCATAGCGCCATTCTTCAGGCCCTCTATCACCGCGAGGTCACCGGCGAAGGCACCCGCATCCAGGTGTCACTGTTCGATGCCATCGCCGACTGGATGAACGTACCGGTGCTGCAAAGCGACTACAGCGGCTATCACACCGTGCGCGCCGGGGTGAAACACCCGTCGCTGGTACCCTATGGCGCCTATCGTTGCGCTGACGGCAAAGAGCTCATCTTTTCGGTTCAAAATGACCGCGAATGGGTAAACTTCTGCGGGAAATTCCTGAAGCAGCCGGAGCTTACACGCGCACCTGGTTTTGCCGATAACATGGAGCGCCTCGGTCACCGTGCACAGCTTGATGAGGTCATTGAGAGGCGCTTTTGTGAACTGTCCTGCCATGAAGCGATGCGGGAGCTTGAGGCCGCCGGTTTGGCATACGGCCGACTGAACGAAGTGGGGGATGTTTCAAACCATCCACACATTCGCAGGGTTGAGGTTGGAACACCCGAAGGAACGGTCGAGACGATAGCGCCGGCGGCGATTTTCAACTCCGAGACCCCCTCACTGCGCCCCGTTCCGGCTCTAGGCGCTCACACCGAGATTGTCCGCGAGGAAATCCTGGGGCGTTTGCGCGCGCGAGCCGCGTCTGCGTGAGCGCGAGCGTTGTCGGTAAGGTTTGGTGCTCTCGCGATTTACACGGACCGCGCATACTTCGGTCACCTAATCGCATAGGACACCCAGCAAGCCCACTGCCGCCACCCTGGCTAAAATCAACCGCAGAGTTCCTATGATCAAGGATATCGCTCCGGCCGTTGAAGGCGCGATCTCTGTACCACGCTGGAGATCGCTGCTCTTCGTTCCCGCCCACATTCCGCGCTTTGTCGAGACGGCCCATGAGCGAGGTGCAGATGGCTTCATTCTCGACCTGGAGGATTCCGTTCCCCAGGATCAGAAGACCGAGGCGCGGCGGCAGCTTCCTGAATCCGTGACAAAGGTGGCCCGCAAGGGTGCATCCGTTTTGGTTCGCGTCAATCGTGGTTTGCGCGCCTTGGCGGCCGATCTCGATGCAGCCGTGATCGCTGGGGTTGACGCGCTTGTTCTTCCGAAGACGGATTCGGGAGAGTGGGTATTGGAGATCGCGCATGCGGTTTCGGACCTTGAACGAGAAAGAAGTCTTCCGCTGGGACGCATCCGGTTCCTTGCCCAGATCGAGACGCCGGGCGCCTTGCAAAGGCTTGCCGCCATTGCGTCGGCGCATCCAAGGATGGTCGCAATGGCGCTTGGTCCTGAAGACTTCAGTGCCGCTGTTGGCGGCGCCCCGGAGTTTGACCTTCTGTTGACGCCGAACCTTGCAGTTCTTTTTGCTGCTCGTGCGGCCGGGTTGCTCCCGCTGGGCTTCATAGGAAGCATCAGCGAGTTCTCGGACAACAATAAGCTTCGTGAAACCGCGGCGCATGCGCGGCGGCTTGGCTTTGCCGGAGCCTTGGCGATCCATCCGACACAGGTGGCCATTTTCAACGAGGCTTTCTCTCCAAGTGCACAGGAAGTCGAGTGGGCCCGCGCTGTTGTTGCAGCGGAGAACGATGCCGCCGCCCGCGGACTGTCTGCGTTCTCGTTGGATGGTCGGATGGTTGATCCGCCTGTGGTGCGGCGCGCCCACGAAATCCTGACCCTCGCCGGTAGCAACTGACCTAATTCCGGTCAATGGTCCGACCGGGAACCTTTCCCTGCTGTGCGCCAGCAAGTATTACTTGCGGCCCATCTCGTTTCGAGATAAACGCAAAGGACTGGGGGAGTTGCCTCAGTTGGGTTAAGCCGTGGATATCAGGCAGTTAAAATACTTTGTCGGCGTAGTGGAAGCCGGCAGTTTCACGAAGGCCGCTTCGCTCCTGCATGTCGCTCAGAGCGCCCTTAGCCTCCATGTGCGTCAACTGGAGGAAGGCTTCGGCACTCAGCTGCTGGTACGCGAGAGGACCGGCATCAGTGTGACCGCCTCTGGAACCAAACTGCTTGAGCGGGCGCGGACGATTCTCAGGGAAATTCGACTCACCGAGATGGAACTGACCAACACGGTGGCTTCTCCTTCCGGAGAGGTGACCATTGGCATCCCGTCCGGGGCCGCGCGTGTCCTTAGCGGTCCGCTGCTTGAATCGGTAAGAAACGAGCTGCCAAGGATCTCCCTTAAGATGATCGAGGGCATGACGGGACCGCTGGAAGAGTGGATGGCTGCCGGCCGCTTCAATCTAGCTGTCCTCTACCGCACTGCCGAGAGCGCTGGGCGGATGACGGTGCTGGCACGTGAAGAATTTTACCTGGTGGTGCCGCCGGGTGAACCGCCTTTCGAAGACGAGATACCGCTCGCCGACCTGCATGCGTTCCCACTAGCGGTTCCCATGCGCAACAACAATGTCAGGCGTTCGGTGGCTGATGTCGTTGTGCAGCACGGTTGTATGCTTGACGTCAGATTCGAAGTCGACTCCCTTTCTACGATCATTAACATGGTCATGGAAGGAAAAGCGTATTCTATCCTTGCCCCGTCGGCCATTCAGAGGGAAGCCTCTCAGGGACAGGTCCGAACGGTAAAAATCATTGATCCGGTGATTAGCCGCTCCGTTGTGCTTGCCGTCAACCCCAAAGATGAGCAATCTCCCGCTGTCTCTGCTGTCCGCAAGCTGATCCGCAATGTCACCAGGATATTAATCGAGAGCGGGCAGTGGCCGGCCACGGCGCCGGACCGGGCTTAGGCATATCCGTCAAACCGAGTCCCAGTGCTATCACGCTTCCACGGCGGGCCCGAGCCAGCCATCAATCTGGATTCGAGATGGTTTTGGGCGACATTCCATATTTGACCCGGCGTGACCATCGCGATGAGACTGCAGAGAAGTGAGCCCATGGTCGGAGATCGGCTAGTCTCGCATTGGCAGAAATACTCAAGCGGAGCATGGGATGTCCAACGCCACGAGCTATGAGCTTTTCATCAATGGCAGATGGCGAGCCGGTGGTAGCGGAGCCACTCTGCCGGTAATCAATCCGGCGACGGAGATGGTATTTGCCTCGGTGGCCTCGGCGACGATACCGGATTTGGATGAGGCGCTCGCTTCGGCAGAGCGCAGCCGCAAGGCCTGGTCCTCACTGCCTGCAAAAGATCGTGGCGAGATTCTCCTAGCAGCCGCCAGGATTCTGGCAGCGAAGGTGGGAGACGCAGCGAAGGATTTGTCGACCGAACAGGGAAAGACGATCGCCGAAGCGACAGGTGAATACGCGCGCGCTGTCGAAACACTGGAATGGAACGGCACCCACGCCGAAGAGCTGTCGGCCTCTATTCCGATGGGCCCGAACCGAATGATCGTCCCAGAGGCCCTTGGCGTCGTTGCTGCCTTTACGCCTTGGAACTATCCCGCCGTTCTCATCGCCCGCAAACTTGCGCCCGCTTTGGCGGCAGGCTGTCCGGTGATCCTTAAAGGGGCGGAAGAGACACCGAGCGCTGCAGTTCACATCGTCGAAGCGTTACGCCAAGCTGGTATTCCGGACGGCGCGGTCAATCTCGTCTTTGGCGTGCCGGTGCAAATATCCCGCCATCTCCTCAGCTCGCCGATCGTGAAGGTCCTAACGTTCACGGGGTCCACCGAGGTTGGAAAACAGCTCGCCAAGCTCGCCGCGAATAACTTGCAGCGGTGCATCCTCGAACTCGGTGGGCACTCCCCGGTTGTTGTATGCGAGGATGCCGACCTCGCAAAAGCTATACCGGCAATTTCGGAATACAAGTTCGAGTGCGCTGGCCAGAGTTGCAATGCGCCGAGCAGGATCCTCGTCGCGCGGCCTCTCTATGAGGAATTCCTATCACTGATGACGGAAGGCGCCCGCCAGATCAAAATCGGTCCGCCGGACGACCCTGCGACGGAGATGGGGCCAATGGCAAACGTGCGGCGAATCGAGGCCATGCAGCGTCTGATCAAGGATGCGGTCGATCGCGGCGCCACCGTCGAAACCGGTGGCACCCGCCTCGACCAACCGGGTTTTTACTGGCCGCCAACGATCCTGACAGGCGTGCCAAAGGACGCCAGAGTGCTTCATGACGAGCCGTTCGGGCCGATACTCACCGTAGCACCTTTCGACACGATCGAGGAGGCGATCGAAGAAGCCAACGCCACTGAGTATGGCTTGGCCGCCTACTTCTTCACCGGTGCTGACGATTCAAAACGGGCGCTGATCGGCGGTCTTTCGGCCGGCGCACTAAGTGTGAATTATCTTAAAGGGGTTTCAGCAGATGCGCCGTATGGAGGCGTTAAACAGAGCGGGTATGGATATGAAGGAGGCGAGCAGGGGGTGCGGAGCTTCCAAAGCCTGAAACTGGTCAACGGGTTCGGTTCATTCGGATGAGATTTCGTGAATAAGACAAGACGGACCATCGCCGGCAAGGATATTACAAAGAGCGTCGCCGACGCTCTTCAATACATTTCATACTACCATCCCCCGGACTATATCCGGTACCTTTCGCAGACATACACTCGCGAAGAGAGCCCGGCGGCGAAGAACGCCATCGGGCAGATACTGCTGAACTCTCGCATGGCGGCCTTCGGACGGCGCCCGATCTGCCAAGACACCGGCCTCGTGGTGGTTTTCGCCAAGGTCGGCATGGGCGTCCGCATCAAATCAACGGCCAGTTTCGCTGACCTCGTCAATGAGGGCGTCCGCCAGGCATATCTCGACCCGGACAATCCCCTTCGACCATCGATCGTCTCGAATCCGCTTGCCGGGCGGGTGAACACGCGGGACAACACACCAGCAGTCGTCCACGTCGACCTTGTGCAAGGTAACCAGATTGAGATCACCATCGCCGCAAAAGGGGGCGGATCGGAAAACAAGGCACGTTTCACCACCCTGAACCCCAGTGCGTCCGTTGCCGACTGGGTAGTCGACACCGTTTCGACGCTGGGAAGCGGATGGTGTCCGCCCGGCCTGATCTCGGTCGGCATCGGTGGCAGCGCTGAAAAGGCGATGCTGCTGGCGAAGGAGGCCATGAACGAGCCCATCGATATGTCGGAACTGATCGCCAGGGGGCCGTCAAACGCGGAGGAGGCGCTGCGGATCGAACTTTATGAAAGAATTAATGCGCTAGGCATCGGTGCTCAGGGCCTAGGCGGGCTGACCACGGTCGTGGACGTGAAGGTTGCTACCTATCCTACACATGCCGCGTCGAAGCCCGTCGCGCTCATTCCGCAATGTGCGGCCAACCGACACCTGAAGTTCACCTTGAACGGCTCGGGACCCATCCAGCTCGAGCCACCTGACTTTTCCGAATGGCCCCGGATCGGTCATGAGGATTTGCACACAACCGACGTCCGGCGGATAAATCTCGATGCGCTCACGAAGGAAGACACGGCATCCTGGCGCTGCGGAGAAACCCTTCTTCTGTCCGGAAAGATGCTGACGGGCCGTGACGCCGCTCACCAGCGAATGATCGATCTGATCGATGCCGGCAAGCCGCTCCCGGTCGATCTGCGGGGACGCGTAATCTACTACGTCGGACCGGTCCGCGCGGTAAGAGATGAGGTCGTCGGGCCGGCTGGCCCGACAACCTCCAGCCGTATGGACGGTTTTACTGAAAAGATACTCGCCGAGACTGGGCTATACGCGATGGTCGGCAAAGCAGAGAGGGGCCCGGCGGCCATCGAGTCGATTGTCAGTCACAGAACGCCCTATCTCATCGCAGTGGGTGGCGCTGCGTACCTGATTTCAAAATCGATCAAGGCGGCGCGGATCGTTGCCTTTGAAGACCTGGGCATGGAAGCCATCTATGAATTCGAGGTGCAGGACATGCCGGTCATCATGGCTGTCGATGTTGAGGGAAACTCCATTCACAATTCCGGGCCTCTCGAGTGGCGAAAGCGCATGGCGGCCGATAGCATCGCACGCAGCATCGGGGTTTGAGTCCGCCGGCTGCGCGATCCGACCAGAGTCCCGTCTCGGATTTTGGGCCGTATCGGTAACACCAGCGGCCATTTGTGGTTCAGCTCCTCGGCGAGCCAGATAGGAAGGCTTTCAAGTCGCTCTCGATGCCAAACGCTGAGTGTAAAGACTGCATCGACCTGCCGGCCATGCGATCAACGCTCGGTGCTGTCTAGCTTGCCAATCAGGTCAACACCGGACCCGGGTAGGGGAAGGCAAAGCCCAACTGTTCTGCATCCCTTCTGCTTGGTCACCTGACATTCGACAACCTCACACGGACGCGTTTCGGGCCGAAGACAGATATGTCCACTACATTCGCTCGCTTCAATTGATGATAAAATTGCTGGGCACCAATTGCCCTTTTCGACCCCCGTTTGAGAGCAAGATCATGAAGTCGAAATCCGGCCCCGTGCAACTAGATGGTTGGGATCTGAGGATTCTCTCGGAAATCCAATCAGATGGTCGGATTTCGAAAAGCGAGCTCGCAAAGCGTGTTCACCTTTCAGCTTCAGCCTGTTCGGAGCGGCTCCGTGTGCTCGAAGCCGCAGGCGTGATTGAGGGGTTCTACGCGCGCCTCAGTCCAGCCCTCATCGGGGGCATCATCTCTGTAATGGTGGAGGTGGTTTTGGACCGCCATCGTCTCGAGGATCAACGACACTTCGAGACCGCGATCCAAGAGATTCCGGAAATCCTCGACTGCTGGGCTATCGGGGGGCGGATCGACTATCTGATGCGCGTTTCATCGCCTTCCATGGCTGCGTATCAAGATTTCATGGAGGGACTGCTACAGGCCGGTTTGGGGATCGAGCAATACTACAGCCTTGTCGTCACGAAACCAGTGAAATCCAATTCGCCAATTCCCTTGTCCTCCATAAAACAGAGATAAACGCTTGAAGCGCTGATTCCACGGTGATCGGCGCCAATTCCGAGAATCTATTGGCCAAAGACGTACATTCCCGCGAAATCTGAGAGGCATTTGCGGTAGAACGAGCGGGTCGGCCGGGTGTGCTCCTTCAATTTATCGTGCGAAAGCAACGATGCGCTCGAGCAACTGGTAACCGAGAAACTGCGAAACACGGATGAAAGCTTATGGCTGCGCACGAGAAGTACAAATTCAAAATCGAAAACGAGAGTTACGAATGGAGCAATCAGTTCATAACCGGCGCCGAAGTGCGAGGCCTTGGTCCTGGCATTCCAGATAGCATGGACTTGTATATGAAAGTAGCTGGCCAGCCCGGTCGGCTGGTTGGGGCGGATGACCCAATCGATCTGCGACAGCGGGGGATCGAAAAGTTTTACGCTCAGGATGCAAGCTCCGAAGCCGGGAATCATAATGCCACTGTTGTTCAATTCTGACTACGAGATACTTAAAAAAGCCGGTCTCGATTTTGAAGAACAAGAGGGTGCCCGGTTTCTTATATTCAAAAACTTTCCGCTGCCGAAAGGCGTTTATGTGGCAGACGAAAAGCCCGCGGATGCGGTCGATGTATTGTATGTCATTCCGCAGAACTACAATATCTCGGGGGGTGACATGTTCTGGGTAGACCCGCGATTGTATAGGGCTGACGGTGGGTTGATACCAAACACTGGCGGGCCTGGTCCCAATGAGGATTCACGTACTCACGCAGGTGTGGTGTTTTGCCGCTGGTCTACGCACTGGAATGGAAATCCTTGGAAAGCAAAAGTCGACAACGTCCAAACGATTATGGATCGGATTTCGTGGGCGTTTAGATACCCTGACGCGAGGCGTTCATGAGCGGACCTCGCATTGCTATTACCGGTTCTCTCGACAGCAGGCTTAAGAGTTGGTTGACGGGACACCCTGACGGTCACGAGCGCGGCGCACTGGTTCTCTTCCGCAAAATGGAAAGGACCGTAGCGGGACTGTCGCAGTCAACGCGTTTTGTGGCGGTTGACGTGATTGAGATGGATGGTGACTGGATACTAGAGAGCTCCCCGGTTCACTTGCGCATTAATCTGCGCAGGTTTCAGGATATCTACGTTCGTTGCGAGCGGGAGCGGCTCGAGTTGGGGTTCGCCCACAGTCATCCAACAGGGGTTTTGGATTTCTCGACGAAGGATGGTCTGAACGAACAAAGCATTCTGAGGGGATACGCTGGCTGCAACGGCCGTGACGTGTCACTTATCGCGATGGTTTTGGCTGACGGGCAGTGGCGTGCGAAAGTTCGGTCGGGTGCGACCCCTGAGGGCGTGACTGATGTCCGGCATGTCTGTGTGCTCGGGACTGACTTGGCAGTTCATCTCGGCAAGGCAGATGGTGCCACTTCATCGGAAGTGCTGCGGCGCCAGGATGCTGCCTTTGGCAAGCCTTTCAACGAGAAGCTCAGATCGTTGCGCATCGCAATCGTCGGAGGTGGTGGAACGGGATCGTCGGTCGCCACACTCGCCGCCCGCGCCGGCGTTGGCGAACTCATCATTATCGATGGGGATTTACTCGAAGAGAGCAATCTCAATCGCGTCCGCGGATATCGCAGTTGCGATATCGGCGAGAGTAAAGCAGCCACGTTGGCCCGATACATACGAGACCTAGGTCTATCGGTAGCTGTCGCTGCGATCCCGGCATATGTGAACGAGTCTCCAGAAGCGATAGATGCAATCTCCAGCGCTGACCTAGTGTTCGGCTGCACTGACGATGTTGCTGGAAGGGAGGTCCTCAATCAGGCAGTGTACTACTACTGCCAGGGCCTTATCGACTGCGGACTCACCGGCAAGATTGATTTCGACCAGGAGCATCTGCCTTATCTGCGTGACCATAGAGGCCGGGTTAGCACAGTTCTTCCCGAATTTGGTGCGTGCTTGAGATGCCAAGGCGTCGTCACCGAGGAAAAGCTCAGTTACGAGAGTGCGCTAAAGGAACGTCCGGAGCTCGGGGAGCTGGATCCAGAAACGCTTCGGACGGAGTTCTATCTAGTCGGGGGCGGCGAGCGGGCTCCCGGCGTAGGTCCATTCACCAGTGCGACTGCCGATATGGCCGTAGCGACATTGTTTGATCTGGTGCGCCCCTACCGACGGCTTCCTAGCGACATTAGCCGCGATAATATATGGTACGACTTCGTGCATATGGCAATTCACAGCAATATGCCAAAGGACAAGGCCGAATGCTTTTGCTGCGGTCCGAATGGCTTATTGCTCAAGCCCGAGGATGGCTATCGGCTCGATATGCCGTCACTAGGTAAGCCGAGTTAATTCGTATGTGGTCTTGGCTGCTAAGGCTCGTGTGGCGGCTGGAGGAAATCATCCTCGGTCCACGTACTCCAAAAGCATCCAACAGGACTTCTTTTGAGGAGCGACTTCCGGGTATATTTTTCGCTCGGAATGAAGTGGTCGAAAAAACACCTCCGAATGACAGCGTCACGCCAGGACAATTCATCACGGTCGTGCACAAAGGGCGGCCATACTGGTCGCTCTTTAGGTGTCCCTGTGGCTGTGGCGAGGTCGTTTCGTTACCGATGCATCCGCCGCATAACCCCAGGTGGCGTATCGAACTAAGCCAAGACGCGAGGCCGACTTTGCATCCCTCTGTCTGGAGAAACAAAGGGTGCATGAGCCACTTCTGGCTTAGAGACGGAAGAGTCTACTGGTGTGGGGATACTGGTGTCGAGCCTTGGCGAGCCCGTCCAGATCCATACGAAAGAAGAATCTAGAGCACGTCCTGGGATCGTGGACCCGATGTGATGCGAGGAGGGCGTTCGCAATCGATGAGGAGACCCCGGGCGGCCTTCTCGAGCATTCGGACCCTGCCGCGACACTCAGCGATCTGAACGCCTTCATAACCTTCATAACCGTAACGCCGCCGATCGGTTTTGAGAGTACGGTGGTAATCCTGATCAGCCCAATGCGTGCTGCCACGACGTGCGCATCAGCTTGTGTGACACGAAGAACGCATAGTGGAGATTCTGCTGGAATCTGGGATGGCAGCCCTCGGGCAGTGCAATCTCGAAACAAGATTCCCTGGGCTTTATCCGCCGGCGAAAGAGCACGGCGGCGCGCCTGCATCGATCCCTTTGTCGGCATCAAGGCAGGGGCTACCTCCGAGACCCGAAATTATGGTTTTTCACTGCGTTCGAGGCCGATTCCGTGAATTCGTCGGCTAAACACGTGCATTCCCGCGAAACTCGAGAGGTGTTTGCGAGTATGCTTGTTTTCAATAGGCGGCTGCGTGAGTGTCTTCTGTACACCGCTCCCGAGGAGAGGACTATGAGCTTGAGCAATTTGGGGACTGAGCAGCTGCGGGAGAAGGACCGAAGCTTCGTCTTTCATCCGTCTACACACTTGGCCAAGCACAGCCGCGGCGAGACGCCAAACCGGATCATGGCCAGCGCAGAAGGCGTCTACATCTGGGATACGGAGGGTCGGAAAAGTCTCGACGGTTTCGGCGGGCTCTATTGCGTCAATATGGGATATGGATGCACGGAGATTGCGGAGGCTATCGCGCGGCAAGCGCACGAGTTGCCGTTTGCCCATGTCTATGCGAGCCAAGGCACCGAGCCAGTCGCCCTCTTGGCAGAGGCCGTGGTCGAATATTTCGGACAGGACATGCGACGGGTTTACTTCGGCCTTTCCGGCTCCGACGCCAACGAAACCAACATCAAGCTGGTCTGGTACTACAACAACATTCTCGGGCGCCCCGAAAAGAAGAAGATCATCTCGCGGCATCGCGGATATCACGGGTCCGGGCTGGTCACCGGAAGCCTGACAGGGCTTCCCTTTTTTCACGATTTCTTCGACCTGCCTTTGGATTTGGTGCGCCATACGACGACGCCACACTACTATCGCCAGGCGCGCGACGGCGAAAATGAGGAGGCGTTCTCCAGGCGCTGTGCCAACGAACTTGAAGCCCTTATCCTCGCTGAAGGCCCAGAGACCATTGCAGCCTTCATTGGAGAGCCGGTACTTGGAACCGGCGGCATCGTTCCGCCCCCTAAGGGGTACTGGACTGCGATTCAAGGGGTGCTTGACAAGTACGATATCCTTCTTATCGCCGATGAAGTGGTCTGCGGCTTCGCGCGGACCGGTGAGAAATTCGGATCCCACCTCTATTGCATGCGCCCCGATTTCGTAACCATCGCCAAGGGCTTGAGTTCAGCCTACTTGCCCATCTCCGGGTCAATTATCGGCGACCGCGTCTGGTCCGTCTTGGAACAAGGAACGGAAAAGCACGGCCCACTCGGCCATGGCTGGACATATTCCGGTCACACGCTTTGCGCTGCCGCGGCGCTTGCCAACATTAAATTGCTAAAGGAAAGAAACGTCCTGGAACATGTTCGCGACGTCGGACCCTATTGGCCAGCCCGCATGAAAGCCGAACTGGAAGGACATCCCATTGTCGGCGAGGTTCGCGGCATCGGCATTCTATCCGCCGTGGAGCTGATGCGGGATCCGAAGGGCCGGGTGCCATTTGAACCCGGACTTCAGGTCGGCGTGCGGGTCGCCGCTGCTCTGTTTGAAAATGGTGTCATAGGCCGCGCCATGCCGCATGGGGATATCCTCGGCTTTGCCCCACCTCTGATCATTACCCGAAAAGAGATCGACATCATCGTCGATGCGACTGCGAAATCAGTCGATACGACTTATCGCGCGCTGAAGGCGGAAGGCGCGTTATGATCTGGCGTGAGATGACGCCTTCAACTCGGATCGGCCGGGATATTCACGTGCGGCAGCCCTGTGGCCTCATGAGCAGGAGGCGCAACAATCCGCTTCGCTTTGAAGGCAACTTGCATGGAGGCTGTGCGAGCCGATGCTGAAATGCGACGCCAATCTCGAAAAACACAGTGCCGCCTTCGCGTCCGACGACGGCTCACCTGAGCTGCTGCAAGAATGTAGAGGTGACACTCTCACAGACCACAGGCCGCAATCTACCGTGAGGCTGAGCTCTTCATGGAGCAGTCTCAACAGCACGCAAAAAGACACCCCGACCGCAATGAAGTGCAAACCCAAGAGGACCACTGTCACCTGCTAACAGATGACGCTGGAATGAGGACTCGACGTCGATAACAGCGCCGTCGGAGCACGTATCGCCCTCCCAAGGCGCACGGCCCGGCACGGAGCTCAGTCTCCGGCCGGGCCTTCAACCCAGAATGGCTGCGCATTGGCCGGCCCGTCTTGGCTCCTGGAGGGGGCCAGAACTCACTCAGTTTAGCTATGCAAGACGCTTTTCATAGATTTGTAGAGCAGATCGCAGACAGCGCTGACGCGACGGACCTGCGCAACGCTCTGGGGGAGATTGCCTCTTCGCTCGATTTGCCGTCTTTTGCCTATCTTTTCCCTTCGCCTGGAAAGGGCCGCAAGGTGCGTCTGATTTCCACCTACCCTCAATCCTGGACATCTCACTACCTTCACAGTCGATATGAAAAGATTGACCCGGTGATCCATCAGGCGCGTGGTGGTCAGGAACCGTTCAACTGGGATGCGCACGGTGCTGATCTCGAACTATCGACGCAGCAGCGACAACTGATGGATGAGGCGACGCAATTTGGCATTCACTGCGGCTTCACGATCCCGATCCATGACAGCACCGGTACTTTTGCAGCACTGACCTTCGCCTCCGATGAAAGGCGACCACCGTTCTTTCGCCTGATTGATCGATATGATCGCGTGCTGCAGCTCATCGCGGTCTTCTTCCATCTTCATGCCTGTCGCAAGCTGGCCGACGGCAGGACCGTGGCTGGCGTTGCCCTCTCGCGAAGGGAAATGGAATGTCTGAAGTGGGCGGCTCGTGGCAAGACGGCGTGGGAGATCGGCCGCATCCTTGGGATCAGTCCGCGCACCGCGGCCTATCATCGGGATAACGCCAGGAAGAAGCTTGACGTGAAGACGGCTATTCAGGCAGCTGTTCGGCTTGCACTGTCTCGGCCATCTCTCTTCACCTGATCTCCGAAACCTGGGCACATACACACGTTGTATCAACTCCGGCCTTTGCCTTCAATCGCAGGTGTTATCCATGCGAGGGAGAAGGCCATCATGATGCAGTTGATCATGCCGGATTGTTACGCTGAGTTCGGCGACGAACTCGAGCAGATGCACCGCTTGCGGTATCGCGTTTTCAGGGATCGACTTGATTGGAACGTTTCGTTCAGCGGCGGCTATGAGATCGATCCGTTCGACGCGCTTCGTCCCCACTACCTATTGCTGCGTGCGCCCGACGCACGCATCGACGGCTGCGTGCGCCTGTTGCCGACTACAGGACCGACGATGCTGCGCGATAGCTTCTTCGCTCTCCTTGCCGACCGTCCAGCGCCGGAAGATCCGCGTGTTTGGGAAAGCAGCCGTTTTGCGCTTGATCTGCCGCCTTCCGCGCCCAAACAGGCGGGCATCGCAATTGGCACCTACGAGCTGTTTGCCGGGATGGTCGAGTTTGATTTGTCACGCGGTCTGCGCAGCATCGTCACAGTGACGGATCTGCGTGTAGAGCGGATCCTGCGTAGCGCTGGCTGGCCACTCGAACGGTTGTCCGATCCGCAGACAATCGGCAACACGCGCGCCGTTGCCGGACATCTCAACGTCTCTAGCGAGAGCTTGCAAGCCCTCCATCGCAATGGCGGCTTCAAAGGACCGGTGCTGTGGGCGCCGGTCATGAAGATCGCCTGAGCTTCGGGATCCAATCTTCCTCGGAAATGGCGCAATGAACGAGACGAGACTTGGCCCTGCCTGGCCGGACAGGCAAGATGATGGTGACTATGGCTATGTCGAGCGGCTGACCAGCCGAGGCTGGGCTGGGAATTCCTCAGGCGCAATCCGGACTTCCAAAAGGATCTGGCGAACGCGCTGCTCGGTGCCGAACGCACGAACGCCCGGTCCGTGGATATTGTCAGCCTGCCGTCGAACACTGTTGATCTCTCGCGGTGGGGCCTTCTGTTTTGCAAGCTCGAAAGGAACTGATGCGAGCGTCTTTTGGTGTCCCTGGAAATGTCCGCATGTTTTACCGGTTGCTGCCGAAATGGCGGCGCGGCCGCGCGGGGTCGACGTGCTCGATCTCGCCGCGCACTCCTGCCGCATCTCCATACTCGTCACGCGGGATGGGCAACAGCACGTCCTTGTCGAGGACAGTGGCAGGAGCTTGCAGCTGGCTGCCTCAGGCGTCAGCATCCTCGATGCTGTGCGATTGACATCCTCCGTCCTCTGGTCGCCAGAGGAACTGAAGCAACGCCTGAACGCGTTGGAATGTCTGAACAGCCTCTGTTGGACCGGCAGGCTGCAACCAGGATTCTTTCCAACCGAGCCCCGGTGCTCGCGGTTGCGCCGCATCTTGCGTGCGCTCGACGGCTCCATCGCTGGCGCACCACACCGCGAAATCGGCCTTGCCCTCTTCGGCAGAGCCCGCGTCGAGCAGGACTGGGCCGACTCCGGTGACCATCTTCGCGACAGCGTCCGCCGTGCAGTCAGACGCGGGCGCTGGCTGATGGACGGTGGTTATAAGCGTTTTCTTCTATAACGACTGTCACCATCAGGCCTTTTGGCCAGAGAACAGCTCTTTGTACCCCGCCACCACCAGCCAGTGGGCGCGCGCGAGATGGCTGCGAACCGCCCTTTGGGCGCGCGTTGGCTCTTGCACTGGATCGATTCCCAATATCGCCTGCGCCATCTGTTCTTCGCTGGCATTGCCGGCGCATGCGTCTAAGAGCTTCAAATAAATCGTAAAGTGTTCATCGTCGTAAGCGGTCAGGCTCTCCGCCCATGGGACGTCGTCGGCAACAGCAGGTTTGAGCAATCTGTCTTCCATTTCATCTCTCGCCGTAAGACCTGTCCCGCGTCCGCGCAGATCTTTGATGACATGATATCCTAAAATAGGATAACCCGGAACTGGGATTATTCTAGGACCCGGTTCCTTCTTGGCCGGTTCGTCTGATGCCGAATTCCCTTCGATCAGCTCGGCGGCGCCGGCTGCTAAAACGGCCGGTTGCGGCGCGCAAAACCAAAGGGGTCACCCAGACCCAGGTTGCTGATCTGGGGCCGCCCACAATCCTTCGTGGCCAAGTACGGGTGGTGAACGTCGGCTGGACGTAATTGAGTTTCTCGAGTTACCGAGGCTCTTGATATCGATCCTTGCGAGCTTCTGGCACAAATGCGTCGCTCTCGTGACCTGTAGATGGCCTTGCGCTTTGTTTGGCTGTCAAACTTCACGATACGTCCTTGATTTCACGGCTCAGCGGATTTGCCCTCGCGAAAATGATGCCGTGCAGCCGCTCCCCTTTGTTGCCTTTGATATTTGTAGAGAATACTCCGTGGTGAAATCCTCGACAAGAGGGTGGCTTCTCGTGCATGGAAATCCGAGAGGTCTTTGCCCGCAATCTGCGTAGGCACCGCCAAAAAAAGAAACTGTCCCAGGAAGCGCTGGCGCATGAAGCTGGCGTCGACCGAACATATGTCAGCGCACTTGAGCGCTCGGTCTATGCCGCGAGTATTGATACTGTGGCAAAACTCGCCAGAGTGCTCGGAATCGAGCCGGCCGATCTACTCAACCCTCGTTCTGAATAGATCTGGAAGGAGGGACGGAACCGCGGTTGATGAGACTCGGCCAGAACGTTTCCAGGCATTTTCATGCTGCTGACAGGAGCGCCCGCGCGCCTTACAGCGCGCACCGGGTGCTCGTGAACCGAGCCCGCTTTTCTTCGGCAAGCTCAGTCGGTCTCGGCCATTCGGCTTCGCCCCTTGCCGCGGCAGGAGGTCGGCTGCTGACGGTCGCCGGCCAGAGTGCCGGCGCGGTTTGTCTGTTGGCCTTTCCCGGTGGCGCGGGGCGGGCGGCACTCCCTTCTAGACCCGCCGCGGCAGCCCGCAACCCTTCGCGTGCCGCTCAGGGTCCTCCTCTTCGTTCCGGTCCTTCGGATGCGGTCCGCCTACCACGGCGGGCCTTTCCGGTCGCGACTCGCCGCCCACCCCGCTTCCGGGGAAAGGCGCGGCGATTGGTGAGCGGAGGGTAAGACATGCGTGCAAACAGCAAGCGTTGTGCCAGCATAGAGGCTGGCGCTCGGGCGCCAGCCTTTATCAGGAGATCACCGACCGCATCATTGCCGAGCTGGAGCGCGGCACCGTGCCTGGGTCAAGCCATGGGGCAGGCAAAGCCTTGGCCTGCCGAGTAATGCTTCCGGCGCGCAAGCCACCGCCCCTGCAGCAAAGAACAGCAGCTGTCGCAGCATGGCTGAACAAGGCATCTTGTAGGCGTCGAGGAGCTCCGTGCTCGCCTTACGCAGGCGCATAGCTCTGACATGACGTCCGGGAGACTGATGCCGGGCATTCCATCAACAATACCCAACAGCCATCCTGGTCCGAAGCGCATCTAAGCACCTCGATTTCAGGCGTGGTCGAGCCCGCATTGATCACGGGGTACCCTTTTGGTCCGCTGGAGAGCGCGGCCGCCCCTCGACAACGGGTTCTTCAGGTGTCGCCCGTTCAGGGCCGACGGAAAAAGGGCGCACAAGGCGCGCCCTTCATTTCGATCGGCTATCAGCAGCCGCCTTCACCTTTCATTGTTAGAAGCGGTAGGTGACACCTGCGCCTATCAACCAGGGATCGAGGTCCGCCTTCCCCGTCAGCTTCGCGCCGTCGACCGTGACGTCGAAGTCTGGCTTTAGGAAAACCTTCTTCACGTCGAAGTTGACGCCCCAGTGCTGATCCACCATGTAGTCGAACCCGACCTGCAGCGCGGTGCCGAACGTGTTCTTAACATGGAGAGCATCTGCACTGCCGACGTCCTGGTTATAAAAGATCGTGTAGTTCACGCCGGCACCGACATAGGGCTTGAATGCGCCGAAATTGGTAAAATGATACTGCAATGTGAGCGTGGGCGGCAGCAGCCAAACCTTGCCGACATTGCCCAGCGCGCCGATCGCTCCTTGGCCATCGATGTTGGCATAGGTGGTGCCGAGGATAAGCTCGGTGGCGATGTTGTCCGTGAAGAAATAGGAGATATCGAATTCCGGCGTTACCGTATCCGAATAGGAAAGACCGGAGCCGGGCACCGCATTGACGTAGCCCGAATCCTCAGTGACGACCCTCAACGCACGCAGGCGGATCTGCCATGGGCTGGGCCGTTCCGGGACCGAGGCTCCTGCCTGCGGGACGCTCGTGGCTTGCACAAGGTCGGCCGCAACGGCTTGCTGTCCCACCACCATGAGGACCACGGCCACTATTGCTCCCCGCGCCACGCCCGTTTGCTTTATCGCCATGATATTCTCTCCTTGCTCTTCAGAAATGATGGATTGCACTATGAAAAACCCTGTTGGAATTGCTTGAGATAACGGAGCATCTACGTGAAACTGTGCACACATATTTGCACCGTGCTCGCGATCAGAAATCTGTACTCACTATTGAAAAGTTGCTCGTGTTGCCCCCCGTCACCTATCTGATATCGACTTGCCAGCCGATCGCACTGCGAAGGAAATTGGTGCCCAAGGCAATGAATGCGGCCCGCTCCCGATTGTTCTTGCCGTAGCCGTGCCCGCCCGCGCCGGGCTCGTAGAAGTAGGCGGGATAGCCAAGAGCCTGCAGCTTTGCACCCATCTTGCGCGCGTGGCCCGGATGGACGCGGTCGTCTCGCTTCCTGGTGGCAAGCAGGATCGGCGGATAGGGCTGTCCTGGTGTCGCGGCGTGATAGGCGGAGATTTCCTTTAGGAAAATCCATTCCTCCGGCTTGTCGGGATCGCCATATTCGTCAATCCAGCTCGCGCCCGCCAAAAGCTTGGTGTAGCCGCGCATATCGATAAGCGGGACTGTGCAGAACAGCGCACCGAAACGTTCAGGATAGCGGGTAAGCATATTGGCGATCAGAAGGCCGCCATTTGAGCCGCCCTGGGCGGCAATCCGCCTCGGCAGCGTAATGCCTCTTCGCACGAGGTCGGCGGCAACGGCGGCGAAATCGTCATGGGCGAGACGCTTGCCCGCCCTGCGCCCCGCCTCGTGCCAACGGGTTCCGAACTCGCCGCCGCCCCGGATGTTCGCCACCACGCACGTGCCGCCGCGTTCGAGCCACAGTTTGCCTAGCGAGGAGTTGTAGTGGGGCACGACCGATTTGCCGTACCCGCCGTAGGCGGTGAGGTGAACCGGGGCATCCCCGTTCCCATTCGCCGGACCGACCTGCGTATAGGGGATCATCTCACCATCGGTCGAGACTGCCTCGTGGCGCGTCACCACCAGCCTGGATGCGTCGAAATTCTCCGGGTTGCGCTTCAGGATTACTGGAGCGCCGAAAGGCGCCGCGGCGTTGAGGTCTAATAGGAGAAGCTTCGGCGGCGTGATCGGGTCCTGAGCCGAAATGAGGACCTCTCCATTGGTCTCGTGACGTTCCGCATCGAACGACCAGAGGTGAACAGTCCCTTCGGCGGGCACGGTGTCCAGGGCTCGGCGCGTCCATTCCTGGCGGCCGGGGGTGAACATCTCGAAACGCGGAACGAGGTTGACGAGGCAGGAGATGATGAGCTTCCCGTCATTCCAGAAGAATGACTGCAGAGAGCGCCTGTCGCCTGGTTCAAAGAGGGCGGCAAAACTGCGCTCGCCGGCGAGGAAGGAGGAAAGCGAGATGCCGATCAGCGCGTCGGCGGCATGGGTCGTCCCTCCCACGATCCAGGGCTTGCGCGGCCTTACCGCCAGCCAGTCGCCGAATCCATTCCATCGGGCGTCCTGCGGAAGGTCGATCCGCATCTTCGGACCGCTCCTGTCGCCGATATGACCTATCATTTCGAAGAAGGCCGGCGTCTCGAAGAACCAAAGGCGCTCGCTCCCGGCGGTGCGGTCCAAATGACCAGATACGCCGAGGGATTCGGAATCGGCCTCGAAGATTACCGCTGAGGTGAGCGGATCCGCGCCACGCTTCCACAACCGAACGGTGCGCGCGTAGCCGGAGCGGGTGGCCATGCCATCACCAAGCGCGCTGGAAAGCAGAAGCGTGTCAGGGTCGAGCCATTCAATGCCGCCCTTGGCTTCCGGGAGATTGAAACCGTCGGCGACAAAGCTTAGGGACCCCAGATCGAATTCGCGATGCACGACCGCATCGCTGCCCCCGCGCGAGAGGCGTAGAACGGCTCTTTCCCGTCTCTCTGGCTCAATCGACGCGCCGCCCCAGACCCAGTCCTCTCGGTCGCTAGTGGCGACGGCGTCCAGATCGAGCAGGAGTTCCCACTGAGGATCCGCCTTCTTGTAGGCGGCAAGGGTGGTTCGGCGCCACAGTCCGCGCGGATTGCGGGCATCTTGCCAGAAATTGTAGAGGTACTGACCACGGCGCATGATCATGGGCATCTTGTCAGGACGATCGAAGATCGCTGTCAGGGCCTCACGGTCGCGATCGAACTGCGTTCCACCGAAGTGCCCCAGTGTCCTGGCCGACTGGCTGGCGGTCCAGTCAAGTGCCCGTTCGCCTTCTATATCTTCAAGCCAAAGATAGGGATCATCGTCGGGAGCATTCAGACTTGGACGGAAATCGAACGCGGTCATGTCCGTACAACCTGAAGAATGAAAGCGCAAAGGCTTCCTTCCGCCCGGGAAAGCTCAGTGTTTGCGGCGACCGCATGCTCGGCGAGCGTGATCATGGGATGACGTCTTCTCAGTTGGTGCGGCGCGGCAGTGCGTTTGCGCATAGGACTGCATGTGTCGTGCCAACCAGGAAAATCTTTCAGAACAATACGATCACTTTGGTAGCGCTGTGTGTATGTCCGACATCGTCGTAGATCCGACAATGACTGCAACCGTAGGCGCCTGATCGATCTAGTGTAAGCGCGGAGCCCATCCATCTGGCGCGGCATCAGATGATGGGCGAGAGATGATGACACTGAAGGAACGTGGAGCTTGCGGTGTCAATTTCTATATCTGCGCCTATGTCTGATGATAGAAATTTCCATGTTCTTGAGCCGGTTCCGAACCGGAGGCAAGCCCGCAGCGTCTGTGGCGCTGGTCGGCGCAAGCGAAGGCACGCTGATCGAGGCGACGCTGAAGCCTGGCGCGAAAGTGTCGGCGATCGCGCGAGAGGCTGGAGTGGCGACCTCGCAGTTCGGACCGCCGACGTAGGAATGGGACGCACCGCCCCGGAGCTTCGCCACCGATGCGCATCCTGCATCATGGTCAAGTCCACTGCGATCTACCGCATACAAGTCTGCCGCGCGACCTTCGCGCCTGCCTCGGCGAGCTCGCCTCGGAAATCTGTCGTCGGCATTTGGCCTCACCGGAAAGAGCTCCGCCTGACCCGGCAAAGCCGGCGCCCGTGCTCGTGACCGTCAAGGACAAGTCGCTTCGCGATGGCCTGCAGCTACCCTTGACCGTCACTGCAGGCGGCGGCCAGTTCGAAGCCAGGTCGGCACGAGCACATGGTCGCCAATCAGCCGAACGAGGAGATGAGGAAACGAATCAAGCTTGACAATTATCGCCCCGTACAGGTGTAGCTGACGGCTTCGTCGCCGCGCTCTCCCGCATGGGGCCGGGCTGATCAGCGTGCCACGACTGGCAGGCTGATGAGCGGATCATCGCTCATTTGGCTGATGGTTTCCAGCGTCATGTATCTGGCGCGCTGCACGGCCCATTCGTCGTTCTGTTCGAGCAGGATCGCGCCGACCAGGCGGACGATGGCATCAACCTTGGGAGGACGCCGATGACCTCGGTGCGCCGCTTGATCTCGCCGTTGAGGCGTTCGATCGGGTTGTCGAGTGCTGCTTGGCGCGGTGCTCCTAGGGGAAAGTCATGTAGGCAAGCACGTCGGGCTCGGCGTCGTCCATGATTGTCGCCAGCTTCGGTACCTTCGGCCGGATCTGGTCGGCGACGGCGCGCCCTTGCGTGCTTGCGGCCTCGGGCGTCCTCGCCTTCGGCGGGCTGATCGCACACCTAGAGTGCCATTCAGCTTTTTTTATTTCATTGTAGACACTCCAGCTGAAATGACGCTCTTGACCCTGCCGCTCTGAGCGCAGCACCCGTTGCAGGCGGCGCTTCCATCGTTCACTTCGCGGCAAAGGCCGATGGCGCCTGAGGAAGTGATGAGGCCAGCGCAAACCAAAAACGTTTGCCTCGCGGCTTCGGTCCTCGGCCCTTGACTAGTTGGCGGCGATGTACAGGGATTTCCCGAGAGCCTACGTCGACCGTGCAAAGGCCTGCAACTGCTGAGTGAGAGGAGGGACGCTTGGACGAACACGATCCGAAGGAAGAGCTGATCGAGACGATTTTTCGCAACGGCACAATCACCGTCGTCGGCATTCTGCTTGCCTTTTCGCTCGGCTTCGTCACCCATTGGGCTGCGAACCCCATGCCATGGCGGCTCTACGACCTGTTCGCCGTTGTGCCGATCCTGGTCGGCATCACGTTGCAGTTGCGGGCGCTGTCCCTGCTACTCGACATGAGTTCGTTGCGCCGACCCATCTACGAACGCGCCAACCGCATCTTCATGGCCGGCCTTATCCTGACCGCGTGCGGCGTCGGGCTGGCCATCCTGCTCGATGTCTTCGCAATGTCGATGAAGGGCACGCTGCCCGGCGCTTGACGGCCTGTCCCTGCGCTTTGGAGCTGCCGCAATCGGCCGACGCGATGCGTCAGATCCGAGGGTTCCTAGTGCTTTCGCTAAAGCAGCGTCAGCCTTCTTCCCGAAGAACGCTTTCTCTAGATTGCATTAGCGGATGTTTAGAGCGTGGGCTTGCCGGAAATTACGTCTCGGTGGCATAATCTGCATAGCTTTTAGGGTGCTGCCAGGAAGACCGATTTGCCGGCGTGGATGGACAAATGCGTTGGCGTCAGGAAGAGGCTCGGCAGGTTGCGTGCGCGCATTGCCGAACTGGAGCGCGATCTCGTGGCGATTACACCTCAGGGGCGCCATCGGCGTTTCGAAGCCGGACATGAACTTCGCAATGCGAAGTGCCGCCTGAAGCGTCTCGAGGAATGCATCGCTGAAATACCGGAGAAATGTGGCCGTTAGCGCAAGCTTCGCCGCTCTCAATCTTTGCCACGCGGTCGGCTGGTCGGCGGGGAACAGATGCCGATCGTGCGGGTACTCTGTCCGGCAGAGACGCAAGGTTCTGCACTGTCCGTTCATGAAGACTTCGTGCTGGTCTCCACAAGAGAAGTATTCTGGTGCAGAAGGTGCCCGATTAGCTATCGGAAAAAGCGACATCGACGTGCAAATCGGGCGCCGCAGTGAGGCGTCCCCCCCAATGTCGGATTTCCGACAGGATCGTAAATCCGCCAACCCATTGTTTAATAAAATTTCCTTCCTGGCACGGCCCATGCATGGGACTCTGCGAACGCATCAGCCAGACGTCGTCCATGATCATGCGCACCGAAAATGCCGTCGCCGCAGTGAAAACCGCGCTCTCGCCTGCCATCAAGCCGCCGAAACGCCGGCGCGTAATGGTCGAGTCAGGCGATTGCGCCGGCTTCAAACACCTTAGTGGGCCTGGAAAGCTCCTCGCGTGACGGCGAGGGGGGGCATCCAGACGGGCGGAAAGGACAAACGTCGTTGCCCCACGTCGCCGGCATCGTCGATTGTCACCGCGCTGGAATGCGCGGTCTACATGCGAAGACCCGAACGCGCAGGACAAATTCTCGCAAGCCCGGTCGGGACTGGGGCTCGAAGTCCGTGAGCGGAGGCTAATGGCTATGGCCGATATTCGCCGCGAACAATCCGCCTAGTGGGAAGGCGCTATAGGAGGAAGCAGGTGGAGTTATCTTGCGTTGGGATCGGTGCTGGCCCGTCCAATTTGAGCCTTGCGTGTCAGATACACGAGCAAGTTGGGAAAGGGGCAGTGTTCCTGGATCGGCAGGTCGACTTCCGCTGGCATCCAGGCAGCGCATTCGATTCCTCGGAGCTCCAGGTCAGTCACTTCAAGGACCTGGTCACTCTGGTGAATCCGCGATCAGCCTACACTTTCGTAAACTTCCTGCACGAGAACGGGCGTCTGTATCACTTCCTGAACGCACAGTTCGAAGCCGTGCTCAGAGTGGAGTTCGAACAATACCTGAACTGGGTCTTCCACAGGAACCCACTAGTGCGTGGCGGCGAGACAGTCCGCGAAATCCGCTTTGACGGCGAGTTTCGGGTGCGGACGGATAAGGCGGTTCTCGGCGCCAGAAACGTTGTGGTCGGCATTGGCAAGCAGGCGCAAATTCCGCCTCAATTTCAGGGCTGGATTGGACGCAACCTGTTCCACTCATCGGTTTTACTGCACATCCACCCTGAGGTGCGGAGAAAGCATGTCTGCGTGGTCGGCGGAGGCCAGTCGGGAGCCGAGGTGATGTTGCACCTTGTCGGCCTGCCGAACGAACGGCGGCCTGCCTCGATCACTTGGGTCTCGCAGCGCGAAAACTATCTGCCTCTGGACAACAGCCCGTTCACAAACGAGTTGTTCATGCCCTGCTTTTCGGATCGTTTCGCGGCGATGAGCGACTCGCAGCGTAAGCTGCTCCTGCGGCGTTTCGTGCTTGCCTCGGACGGCATTTCGGAAAGCACGTTGCGCGCGATCTATCAGGCACTATACCGCCATGAATTTTTCGAGCCAAACCGATGCGACATCACACTGCGGCCGGGCTGCACCGTCTCGCACTGCATCAACGCCGGACCGGGTCACAGGCTGACCCTGCAGCATGGCATGGACGAGGTCGAAAAAGTCACGGCTGACATCGTCATCCTGGCCACCGGTTACGAGAACGCGGTCCCAAGCTTGTTGGAACCGATCATGGGCCGCTTGGAGCAGATCGACAATGAATTAGCTATTCGCGAGGATTTTTCGGTGAGCTGGGACGGACCGTGTGACAGACGCATCTTCGTACAAAATGCGAGCCTCGGGCAGCGCGGCCTGGCCGATCCGAACCTAAGCTTGCTGGCCTGGCGCGCGCGTCGCATCCTCGATAGCCTACTTGGGCGCGCGCCATGCGCGAACCCCGAGCATCCTGGCTTCATCACTCATACCTCGATCGAGAGCTGGCCCGACCACGCAGCCGAAGAAATGGGCAGTGGAATATGACTCGTATGCTTTTGATCATCGGCGGTGGCATCCTAGGAATGATGCCCGCCTGCGCTGCGGCGAACCCCGGAGGCTTCTCCGATATCATCGTGACCGACCAAGCTTGGACCAAGCGGCGCATCGCATCACTCTGGGGGCGTGCATTTCTCCTACGGTTGCCAAGGCCGTACCAAGTCGCTCACTCGAAAGACCGCCGTGGTCTTGGCGGCCATGGCTGGGTCGGCAGGTAGCGGATGGTGCCGGCCTTTGGCGATGCGTGTCGTGGTTGAACCGGGTGAAGCGATTGATCCGGCCCAGTTTGCGGAACCCCTAGACCCGGCTGAGCCTGACATAGGCAGTCTCGCGCCGAGCTTCTGCGGACAATATCCGCCGGAGCGGAACGCACTTAGCATCGCCTCCCTCATCACGTGAGTCCGTCTCTGTGGACCCGCAACTTGATCAGCGCCCGACCGCCCTAATTGGCATGTCCAACCAAACCAGTGTTTCCAACAGGAGGCTTTTCGCATGTTGACTGATGCACAAAGGGAAAAGTTGCAGAAGGACGGATACGTCAGGCTCGAACGGTTCTTCACTCGAGCAGATCAGGAAAATATCTCTACTTTTGTCGAAGATATGTCACGCTGGAATGTCAGTGATGATAAATGGCTCATGTGGTTCGAGAAGACGACGGACAATCGAAAGATCACCTCCAAGATCGAGAATTTTCTCGACTTCCATGATCCATTGCGTCGTTTGCTCTTAGAAGATCAGCGCATAAAGTCAGCGGTCGAGGATTTGCTTGGAGAAGCTTCGCGCAGGCTCAAGGAGTTGCTGATTTTCCACTATCCAGACAGCGGCGGCTATCTCCCGCATCAGGACATTTATCACATTCCACACAAACTCCCCGACCGCATGGTCCATGCGGTGGTTGCCATAGGCATCGACGACTCCGACGAGGAAAACGGCGGGCTTTTTTTCAGCCCCGCCAACCACGAAAAGGGGGTGTTTCCTATGGATGCCGGTGGGGTGATCTATCCTCAAGTTGCCGAAAAGTTCTCCTGGGAACCCGTAGTATGGAAGGCTGGCGACATCTTCATCTTCGACGATTACGCACCGCACTACTCACGACCGAACAAAAGCAATCGTTCTCGGCGGACACTCTACTTGGTGTTCCAGCGTGCTTCAACCGGCGGGCCGACCCGCGCTGAATATAACGTGCTTAAGCGCGCCCTTAACCCGCCCGAGGGCAAAGTGGCCGATCTCGACAATCTCAAGCCCCCAAATGGCATCTTCTATCGCGATTGAGCTCACGAAGGCCGTGCGGAGGCATGCAAACGAAACTGATCGACCGCTCCAAGGTGCGGGAGAGCATGGCGATCTGATTTGCGGGCGCGGAGCATCGACCGCAGCCCGTCAAGACGCTTCGGCACGTGGATTGCGGAGGTGGTCGCAGGCGGTCTTCTGTGCGCCTACAGCCCGACTAGTGCCCCCCTTGGTCGCCCGCTTGCGGCCCAGAGCTGCACTATCCTGGCCGGGGCCGCCAATGGTCGGGCTGCCGTTTCTCTCCACGAATTGCACGGGAGGCTGTTGCGTTGGCAGCCGAAGGTCCCACTGTTACAGCTAGGTTTCCTTATCATGCGCAAATACAAGTTTTCTCGAACGGAGCTGTCGCGGGCGTTCGGTATCGACATGGCCACGCTTGGAACGGGAAGCGCTCGCACGGGGTTTTCATTCGGAAAGGTTGGACCCGGCGTCACATCCGAGCCCCATCGGCACGACGAAATCGAGGCGTTCGTGTTCCTGTCAGGGTCGGGCAATGTCAGGACCGACCGGGGGGAAATCTCGGTCGAGGCCGGCGATGTCGTTCTGTTTCACCCTTTTGAAGCGCATGTGCTGCGCAATGACGGAAACAAAGACCTAGATTTCGTCGCTGTCTACTGGCGAGACGGCGAGGCCGCCCTTGATGCCGCTGCAAAGACCACGGCTCCACGCGGCCCAATCTTCGTCTTCTCCACGCCGCCAACGCCAAATGGCGATCTGCATCTGGGGCATCTTTCTGGCCCCTATTTCGGCGCTGACGTCTATACTCGTTTCCTGCGCATGAAAGGAGTCGAGGCCTATCACCTGACCGGAAGCGACGATTACCAGAGCTACGTCGCGACACGCGCCGATGCCGATCAATCGACGCCTGCAAACGTGGCGCGCTACTACGCCGACGAGATTCGCGCCACGCTTGCACTTCTCGATTGTGAGGTCCACAGCTTCCAAGCCACAATGGGCGATGACGGTTACGGCGAGTTCCAAACCGCGTGTTTCCGGAGTCTTCTGAGCAGCGCGGCGGTAGATTTGCGCCAGAGCCCTGCGCTTTTTGATGCTGTGACAGGCCGTTATCTTTACGAGCCGGATGTTGGCGGCCTCTGCCCCGATTGCGGCGGCTCCGCCGCTGGCAACATCTGCGAGGAATGCGGTGCCCCAAACCTTTGCCACGACTTAGGTGCAGCGCGGTCACGGCAGTCTGCCGAGGCGCCGGTGGTCGGCTCCCTCCGCCGTCCGGAACTTGCCATGGACCAATGCTACGACAATATCGACCGGCATCTAAGGGCGTCGGGCGTCCCGCTACGGATCTTGGATCTCTTCGCGCGCCTACGCCAACGCGGCGACTTTTCAGTGCCCATTACCCACCCCTCGGACTGGGGCCTGCCGGCCGAGGGGTTCCCGGGGCAAGTGATCTGGGTGTGGCCGGAGATGGCATTCGGTTTTCTGTACAACATCCAGGCGCTCGGCCGCTCGATGGGTCGCGACTGGAAGGCGGAGATGCCCGGCAACGACTGGCAAATTGTCCATTTCTTTGGCTTCGACAATTCGTTCTACCACGCGCTACTCTACCCCGCTCTTTACGCCGAGGTCTTCTCCCACTGGACGCCACGCATTCGCTATCACGTCAACGAGTTCTACCTGCTCGACGGCAAGAAGTTCTCAACCAGCTGCCGCCATGCGGTCTGGGGCAAGGAGGTTCTGAGCCCAAAGACAGTCGACGTCGTGCGCCTTCATTTGGGCCTGACACGCCCGGAAGGTGAGCGGACGGATTTCACGCTGGACGCGCTGCGCCGCACCGAGAACGAGGTGTTCCAAAGCATCTGGCTGAACTGGCTTGAGGCGTTGAACCAGGAAATCAAGCAGGATTTTGCCGGCCGTGTACCCGATGCAGGCGACTGGAGCCCGGTCGACCGCGCCTTCTTTGCTGGCATAGAGATCTATCGCGCTGCGATGGAGCGCGCCTATTCGGACGAAGGCTTCTCGGTTCGGCGCGCGGCCACTCAGGTCTGCGAATTCGTGCGCGATTGCGTGATCTACCGCGGCGCGCGAGACTTTGCGGCGGCGCGACGTTTCTATCCTGCCCGCAATCGGACTTCGCTAGCCCTTCAGACGACGGCCACTGCGACCCTGGCACCGACACTCGCTCCGCTGATGCCCCGCTTCGCCAAAACGCTGGCGCGAGGCATCGATGGCGCCTCAACCGAAACATGGCCCCGGTCCGTCCAGCGCCTTGCGCCCGGGACGCGCTTTGATCTCGGACCCGTGTTGGTGTTCTACGCCAAATCCGGCAATCCTCACCTCGACGACGAGGAAACACTATGAGCCCAAAGGTGCACCAGTGAGCTGTCCCCATCTCGACCAGATCTGCCCGGCAATCAAAGCCGACGATGCCAAATATCTTGACTCGCTGTCACTGGCGAGGGAAGCCGCTCTGAACGGCAGAGACTAGATTAGCTGACCTGAACCAACGCGTCGTCAAACAACCCTGGCCCGCCCCTTCAAGGACCGCTCGGCCGATCGCTTCCCAGCCCTTGCTGTTCGTGCCGAAAATGCGTGTGGACTCGACTGGGCTGACCAACCTCTTCGGCATCGGGATTTCCGTCCTCCAGCCGGTCAAGGCTGTCATTCGGTTCGACCCGCTCGGTCAACCTGGCGCGCCCTGGACGGTGCGCCGATCACCAATGTGGATGCGAATGCCGCGTGATGGTACCTTCGATTCTGTCCGAGCGTGTACCGGCGCGGCAGTCAGCCGAAGAACAGCTGAGCTACTGATATCGGAATGTAGCAGGTCCAAATTCTGCCCCTGAAGCCGGATATTGCTCAATCAGCGTTGACGATGGCTTGGTGCACAAGCTTCCAACCAGACCGCGCAACGACAGCCCGTCGCCTGAGGGTAGTCGGCGAGGGCCGCCAAATCGCAAGCGTATCCTCCGTCGCATGCGCGCCGTCTTCGCCGAAAATGCAGACGCTTGTCTCCTCGAGAGATACATCCAGCTATTTTAGGGGGCTCCTCAGGATTGCGTGTTTGCTCGGGTGCGGACCGCCCCTCAGTTCCCAATCGAGGAGCGATTCTACAATTCACATATTTGGAGATCGCTCGCTTGGTAACCCGTCTGTGAACCCTGCAAGCCGATGCTTCAGATGCCGCCCATGCAGAGGTATTTCATTTCGAGGTAGTCCTCGAGGCCATGGCGGGATCCCTCCCGCCCGATGCCGGACTGTTTTATCCCACCGAACGGCGCCGCTTCCAAGACATCCGGCCGGTATTTACCCCGACCATTCCATATTCCAAGGCCTCGGCGACACGCCAGACACGCTTCAGGTTAGAGGCATAAAAATACGCCGCGAGGCCGTAGATCGTTTCATTGGCATCACGCACGACCTGATCCGCATCATTGAAGCGAATAATCGGTGCGAGCGGCCCGAATGTCTCTTCTTGCGCCGCGGTCATCTCGCTGGTGACACCGGTCAGGACCGTTGGTTGGAAAAACGTGCCATTCGTGCCGACGCGTTTGCCCCCGCATCGAATTGCGCCGCCTTTAGCTACGGCATCGGCAATATGGGATTCAATCTTGGCCAAAGCCTGCTTGTCGATGAGAGGTCCGATGTCCACTCCGGGAGCGAAACCGTCACCAACTTGAAGTTGGCGAGCCCGTTCCACGAATTTCTCGACGAACTCGTCGTGAACGCGCGACTGGACGTAAAGGCGGTTCGCTGAAACGCAGGTCTGGCCGGCATTGCGGTACTTCGCCTGGATCGCACCGTCAACCGCGGCATCGATATCGGCATCATCGAAGACGATGAAGGGCGCATTGCCGCCGAGCTCTAGGCTGACTTTTTTGATCTGGTCCGAGCACTGGCGCATAAGTAAGCGCCCGATCTCAGTAGACCCGGTGAAGCTGATCTTGCGGACCTTGGGATTTGTGCAAAGTTCGCGGCCGACCGCGTCACCTTCGGACGCATAGATCAGGTTGACGACGCCTTCGGGGAAGCCTGCCTGATGGGCGAGGGCGAACATTGCTCCAGCCACGAGCGGCGTCTGTTCAGCGGGCTTGAGGACAATCGTGCAGCCCGCCGCCAAGGCTGGCGAGATTTTGCGCGCCACCATCGAGGCAGGGAAATTCCATGGGGTTATCGTGCCGACCACCCCGATGGGCTGCTTGATCACCAGCATTCGGCGGTCCGTCGATGGTGCGGAGATCGTCTCGCCATAGACGCGATTTGCCTCCTCGGCGTACCATTGCAGATACGCCGCAGCATGCGATATCTCCGATTTGGCCTCGGCAAGCGGCTTGCCCATCTCCGCGGTGAGAATTGCAGCGAGATCGTCGGTGTGGTCGATGATCAACTCATGCCATCGCCATAGAACATCGCTGCGCTCACGTGCGGTAAACCCTGCCCATCCAGGCTGCGCGACATAGGCCTTCTCGATTCCAGCGCATGTCTCTTCGACTCCCATGTCAGGTAGTTCTGCCAGCACTTCGCCGGTCGACGGGTTGAGGACCTCGAATGTCCGCTCTCTAATCCGCGTGCCAAGTGCCGGCAGGCGATCGATGGGTCCAAACAGGTCAGGGGATCTCAGGTGACGGATCATCGGCGGACACAGGGGCAATCGGTTTCCTCCTCAACGCCAGGCGTATATAGCAGGTTCGGTGTGTAGTCCGGACGTCCAAGCTCCTCATAGGACCTCGGCCAGACAGCTAGCAGACCACGGTTGCCAACTGGAAAGGGAGAATACCGGATTCGCTAGAAGATGAGTCGCGGTTCTACTAGCCGGGCTCGACCGGCGGTTGCGCGCGGGCAGGTCCGGCCCGCGCACAACCCTGCCAGAGGTCTTCGCGGCCAGCGCCTGGTTCTACGTGCCGGCCACCGGGTCGTTCGGTCGGCAATATTGTAGATCGTGAATGCGTCGGTGCCGTTCAGCTTCTCCATCTCCTGCATCCAGCCGTTGACCGGAATGCGAGTAGGGCTGGTTCGGCCGCAATGTTGCGTTGACCTCCTCGTTCAGCAGACCTGCGGGTTCGTCTCTCTGCGCCAACGGCGCTCCTCCAGGATCACATTTCGCTCGGTCTTGATATCATCCTCGTTGAGGATGAGGTTGAACATGCGATCGGCCTCGAAGCCCATCATCTCGCCCAAAACGAGCCATAGGCGGTGAGGGCGTTATTGTAGCCGCCACTCACTTAGACGGCTCGGTGAACTCGCTGTCGGCGCGGTTGGTGGTCGCTTTGAAGATCAGACGCTCGAGGAAATGGGCAAGTCCGGATTTGCCGGGTGCTTCGGTGCATGTCGATCCATGCCATTGCCGAGCAGGAAATCCGCGATCTTGCCGCCGTCGGGTGGCAAGGCAAAGGGTTCGAGGCAAAAGTGATTTGTTCCTCATTTTGATGAACGCGCTGCGTCTTCGCCTCCCCGTGGTAGGATCGGCGGGCAGCGCCGAGCCAGATGAATCATGGGCCCAGGGCTCACTCGAGTCTCACCTTCGGATGGACCCAGGAGACCTGCGGCGGTGTTCTTGGGGAGGTGGCCATTGGAGGGATTTTCCTTGGTCCGCGACGTCTTGCGGGCGACAGGGCATGCACCGTGCCAGATCAGAAAACCATTGGAGGCTGTTGACAAATGGGGCTCTGCCATGTTGCGCATCCGACATTGTGGGCGACCGAACAGGACGATTAGGCGCGCTGCCGGGGAGGGGTACAGGATGCGCTTCGAAGGCCGCTGCACCGACGGTCAGAATTGAAATGTTGTCGCTCCAGCGGACCGATGTCCTCGACAGTCAGACCGGGCGGTGCTGAAGGGCAGAGGCGTGAGCAGCGTAGCTAAGTGGGCGCGGACCCAGCTCGCGCGCGAAGACGGACCTGAAAAAACGGCGGGTGGCGACATTCGCGAGGCGCTGGAAAACGAGGTCGTAGGACTGGGCGGGAAAAACGATGCCGTTGCTCTCTTCTGGCGTGATGGCCTGCCGCGAGGCCGTTGAACGTGATGAGTTGCTGCGGGAAGGGGAGTGTTTTCGCGGGACCTTGGTCAACGCAAGAAACAAACGTCGAGCTCGCCTTGGATGGGGGATGCAGCACATTTGCCGCTGCAGGACAGCAGCACGGAAGCTGTCCGCGCTTGCCGTCGTCCCTGGGAACCAAACAGCAGAATTAGCGGTCGCGATTGATTTCATGTGCGTAAAATACCGCCTGGTGCGCTCGGCTGCAAATGCACGCCTGGCGGAGTGGTCGCTTTAGGTCAAGGGCATCGGGTGAGTAACAGCCTGACCTTGCTCAATCTGATGCGCGCTAACCGCCTCGCCGGATTGTGGAACTGCTCGCGGGTGGCTTCTACCACAAACAGCAAGGTCACGAAATCAAGCAGGAAGTCGTCAATCGCCTGGGAGATCGTTTCTGACTTGCCGTTGAATTGGTCCAGCAAAACGCGCGCGCTATCGATCGCTTCCACGCTGGTGGCATCAATCAACCGCTCGACCCTCTTGAAACAATCCGAATCGAAACTCCTTCATGCGCTTGCCAAGCCGTTATGCTCGAAGGCAGTTCCGTGAACTACCCGGCCTTTGACCTGCGGCACGAGCAGCGGTCGGCCTTACGTCCCGTGCAAACACGAGCCATCGACGTGGCGCTGAGGAGCGTTGGAAGAAATTAGGCGCTTCCGGCCACGCTCGAGCGGTAGTGTAGGACAGTGCTTGCTGGCTAATTTCGCGCATTTCTCTCAAACGAGCCCCGCAGGCGGTCCGGGACGGGGCGCGCGATTTTTGCCTTGCGGTTTCAATTGGCGCGCCAGAGCGAAGGCCGGAACGACGCCCGATGTCCCTTTTTGACGTTGACCGTAGCAATGCAATCCCGTGGTGGGACCTCGCGGGACCGCTCGTCACCGCAGAGGATTCTTTGGCTGGCCAGAAGTCCGGTGCGCGAGGGTTTTGTCGCGCGCACGCATTTCTACGATGCCGCCGCCGCGCTGTGGCTCGAGGGCGAGCTTGTCCATGTCGAGGATCTGGTCCTGCACGACACCCACATGGACATCCGCACGCCGACCCACGAGCTCACCCGTGCCCATGCAGTGCTGCGGGCACGGCGGCTGATTGTTGCCAACAGGCCGGACTGGGCGCTGAGCCCGAACGGCCTAAGACAGTTGCGCGGCCGTGACGGTAGCACCCCGGACGCTCTGCCACTGGAGATTCATGCGACGACAGGGGAGGGCGCCGGCGATGAAGAGGCGAACGAGTCGGCCAATGACGATCTGAACGATGGCTTCGGCGCCGAATTTGCCGCCATCGATGCGTTGCTCGATCGCACGCGGAATGTGCTCGACGGGCTCGCCGCTGCGCCGGTGTCGCGACCGCAACAGGTCCCGACGGCCGAAAAAAAATCCGCTGCTCTACGATCCCGACTGGGACGAGGAGGAACGGCTGTCGGACTGGCGGGCAGTATTGAACCGGAACACGGGCCAGCCGCCCGTGCTGAGCGCTGCCCTGCTATGGGATGCGTGGGAAACAAAAGAACCGCTGCAGCATCTGCCCTGGCTCGGACACCTGCTCGTGGGCGCCATGCTCAGGCAGGCCCGAAAAACGAGCGCCGCCCACCTCGTCTGTCTCAACACCGGGCTGCGCGCCATTCCGCGCGAAAGGCGGCGCGCCCGCGACAGGACGGCGCGCCTGATCGGGTTTCTGGAGGGCGTCACTG
Organism: Mesorhizobium sp. M0587; assembly: GCF_040320945.1. Lineage (NCBI taxonomy): Bacteria > Pseudomonadati > Pseudomonadota > Alphaproteobacteria > Hyphomicrobiales > Phyllobacteriaceae > Mesorhizobium > Mesorhizobium sp. M0587. The sequence goes on from NZ_JAMYQP010000043.1 coordinate 36,607, forward strand.
AAGCGGCCGGCGCCGGGCTGAAGGAACACGATCGGCTGATGCTCGCCCGGGAACAAATGTTGCGCCGCCTGCGCGGCCGGCGTGGAAATTCGAAGCTGCCGCAACTCGTCGACCTCGTTCTTGCGCGGCCGCTCGTCTCCAGCGCAATGATCGAAAAGGACCTGAAGGTGACGACGCGTGGGGCGCTTAATCTCGTGGCCGAACTCGGCCTGCGCGAGATCACGGGCAGGGGACGTTACCGGGCGTGGGGGATCCTCTGATAGCTCCTTGTGCGCGTGGAACGATCGTCTGGCACGCCGGCTTGCGACCGGCACGACCGTGCTATTGCAAGTCGCATCGTCTTGGCAGCGGGAACAGGCTTTCTTGGGTCAGACGTTACCGCGAGACCTTGCGCCCGCGCGTTGCTTGCGCCATATCTGGACCATGGCGAAACATGCAACTACCGCTCGGCGATCGGCGTCATCAGGCCAATTTGTCACTACGAAGGGCGCCAATTCGGTTGGGCGGACGAGTGACGGGGTTGTGATCCTGAAGCCTGCCACCAAGCCGACGCATTTCACGCAAAGTGAGATACGCGGCACGATTAAGGAAGTGAAGGGGAGCGACGGCCGCTTATCGAGCAGTAAGAATCATTGATGACTGCGCATCCGCGCAATGTGTTCATCAACTGTGCCTTCGACGCCGAATTTGAACCCCTATTCCACGCGATAGTTTTTACTGTGATCCGGTCAGGATTCCGTGCGCGGTGCGCGACCGAATCTGACGACGCGGGAGAGAACCGCTTCTCGAAGATACAGCAAATCGTGGAGGAATGCCGCTACGGCATCCATGACATTTCGCGCACTGAAACCAGCGGCAATCCTCCTCTGCCTCGTTTCAATATGCCGCTCGAACTCGGCCTTTTCCTCGGTGCCAGACGCTTTGGCGACGGCGATCAAAAAAAGAAAAAGACCCTAATCCTTGATCGTGAGCAATATCGATTTCAGCGGTTTGTTTCCGACCTCGCCGGCCAAGATATTCACTCGCACAATGGCGACGTTTCGAGCGCAGTGCGTGAAGTGGCAACTTGGTTGCGCACTCAATCGAGGTCGACCACTGTACCGGGCGGAATGAAGATCGCCGACGAGTTCGCCCTATTCCAAGAAGCCTTACCCGCGATCTTAGGGCAACAAGGACTTGCAAGAGCCGAGATGACATTCGGCGACTACACCGCTATTGCCGTGGCATACATCAAGGAAAACGCCTGAACGTGGTGAGTCGGCCGCCGGCATCGCACAATTCTTGTTTTGATCGTGTCATGCCGGCGGCACCCCAGCAAATTGCAAACTGGCCCACTGCCGATCAACTTGACCCAGAATTCGGGACTCTAAGTGAATTAAATGGTTAATCGGACTTTACTAGCGCTGTCCATTCTTTGCATCCTTTCATCTCCGGTTTGGGCTGACAAGAATGCGGGATTTGCTGCCGCCAAGCGCGGCGACTACGAGACTGCCTTGCGGGAGTTGCGACCACTTGCAGACCGGGGCGACGCTGCCACTCAGGTCTTTCTTGGGCTTATGTATTCTGAAGGCCTGGGCGTCAAAAAAGACTTGGTCGAGGCGACGATTTGGTATCGTAAGGCCGCCGATCAAGGTGACGATAGTGGCCAGTTTATGCTCGGCATTTCTTACGTTGAAGGCAAAGGCGTCACGAAGGACTTTGCCGAAGCTGCGATTTGGCTTCACAAGGCCGCTGACCATGGCAACATCGGTGCTTATGGCCCCCTCGGCGTGATGTACGCCAAGGGCCAAGGAGTTACACAGGATTACATACAAGCACACAAATGGTTCAGTTTAGCCGCGCGAAAAACTAAGAATCCAGGTTCCGCCATTACGGCCCGCGACCGGATCGCAAGCCAGATGACGCCGGAGGAGCTTGCCGAGGCTCGACGCTTAGCTCGAGAGTGGACACCGCAATAGTCGGCTGGGGGGGCGGCGTGCCAATTTCCGGGGCGACGTACTCACAGACAGATCACCAACCCCCACCCGGTGTAAAGCAGCAAGTCCCCTATGATGTGCCGATTTGAAATGCTCCAAACCAGCACTCAAATATCGTCATCATCGGCCGCGGATGTCGCTGCAGCCAACGTGTCGGGTGCCGCAGCAGGTCGTGGGCAGAAGAACCGGAAATCGCAGGCGACGCACGTCTCCGGTTCGCTGCAAGTCGGCGGCCACGCCGCGCGGATACTGCCTTGCGCGGCCTCATCCATTACCCGACCCTCGATTTCCGAGACGATCTGGTCAAACTCGCTCGTAGCGCGTGCAATGCTCGCCTCGGTGATCGGGATGACGCGAATGGCTCTTCGAAATCGAAATGCTCCGATAGTCCGGACGCCGCACCCGGGGTCCACGCCTGCAGTGCATAAAAGGGATGTGTCGCAAACTTTTCGGTAACTTGACTGGGGCATGACAGCTCTTCGATTTTCGGGGAGCGCTCAATGTTCAAAGGCAGGCACTTCGATCGATCCGTGATCCTTCAGTGCGTGCGGTGGTATCTGGCCTACAATCTGAGCTTGCGTGATCTGGAAGAGATGATGGCCGAGCGAGGCCTGAACGTCGACCACTCCACCGTGCATCGTTGGGTCGTCCACTTCTCGCCCCAGCTTCTGGAGCGTTTCAACAAACGCAAGCGGACCGTCACCGGCAAGTGGCATATGGACGAGACCTATATCAAGGTTCGCGGCCGTTGGATGTACCTTTACCGCGCCATCGACAGCGTCGGCGACACGGTCGAATTCTTCTTCAGCGAACACCGTGATCTTCCGGCGGCCAAACGCTTCCTGCGCAAGGCGCTTGCCCACTATGGACGCCCGAACCGCATCGTCGTCGACGGCAGTCAGACCAATCGTGAGGCAATCATTTCCTGCGATACTGAAAGCCGTCTGCGGGAGCGATCACACCAACCACCGATCCATATCCGCAAGAGCCAATACCTCAACAATCGGATCGAACAGGATCACCGGCGCATCAAGCGCCGCGTTCGATCCATGCTCGGCTTCAAGTCTATGGAGAATGCCCAGATCACCCTCTCCGGCATCGAGCTGGTCCACATGATGCGAAAGCGACAGGCGAGGTTCGCCTACAATCCGAGTCCGTCAATTGCCGAGCAATTCGAAATGCTCACCGCCTGATCAATGCTCCCAGGCGACGCTCTTCCCGTCCACATGCCGGAATTGCGACAGAGCCGATCTATATCAAGGTTCGCGGCCGTTGGATGTATCTGTATCTTTATCGCGCCCTCGACAGCGTCGGCATTCAGCCCCCCCTTTCGGTATCGGTCAGCAGTTGCCCAATTCAACTCTCCATCGGCGCCAGGGCATCATCCAGGTTGGGCGCAGGCGAGCCGATCAGGGTGGTCGCAGTCGGTCCTGGAGTGCTCGCCGATCGGCAACGAGGTTATTGAGGTGCTGCGGCTGCGGCAGTCCTTGTGCCAATCGTCCAACCAGTTCCCGCGTCGCGTCCAGCACGCAGACGCCGCAATCATAACCGTTATCCTGCCGGTTGATGGAGCCTTTGAACGCGGTGGCGCCCAGCCTTTTTGCGAGCGCTGCTGCAATCCCGTCGTTGAATCCCCCCAAGGAGTCGTAGTGATAGGCAACCGGCTTGTCTCGGTCCGTGCGATCAAAGAGCAGCAGCGACCAATGGTTGCCGCGGAGACGAGGATCAACAGCATCGGCATCGTTCAGTGGCAGGAACAGGAAGTCGGCTGTATCCGTGCCGCGCCGGCCGCGGCCGCGCAAGATCCCCTCCCAGTGGGTCTCCTCGTGGGGGTTGTCCCGCAGACGCTGGGCTACGAGGGGATCCACGAGGCGCGTCCGAGCGGCCAGATCCGGATTGGTCACCTGCAACTCGCGCTCCAGGAGATTGTAATCTCTTGTGATGTGGCTATCGTCCAGCCATTGCTCGTCGTCGAGCCAAGCTCCAGGGTGAAAAGTGAGATGAACACCGTCCGACTGCAGCGCGGCCGTGTAAAGCTGACTGGGGTCCGGCGGATTTT
>NZ_JAMYQP010000044.1:0-40262 GCF_040320945.1 Mesorhizobium sp. M0587
AAAATCCGCCGGACCCCAGTCAGCTTTACACGGCCGCGCTGCAGTCGGACGGTGTTCATCTCACTTTTCACCCTGGAGCTTGGCTCGACGACGAGCAATGGCTAGGCGACGAGCACATCACAAGGGACTACCTGCTCCTGGAGCGCGAGTTGCAGGAGACCCTTCCGAATCTGGCCGCTCGGACGCGCCTCGTGGATGCCAGCATAAGCCTACTGTGGACGCAGCCCGGCCAGGCGCTAGAACACCAATGGGAGATGATCTTGCGCGGCGGCCGGCGCGGCGGCCCGGATACAGCCGACTTCCTGTTCCTGCCAGTGAACAATGCCAGTGCTCGTAGCCGCGGCAACCATTGGTCGCTGCTGCTCTTTGATCGCACGGACCGAGACAACCCGGTTGCCTATCACTACGACTCCTTGGGGGGATTCAACAACGGGATTGCAACAGCGCTCGCAGAAAGGCTGGGCGTGTTCGCGCCGCTCCAAGGCTTCATCAAGCGGCAGGATAACGGTTGGGATTGCGGCGTCTGCGTGCTGGACGCGACGCGGGAACTGGTTGGACGATTGGCACAAGGACTGCGGCAGCGGCAGCACCTTAAAAACCTCAATAACCTCGTTGCCGATCGGCGGGCACTCCAGGACCGACTGCGACCACCCTGATCGGCTCGCCTGCGCCCAACCTGGATGATGCCCTGGCGCCGATGGAGAGTTGAATTGGGCAACTGCTGACCGATACCGAAAGGGGGGGCTGAATGCCGACGCTGTCGAGGGCGCGATAAAGATACAGGTACATCCAACGGCCGCGAACCTTGATATAGATCTCGTCCATATGCCACTTGCCGGTTGCGGTCCGCTTGCGTTTGTTGAACAACGCTCCAGAAGCTCAGGCGAGAAGTGAACGACCCAACAATGCACGGTGGAGTAGCCTTGGTGCATGGATCCTTTGTCAACGGTTTGGCGATAGGCAGGCAGGATGGAAATCAGCTTGATGCGAGTGCCATGCCGTACAAACACAACGCAGATCGTCGTCATCACGTGGGAAAGATGAAATTCAGGGTGACGAATTGGCGTGACTACGAAGCAGGTCTGCGCCGGCGTGGTAGCCTGACCTTATGGGTAAGGCCGGAGGCACTTGCGGGATGGCGCGCTCCGCGACGCAAGACCCGCGGCGGCCAAGCCCGGTATTCCGATCTCGCCATTGAGACAGCGCTGACGCTGGGTTGCGTCTTCGCAATGCGGCTGCGCCAGACCGAGGGATTGCTCCACTCGCTGCTGGATCTCATGGGGCTGAAAGTCCCAGTTCCAGATCATACGACGCTGAGCCGTCGGGCACACAAGTGGGAGCCATCAGCCCGACGAAACCCGCCGCTGCCGGACGGCCCGCTGCATGTGCTTGTCGATAGCACGGGATTGAAAGTCTACGGCGCCGGGCAATGGCTGGAGCAGAAACATGCCGCCAGATCACGTCGCAACTGGCGCAAGCTGCATCTGGCAGTGGATGCCAAAAGTGGCGCGATCATTGCCCAAAGGCTGACAGATCAGGACGCGGATGATCCTTCCCAGGTGGCACCGCTGCTCGATCAGATCGACGGCGAGATCGACCAGTTCACAGCCGACGGAGCCTATGACGGCAAGCCAACCTATCGGTCTATCCTGCAGCACAGCGCAACCGCCAACATCGTCATTTCACCGCGTTCCACGGCGGTGGAAAGCGGTGATACCGGACCGCCTGGTCAAAGGGACAAGCACATTGCCGCAATCGCAAGCGACGGTCGGCTGAAATGGCAGGCAGCCACCGGCTACGGCAAGCGGGCGCTGAGCGAAACAGCCATCGGACGATACAAGGGGCTGATCGGACGGCGCCTGCGAGCACGCTCTCTTCCGGCTCAACAGACCGAGGTTGCCATCGGTTGCATCGTTCTCAACCGCATGCTGGCATGGGCACGCCCGGAGTCTATCCGGCGTCAAGTCACGCAGGCATAACCAACTACATTAATGATCGAAATGCGTTCGATTTCATATCCGCGCACCAACGCCCCTCGTGACCCTTGCCGACCATAGCTCGGAATGCGCCAGTTAAGGTCTTAAATCCCGTCCGGCAATCGGCCGCGCTTGAGCAGCTTGGCGCGAGCCTGCTTATAGTATTTCTCAACAGTAGCGGGGTCGACTCCAATTCGTTCACTGATCTGGTCGTAAACTTCCTTTCGCTTCATTCCGCGCTCACGGCGGCGCATCCAATCCAGGATTTCCTGCTCCCGGCCCGTTAGCCCCGAATAGTGAAAATCAGCCGCCAGCTGGTCCTTTTCCGACATCCAGATGGCAAATCCGCTTTGTGAAATATCCTGCAGCACCTCAGCCAAAAGTCCGCGCATCAGTCCGGTCTTGCTCACATATCCAGCCACCCCAAACCGACGACAGTGGTTAGCTTCGGCAACCGAATCTGATCCAGTGATAACTACGTGTGTCGATGAAGGTGATGCATCAACGACCTGCTCGATAACCGAGAGCCTATCACAGAGTGAGATCGGATTTACCCCCGGCAAGCCGGGGTCAATGAGAATGATGTTAAACTCGTGGGACTTCATTAGAGTCTTGGCTATATCTAATGTGGGAGCCCCAAGAAGAACGCTTTCGGTGAGGCAGTCCTTTAGTTCCTGGATCAGCGCCAGGCGCATTAAATCCTGATCTTCAATCACTAAAATCTGTTGCATAATGCGGTCCAATTATGACTGAAGCCCACACCCGCATAACGGGTCTAATGCTAAATATGATCGAGAAAAGCAACCTCAAATAGGGGGGGCCGCCCCCCTATTCCAGGAAACGGAATACGTCCATGGTTGCCGGCAACCTACAACGCGCGGTTGTGGTACACGCGAATCGAGGAATAGAGATCATGGACGAGCTCTCTTGTCGAAATGCCTCACAAGATTGGGGTCGGCCGCACGCAGGTCTGGTAACCCGCGACCACTATGTCGAACGGCGACGAGATCTGAATCTGGCATCCATCGACCTGAATCTGCTGGTGGCATTGGAAGCCCTGCTGGAAACCCGCAACGTCACGCATGCGGGCCTGCGCGTCGGCAAGAGTCAACCAGCGATGAGCCGGGCGTTGGCAATGCTGCGCGGCATTTTCAACGATGATCTCTTGGTTCGAGTCTCAAGGGGCTTCGTCTTGACGTCGCAAGGCGAACGCTTGGCCCTAATGCTGCCGTCGGCGTTGAATGCGATTCGGAAAATGGTGATGGATAGCAGCGTCAACACAGGGGAGCGGCTGTCGAAGGCCACGATCGCCGTGCCCGATCACCAAACGCTGCTCCTGCTGCCGCGGCTCATGCAGCGCGCGCCTCACCTTGAGATTGCCTCCCATTCGCTCTTTAAAGGCACCCTACAAGCGCTTGAAGAAGGCGATATCGATCTGGCCGTTGGGCAGATCGCCGCCGCTCTGCCAGGCTACTTGCGGCGCAGCCTCTATACTGACCACTTCGTGTGCTTGCTGCGCCACGACCACCCGGCACTGGCGCAGGAACGGACAATTGAGAGCGTTATGGCCCTGCGTCACGCCGCCATCAGCTCAGAATCCGGTAGCCAACTCGGGCAAATTTACGACGCTCTGCCAGAGCTAGGATCACCGGACCGCAGGATACGGTTTTCCAACGTGTTAACGGCCGCCACGGTGGCTGCGACTTCCGATATGGCCCTCGTTGTCCCGCACCGGGCGGCTATGCGATTTTCCGCCATGCTACCGCTCACGGCGGTCGACCTACCGATAAAAATGGAGCCCTATGAGGTTGCGCTGATCTGGCACGAGCGTTGGCATCGCGACCCAGAGCATAAATGGCTGCGCGGTGAGATCGCCGCAGCGCTAACTAAAGGAGCAAACTGACCCGGGGGCGCAGCAAATAGATAGCCTGCAGCTACCCAGTCCGAAACCAGACGCCATACTCGAAGCTATGCCTGTTGCAGACGGTATGAACCGGGGTCGGATGCTCGCATCGAGCTGCGACGAGGACCAGCGGGTTCTCCCGAAGTCATACGCTCTGTCGCCTGGACGCATGCGCTGGACGAACCATGAAAATCGTCCTCACGATGCCCCTGTCGAAGACATGCTCGCCGGAAACGACATAGCGGGCGGGTCAATTGCACAGGTTAACGGACTCAATAGTTCCAACCCTGAGACGCGCACCAATAAACCACGGTTGATGCTTCCGAATTGGCGTCGACCGACAGGCCGAATTATTGATTATCAGTTCGATTGCAGGGCCATCAGGTTCGATCAATGAGTATAAAGGGATCCCGATTAAAATTGTCCGTATTTGTTTTGGAACGGCTGCCGCCCTCGTGTGTGCTTGCGCACTGCTCAATTTTGGCCCGGTTCTCGACATTGCAGCCGGTGCCATGATCCTAAAACGGTTCTTCAACTCCACAACTGGCCTCTATGTCGCGCTGGCTATGGCACTCTCACTAGGCTGCTGGTCGTTTGTTCTGTCCGAACACTATCGACAAGAGACCGGCCGATCACTGGGTCAGACCTTTGAAACTTTGCGCATGGCGGAAGAGACCCGGGTGGGCATCGTGCGGATTGCCGGCTGGCTTCGTCTCGCCAGCGAGACCAGAGAACTCGAGCCGGCGTTCGGGCGCCAAATCACATTGATCATCGCCAATATCGACCGACTACTGACGCTCGAACAGTTAAGCCAAAAAGAAATCGATCTTCTGCTCAAGGCCCGGGAAGTCATAAAGACGCAGGTCATGCCAATCGCGCTAATCGGGAGAGGCTATGATGACGCACTCCGGCGCACGGACGAAATTGAGCAGAATATGTCCGAAATCGGTCGTTTGGCAGCTGCTCACCGCATCAGCGTCAAAGAGAAAGCAAAGATCGCGATCGCTGCTACGCGTAACCGCTTCGTTTTCGCACTCGCGCTCGTTATGGTGGTTATTGGCTTCATAATAATAGCGCAACGTGCCGAGTTTTCCATGCGCCGCGATGAATACATTCGGGCTTTTTCGTTGCTGCATGCCCATATGACCCGATCACGCATTGTTGCACTTCGGCTGTTTCTTGGCTATTTGGGGGATCAGACTCCGCCATCGCCCGAGATGTTTAAGGCTGCACAAGACGCGGCGAAGGAACTCGAAGATATTACTAACGGGCTCATGCGGATCGCCAATTCAGGACGAGATCTTCGCACGGAGCCGCTCGGCAAACTTCTTCAAGAGAATCGTAGTGCACTTGACACCCACATTCGATTGGAAATCGACGACAACGCGAAAGAGTTGCAAGTTCCGGCGACCCAAGTTCGCTTGATTGTCGAAGAGCTTGTAAACAACGCTACGAAGGCTGTTCGGGGAAGGCAAGACAAGCAGGTCACGATCGGAGCTCGCCTTCTCAACCGACGCTTCTTGTTCGCGCGCAGGCTTCTCATTAAAATTTCGGATAACGGTGGTGGCATGACCTCGGATATTCGTGACAAAGCCGCAACGCCGTTCTTCTCGACCCAAGGAGGCGCGCACGTTGGCCTCGGTTTGACAGGCTGCATCGAAATGGTGAACGCGATGCGCGGCAGCGTCAGAATCACTTCGACGCCCGGGGTTGGAACTATCGTGCGTATTGTGTTGCCGATTGACACCGGTAGGATGGCAGTCATCTAACCGGCTTTATGCACGGCGCTGGAAGTTTGGCGGCCTGAGGTGGTGATCTGGTCGCCGTTTCGGTTCTTTTTGACGAGCTGGTGGGTGCCGGCGGGATGCGTCGTGGATGGAAAGCGGGGGTTTGCAGGTTGCGGTCGGCGGGTTCGTTTCGGGGCGTTGGCGCCCCGTCGGCTACGTCACGAGCTGCGGGATCCGATCAAGCACGATGCGCAGGATGCGCTGGTCCGGGCAGGAGGTCGGCAGGTGCAGGCGGATCTGGGTTTTCATCTCGACCACGCGCGCGGCGATCTTGATGAGGCGCAGTCGCAGCGTGTCGAATTGGGCGACTGCGAAGCTCGAGGGACTGTCAGGAATTTCGTGTGCGGGCGGGCATAATGGGTAAGAAGGAGTCCCACTATGTCGCGACGCAAAGACCCTGCGATACCGAATGAGCTTCTCGATCAGTTGCTGGCTGGTGGCGCGGCCAGCGCCGCTTTTGATCAGGGCGGTTTGCTCGATTCACTGAAGAAAGCGCTGACCGAGCGCGCCTTGAACGCGGAGATGGATCATCACCTGGCCGGCTGGGTCGTGCATTTTTCGCCTCTGCTGCTTGAACGCTTCAACCGGAGAAAACGTCAGGTCACCGGCAAGTGGCACGTCGATGAAACTTATGTCCGGGTGCGCGGTCGCTGGATGTACCTCTACCGCGCCGTCGACAGCGTGGGCGATACGATCGTTCAGCGAAAACCGTGACCTGCCGGCGGCCAAACGCTTCTTACCGAAGGCCCTGCAGCGCCATGGCAGGCCGGAACGTATCGCCATCGACGGCAGCCAGACCAATCACGAGGCCATCCGACCTTGCGATCTTGAATCGCCTGCGGCATCGATCGCGACGAGCACTGAAGTCGATCAGCATCCGCAAGACCCAGTATTTCAACAACCGCATCGAGCAGGATCATAGGCGCATCAAGCGCCAGGTCCGGTCCATGCTCGGCTTCAAGTCAACCACAACCGCCGAACTATCCTCTCGGGCATCGAGATGGTTCATATGATGCGCAAACGACAGGCCAGGTTTGCCTACAATCCCACGCCCTCCATTGCCAAGCAGTTCGAAATGCTCGCCGCATGAGCGCCGCGTGACGCTCAACCTGCCCTTGCGACCTCAGCTGGAGTTTGCGACGGAACCTCTGAAGGCGGTGCCCAGCCTGAAGACGCGCATGGCATTGACCACGGCCTATGCCACGGGCCTTCGCTCCTCCGAGACCGTCGGTCTGAAGGTTGGCGAAATCGACAGCGAACGTGCGTCATCTTGGTTCAGCATGGCAAGGGCCGCTACGTCAGCATCACGTGCTCCTCCATAACTGAGAAGTGTTCTCTGCCAGGCTCCGCTTACCGTAAGGTTGGCGCCAGAGCCTTTGCGACGCGATACCTCAATGAGCTTGCGTGACTACCAGTTACTTCCCAGCTTCGTACGTTGCCGTCGGGAACGGCGGTGACATCAGTCGGGCCCCCGTGTCGGAGGACCGGACTGCTACGCTTATCAGGCGGCCTTGAGGTCCCGGAGCCTCTTCTCGAAGACGTCCTTGACCGGTTTGGAGATATCGGTCACCGCCTTGGTAGTGAGCGCCCGAAAATCCTTAGCCTGCTCGGCTCCCATTTCGACCCGCTTGGTTAGGAATGTGGTCTGCAGCTCAATTACCGCGGACAGCGACTTCGCGCCGGCTAGGGCTTCAAGATGCGAAAAGTCGGCTTCGGCATTGGCGCGCAGCGCAGCGATCGTCGCCAGCGACAGCTCATTGCCGACCGACCTCGCGGTTTCTAAGGTCGACTTGAGCACTTTCTGGATCTCATCAGCGCCGAACTGGAATTTGGCCAGCACTTCTTTCGATTGCTCGACGCCCTTTTCGGCGACTGCGTGGAACTGATCAATTGCCTTGCTGGGGTCGAATGCCTGGAATTCGTTGGTTTCGGCGGTTTGGCTATTGTCTGTGATCTTGGACATTTCCGGATCCTTTTGGTTGGTGATGGTGAACATGCGATGGCGTCCGCAACGTATTTGCGAATGATCAAGCATATGCCGTGCCAAACGATAAATCGGTTCGGAACAATACGGTACTCGAACGCAGCTGTGTCGCATGTCCGACCTCGGCGGACGCTGTGTAGGTTTGTTGCCACGGCTGTATGGGAGCGCAGGTTTGACGCGAGGCCAATTACGCGGCAAGGATTTGGAATTGCTTGGCCAGGGATGGATTTTGATTGTAGGCGAAGCTCGCCTTGTTGCTTACACATCACGTGAACCATTTCGATACCCGTTTAGGATGTTTGCGTCTGATGCTGGTGATTTGAAGCCGAGCATCGGCCGGATGCGGCGATGAGCCTGTTCCGATCCGGTTATTCAGGTATTTACTCTTGCGGATCCGGATAGGCGTCAGCCGACGGCGACGGATCGTCTCGTAGGAAATGACGATGCCGCGCTCGAGCAGCATTTCTTCGGGCATCGTCAACTTCACGAAGCGTGGATACCGATGTGCGATGACGGGCTATGACAGAGCGTGACCCACTCTACCGCCGCCATCGCTTCCCCGCCGAGATCATCGCCGATGCTGTCTGGCTCTATTTCCGTTTTCCTCTCAGTTTGCGAAGGTCGAGGACTTGCTGGCGGCACGAGGGATTATTGTCTCGCATTAGACAGTCCGGCTTTGGGCAGAAATTCGGGCGGACCTTTGCCAGCGAGATCCGCCGCCGCTCAGCGGGTCGGCTGGGTGACAAGTGGCATCTCGACGAGGCCGTCGTTTCGATCCGCGGCAAGAAGCACTGGCTCTGGCGCGCCGTCGGTCAGGACGGTTTCGTCCTGGAGGTTCTGGTGCAAAGTCGTCGCAATGCCAAGGCGGCCAAGCGTCTGATGCGCAAGCTGTTGAAGGGCCAAGGCCGCGCGTCGCGCGTGATGATCACCGACAAGCTTCGAGTCTTACGACGCTGCAAAGCGAGAGATCATGCCGGGGGTCGAACACCGTTCGCATAAAGGCTTGAACAATCGGGCGGAGAATTCCCATCAGCCAGTCCGGCGACGGGAACGGATCATGAAACGCTTCAAGTCACAACGCCATTTGCAGCGCTTCGTCTCCATTCATGATCCGATTGCCAACCTGTTCCACATCCCCCGCCACGAAATCTCCTCCAGCCATCATCGCGAACTGCGTTCAGAGGCAATGAACCTGTGGGCAAAAATCGCTCGGGCATGAACCGTCGTGGGGCAAGCGGGCTACGACCGCCTCGCGCTCTTTAAGTTTACGATGCCTCCCGGACTGGTGGTGCCTACCCTACAGCGACCTGGTCAACAGAGCATCGACATCTCTACCCCAGAGCAGGCTTGCTGCAGACGTCCGAGATACTCTCAAACGCCGCACCAGGTTTTTGGGTTCAGCCGGGCCTCGATATTGTTAGTCTTTGATTGGCGCGTCGCCTGTCGTTGGCTCGGTATATGTGAACAAATCTTTACCGTTTGTGACGGCAGGACCTGATCCACCTTGATAGGCCAAGTTCCATTCTGTAACGATTTGCAGTGCCCCACTGCTGCTCTTGGCTGCATAGCCTGTCCAGCCGGTCGCCGAGTGGCAGTTCTCGAGGCCGTTATTCCAGCCGACAGAAAAGGCGATGAAATTGCCGGTCACCCGCCCCGCGATCGGATATGGAGAGTTCTGGCAGCCTGTGCCCTTGGCGCGATTGACATACTGGCCCGTAACCCCACCATTTGAGTCAAACGAGAGGACCATAGTCGAACCTTTATCGTTCATCCACGCGCTTGATGCACCAACCAAGCTGGAAAACTGCTCAAACGAGGCAGGTTCAAAAGCCATCGCGGCGCTGGCTAGCGAAAGGCCAAGTCCGGCGAACATAAAACGAAACATACCAGTATTCCTCCTCATGGGGTCATGCATCTGTATTCAGCCACCCTTGTCCTTGCGGGGTGTTGCGGCAACTCATGCTCGCAAAACAGCCGACATTCAGGCAGCGCTAATACTCCATATCTAAAGCAGGCGGACCCAGGATCTAAAGCAGGCGGACCCAGGAAGTAGCTATCCTACACCAAGCCATATGACAATTCTGTGATATTCTGTAACATTTTGTTGGCACCGCCATTTTCTCTGGCCGGATGCTTGTGTAGCGAACGCTCGAGCGATCGACTAAAAGAGCCTTGCATGCCCGACGCTGGCTCACCCCATGCCGACCGCAAGCGTGGGGCCACAACGCATCGCTTGGCATCGAGCGTCCGCCTTGTCCTCCTGCCGCACCATGAGGCTGTCAAACCGAAGGAGGTTGCAATGCCAAAACGCAACGTACCGCGCCCTGCCGCAGTCTACGGAATTGATATCGGTAAGAACATATTCCACGTCGTCGGTCTCGGAAGCGACGGAGTGCCAGTCCAGAGGGTTCGTTTCCGACGCGACACGCTGCTCCAATTCTTCGAGCGCGCATCACCGGCGATCGTGGGGATGGAATCGTGCGCCGGCTCTCAATGGATTGCCAGGAAGACACAGGCGCTCGGACATAAGGTGCGCTTGATTCCCGCACAATTTGTGAAGCGGTACGTCAAGTCGAACAAGACCGACATCATCGACGCGGAGGCGATCGCTGAGGCGGCCACACGGCCAAATGCGATTTGCAGCGCTCAAGAACGAGGAACAAACCGACCTTCAGGCTTTACACCGGGTTCGGGACCAGATGATCGGAACGAGAACGCGCCTGATCAATCAGATGCGGGTCTTCTGGCTCGAATACGGGATCGCGCTGCGCCAAAGCGCAGGTATGTTCAAAGCTCGACCTGCCACAGGTTCTCGAGGACCAATCAAACGACCTTTCGTCGGTGATGCTTAGACGCCGGCACGATCGTGCGCGATTACCTTGATGCCCGGATGGCGCTCCAGCCAAGATGCGTCCGTGTCGGCATTTCGATCCGGTTGCTCCGACATGAGATTCCGTTAATAATGTAAATATGAGGAAAAAGTGACGGGCACGCGCACGATCGACTTCAAAGGAAAGGGTTTTGTTGCAACGGCTGAATAGGGGCGCAGAGAGGCCTGATGCGAGGTCAATCAGGCGGCGAGGATTTCGAACTGCTCGGCCAGGGACGCATTCGGATTGAAGGCGTACCTCGCCTGTCGCTTGCGCATCATGTGGATCATTTCGATGCCGGAAAGGATGGTGGAGGCGGTGGCCGTCGATTTGAAGCCGAGCATCGGCCGGACCCGGCGCTTGATGCGCCGATGGTCCTGCTCGATCCGATTGTTCAAATACTGGCTCCGGCGGATGCGGATCGGCTTCAGCCGGCGTCGGGTGCGATCCTGCAAGCGATTTGTGGTGTCGCAGGAAACGATCGCCTCGTGGTTGGTCTGGCTCCCGTCGATGACGACGCGATCCGGTCGGCCATGACGCTCCAGCGCCTTTCTGAAGAAGCGTTTGGCCGACGGCAGGTCGCGCTGCTCGCTGAAATAGAATTCGACGGTGTCGCCGACACTGTTGATGGCGCGATAGAGATACATCCACTGGCCACGGACCTTGATGTAGGTCTCGTCGACATGCCATTTGCCGGTCACGCTACGCTTGCGCCGGTTGAAACGCTCGAGCAACAAGGGCGAGAAACGAACGGTCCAGCGGTGGATGGTCGTGATCGACCGTAATGCCGCGCTCGGCCATCATCTCCTCAAGATCACGCAGGCTCAGATTGTAGGCAAGGTACCAGCGCACGCAAAGCAGGATCACGGATTGGTCGAACTGGCGGCCTTTGAACATTGCAACCTCCGAAATGATCGAAGGCTCCTTGCCACAGCGCTGGTAATCAAAAGGTTGCAACAGATCCCCCTGACCTCCTGCTCAGCAAATAGTTTGCCAGACGTGCGGATGTCTAGAGAATGATGCGCAATTAAGACATTGCTTAAGTTGAAATAATCTGCGTCGAAAACAGAACGGCTAAATAACGGATTTCTAATATACAATGCTGTAGTATAAGCGATGACTAATTTATTATTTATGATCTTGACCAACAAAACTAGCCGTGTCAATTACCCTTTTGTCTGTATTCCGTTCCAAACATAGAGCGAGGTAGGCAAACATAGAGCGAGGTAGACAATGTTAAATTCCCCTCTTAAGCCCGTTTCCCTAGCCGCTTTCGCGCTCGCGATGGCAAGCAGCGTCGCCTTTGGCGGGAGTACGCTCAGTCAGCTGTCGCAAAAAAGCATTGATGGTGCGGGGCGCAACATCATGCGCACCGCCGATGGCGGATTGGTCTCAACCTATTCCGTTGGCACCGGCTCGCGTCTCGACCTTGTCTTCAGCGCATCGCTGGACAATGGCGACAGCTGGAATGAGACTGTCGTCAAGGGCGTTGACGGCAAGGCTCGCCAGGCAGCCATCGATTCCAATTTTCAAGGCTCCTATATCGCCTTCACGGAAGAACGTGACGGCGATACCGTCGGCAGGATCGCGTTTGCCAGCGCGCCGTTGGCTGACAAGCCCCAAATTGTCGTCTCCGAAGCCGTAACACCTGCCGGCGTCGAAGCGACCGACACATTTATTCAGGCGTCGCGCAAAGGCTGGGGCGCTCTTGCTGACGAAAATCGTGAAACCGTAGTCTATGGTTGGCAGGACAAGCAATCGAAGAGCCTCTATGTCGGCGTTTCCATGGACGGACGCACCTTTCCCATGGCACGGAAGGTGATCGAAGACATCTATGCGACGTCAGGGCCAGCCGTTGCCATCCGGGGCAACTATGTCATCGCAACCTATCAGACCACGAACCCCGCTTTCGCTCCGTCCGATGTGGCGCAAGAAACGATATCGCAACGATCTTATCCCGCCTGGATCGAATCCATGGATGGCGGCGAGAGCTGGTCTCAACCGAAGCCATTGTTTGGGTTCAAAGCGGCAGATTATCCCGTGGTCAAAGTTGAGTCACAACCGGGCCAGTACGACAATCTGCGGTTGGCTGGCGGCACGTCCCAGCCTAATTCGCCGATCCTCAATTGGGGAGGGATAGGCGATAGGATTGGCGGCGGCGGCGGTTCGCGCGATTCCGGTACCACGGATGTTGGCGCCGAAGACAAATCGGCGGCGGCGGCAGATGTTTCTCAAATGGAAGGGGCTGCAGCCGCTCTTAATCCCGACGACGGCATAACCTTCGTGCAGACATCGATGATGGGAATAGACGGAGCCGGCCGGAAGGGCGAAGTCAGCATTGTCAGTTTCCGTCAGATCAAGCCCGACGCGCCATGGACGCATGTTATAGCGAACAACAAACTGTCGGCAAATAGCCGGGACGCTGAGACATCGAAAACGGATGCAGCGACATCGCATTTCCAATATAGCGCGCTCATCGACACGCCGGTTCGGGCGACCACATATAAGGAGACTAGCAATGGAGATGCTCGTCTCGTCGTTGCGGTCTCAACCGATACGGGCAAGGTGTTTAATCGGCACGTAAGCTTCACGCGCGACGCATTGTCCGACCTGGGGCTTCAAGGCTTCGATGACAAAGCGATCTTCGCGGCCAGCCAGTGTTTGTTCGAAGATCGCAACGGAGACGTCTTCGTCGATCTGCTCGTATCGCAGGGCGACAACACGCGCTACGCTCGCCTGCCGATCGGCGTTAATGCGGCTCAGTTGAGAGCGGCCGCCAAGTCCAGCGGTCCATAGACCCTTTCCGGGGTTGCATTGCATCTTTCCCATTCCACCAGATTTGGCGTGCGACACGCACCTGTACTGAACGGGTGCGTTGTCCACTCCCAAGATAGAACGAGGTAGAGAATGTATAATTTTCCTTTGAAGCCCGTTTCCCTGGCCGCCTTTGCGTTCGCGATGGCAAGCAGTGTCGCCTTTGGCGGGAGTATGCTCAATCAGCTGTCACAAGAAAGCATTGATGGTGCAGGGCGCAATATCATGCGCACCGCCGATGGCGGACTGGTCTCAACCTATTCCGTTGGTAATGGCTCGCGTCTCGACCTCATCTTCAGCGCTTCGCTGGACAATGGCGAAAGCTGGAATGAGACTGTCGTCAAGGGCGTTGACGGCAATGTGCGTCAGGCAGCCATCGATTCCAATTTTCAAGGCTCATATATTGCCTTCACAGAAGAACATGATGGCGTGACTGTCGGCAGGATCGCTTTTGCCAGCGCACCGTTCGCTGACAAGCCCCAAATTGTCGTCTCCGAAGCCGTAACACCTGCAGGCGTCGAAGCGACCGACACATTTATTCAGGCGTCGCGCAAAGGCTGGGGCGCTCTTGCTGACGAGCACCGTCAAACGGTTGTCTACGGTTGGCAGGACAAGCACTCGAAGAGCCTCTATGTCGGCGTTTCCAAGGACGGCCATACCTTCCCGATGGCCAGCAAGGTTGTTGACGATCCGTATGCGACGTCAGGGCCAGCCGTCGCCATCCGGGGCACCTACGTCATTGCAAGTTATCAGACCACCAACCCCGCATTCGCTCCGTCCGATGTGGCGCAAGAAACGACATCGCAACGATCCTATCCCGCCTACATCGAATCCCAGGATGGCGGCGAGATCTGGTCTCAACCGAAGCCATTGTTTGGGTTCAAAGCGGCAGATTATCCGGTGGTCAAAGTTGAGTCACAACCGGGCCAGTACGACAATCTGCGGTTGGGAGGCGGCACGTCCCAGCCGAATTCGCCCACCCTCAATTGGGGTGGCACGCGTGAATTGGGCCAGACAGACGATGACAAGACCCTTTCATCCTTGGACCCATCCGTCGATCCCAATAACGGTATAAGCTTTGTTCAGACCTCGATGATGGCTACGGACGGCAAGGGGCGGCGGGGCGAAGTCAGCATTGTGAGCTTCAAAGCCATCCGGCCTGTGAATGCACCGTGGCAGCACGTCATTGCGAACAACAAGCTCTCGCAAGCTGTGCAGAATACCGAGACATCGAACCCCGGCATGTCGACGTCGCATTTCCAATATAGCGCGCTCATCAACACTCCAATTCGAGCGACGGCATATAAGGAATATGATGAAGGCAACGGCAATGCCCGGCTTGTCGTTGCGGTCTCCACCGACACCGGCATGAATTTCACCAATCATGTGAGCTTTACCGCCGACGAATTGGCCAAGCAGGGGGTGCAGGCGTTTGGCGAGGAGGCCATCTTCTCGTCAAGTCAATGTCTCTTTGAAGACCGGAACGGCGATGTCTATCTCGACCTTTTCGTATCGCAGGGCGGCGATACACACTATGCTCGCGTGCCAATAGGCGTGAACGCGAGCCAATACAGAGGATCAGGCCGTTCGTAAGAACTGCAACCGAGAGTGCGACCCGACAGGGTCGCACTCTGCCTTTGATTGACCAACCCTTGGTAGTTCTGCTTAATTGCGAGGTAACGAATGCTGCATCATATCGAAATCTATGTTTCAAACATCGATGCTTCGTATGCCTTTTGGGAAACGATTCTGGCGAGAATCGGTTATAAAGAAACGTCCGCGTGGGACGATGGATTTACCCTTCGAAGAAAACGGGAAGCTTATCTGACATTCGTACAGGTGTCCCATAAATACAAGAATTATAAATATCATAGAAGCGGGGTCGGCCTGAATCATATTGCTTTCAAAATCGAAGAGCGATCAGAAGTAGATTCGATGCGACAGTACTGCATCGAAAATTCTATCCCCATGTTATATGATGATCGATACCCATTCGCTAGCGGTATCAAAGATTATTATGCCCTGTTTGTAGAGGATCCGGATCGAATAAAGATTGAATTTGTTGCAGGCCACTGACCTGGTAATTTCACAATGTCCTCCCGTGTTAACGCCGGCGCGTGAGAAGGCGCAGTGGGGCCATGCGATTTCCTTCTAGATCCATCAAAAATGTCGTCGCTTGTTCACTCGTTTTTCTAGCGCTTGCTCCCTTGGGCTCATTCGCGGGTGACGACTGGTACGACGCGAAGAAGACCGGTGGGGCGCTGACCGTATATTCATTCGGGGAGTCGCCCTACAATCATGCCGCTCCTTTCCTCGAGCTCGAGGAGCGGCGCGTCTTCTCCAATGGTGCGCTTGCCTTCAGGAATAGCCATCCGATCGACGGGCTTTCGAGCGTCGAAAGCGGCCCGCCTATCGAAGCTGATTACAATGCTCGTTCCTGCGAAAGCTGCCATCCGAGCGACGGCCGAGGGATTTCGCACACAGAGGCGTTCGATTCGACTGGCTTTTCGGTCAAGGCATCAAGCCATCACTCTGTCCCGCCGGTATTCCGAAACATACTCGTCCCAAGCGTTTCCCAGAAACTTCAAGGCGTGGAATGGGAAACGAAGCAACAGATCACGCTAGGGGGCCAACTCGTCGAGCTCGTTGCACCTGTAGCAATTGTCGATGGCGAAAAAAGACTTGTCGATCTGCGCAATGCGCCAGGAGTCTACGGTTTAGGCTTGCTCGAAGCGATTTCCGACGACGAGATTAGAAAAGCAGCTGAAAAACAAGAATTCTCGGCATTCGGTGTGAGAGGCATCGTCGGGACGGCATGCGAGCAGCGGGCCAGCAACTCTTGTGATAAAGTCGGCCGTTTCGGATGGAAGGCAACTGTTTCCAATCTGAATATGCAGACGCGCTCGGCTCTCGCCGGTGAGCTCAGCATTCATCAACCTATCCCCAAAGAGACCGCACCTAACGCCCGATCGGAATATGATCGATTGGTGACGGACCTTGCCGAATACCTCAAAGTGCTGGCCGTGCCGGCGCGACGGCTCGACAACGCAAATGAGAATGCGCGAGGCGCGCGCTTATTCGAGGAAGCGGGCTGCGCCATGTGCCACAGGCCGTCTTTGCAAACAAGCTCGCGGGAAGACACGGACAAGCGGGTTCGTGGTCAGCGAATTTATCCGTTCACCGACATGCTGCTCCACGACATGGGTGAAGCTCTTGCGGACAGTAATGATGACGGCCTCAGCCGATATTGGCGAACGCCCGCTCTTTGGGGCATCGGCATGCAAGGCACTGTCTCGGAGAAAGTCGGCTACCTGCACGATGGACGGGCGCGCAACTTCTTGGAGGCCATCCTTTGGCATGGCGGAGAGGCGACCTATTCCGTGTCGCGCTTCAAGGACCTCCCCAAGGACGACAGGGACGGGCTGGTTGCGTTCCTGTCGTCATTGTGAGGTCAGCAGCCAGCGGAAGGTCTGGAGCGGTTCCCAATCGCAACTGCGGAAAGCATGCGACCAATATCGAAGTGTGGAGCTAGATCGTGCGCAATCTCAATTATAACTTCCAGTTTCGAAAAGCATGGAAGTCCTTGGCGACGATCATCGGAGTATTTATACTTTCGGTTTTTTCCGCGAAGGTGTGTCTAGCACAGGAGGCTCCATATTTTGCCCGAAATCCATCAGGGTATGGTTCCAGCCTTGTCTTTGAATTCAATGGCCGCATTTGGCTCCAGGAACGGGGGAAGTTCGCGCGCCGAATAACTGGTGGCCATACTGACGAAACGTCGCCAATGCTTTCCCCGGATGGAAAGCATGTCGCATTTTCCGCATTGGACGGCCGATCATCGGAGATTTTCTTTGCCTCACCGGCCACGGGGGAAATCGTCCGTCTGACCTATGACGGCGGCCTCGATGCAAAGGTAGAGGGATGGCTTGGCAACTCCCAAGTGCTCTACTCAACGACGATAAAATCGAAGAAACGCGGGCCGCTGCTTTTCATCGTCGATATCGCGACACGTAGGGTGAGACCTGTTCCATTGGCAGAGGCCTCAGAGGGATGTCTTTTCAAAGGAAGCGTCATATTCGTCAAAAACGAGAAGCTCATCGACAATAACAGGCTGTATCGTGGGGGGTATGCGCAATCGATATTCCGAATCTCGGCCGATATCCTTGCCGACATCGCGCCCGGCGCTGTAACTCCTGGAATCCAAGCGGTTCCGTTGACCTCCTCCTACTCGGGAATAAGCCGTCAGCCGCTATGTGCGCTCAATCGTATCTATTTTCTGTCTGACCGCAGCGGCCGCTTCAACCTATGGTCCATAGACCTAAACGGCGCGAATCTAAAGCAGCACACGTTTGAAAGTGTCTACGACATCGGTTCGATTTCGTTGCTGGGCGACGGGTCAATCCTGTACCAGCAACTGGGCGACGTCTATTCTTTCGACCCGACGAGCGGCAAGACTGAGAAGGTTGAGATACGTCTGCCTCCGCATGCGGTCAGCACCGTCGATTTGATGACGTTCAATACGAACGACGCGACCGAGCTGCAGCTGTCCAATGACGCGAAACGTGCAGTGATCGTATTGCGGGGGAATTTGTGGTCAGTCGACGTCGCCGCCAAAACGGCGTCGTGCCTGGAATGCAGCCCAGCTGCCCGGGTGAAATCGGTGCGTCTTGCAGCCGGGGACAATCTCTTTGCACTATCGGACATGAGCGGAGAAGACAGAATTTATCGATTTGACCTCCGCAGTGGGGACGCGAAGGAAGTCCACAATGATATTGTGGAGCCACTTGAAGATATTTCGGTGTCGCCGGATGGTTCGATCATGATCGCCATCACGATCTCCGGAAAGTTGTACCGGCTTGACTCTCAAACGGGCCGCGCAGCGATCATAGATGTCGCCTCAAAAACCATGCCGCGATGGTTGAGCTGGGCTGCGAACAGCAGGAAAATGGCATTTGTGACCTACACGCCGCAAGACATCGGCCGTGTGTCCATATTTGATGTTGACTGCAATACCGTCACTCACGTAACCAGCGGTCGGTATGAGTCCTATTTTCCGGCTTTTTCTTCAGACGGTAGGAAGCTCTACTTCATTTCGGAAACAAATTTCCGTTCGACGGTAACCGATCCTTGGGCACCCAGAAACTACTGGCCGGACTATCAACACCGCGGCCTTATCTATTCGATCGATTTGGACAGGGTCGGTGATTCCAGTGCCGGTCTCAAGACATCTACGGCGCAGAACAGCTCTTGGTCCGAGTGCGCCGACAATGGATATGCACGCCCGTTGACGATGCGCGATTACCAGTTGGCAACGGAAGAATTGCCGATCGTGGCCGCGAACTATGCCATGTTGTTTGCGGTCGGGGATCGTCCATACGCTGTCGTGAAAAAAGCTGTTCGTGACGAAAAAGGCAATCTCGTGGACTTCCCGAAACTGTCGGAAGGACGCCGCCGAGTTTCGCGTCCCCTTTTTGACGAAGATATTTTCAAAATCGAATGGTCGGCGGATAAGCGGTCGCTGATAGCCATAGGCCGAGGCGGGCTCTTTGCTGCACAAGTGCCGCCTGACGGCACGTTGCCGCAAAAGACGGATTTGAACAATGTTTCGAACCTGGCCGTGAAAATCGACAAATCGGTTGAGCGTGTTCAGATGTTCAATGAGATGTGGCGGCTCTACCGGGATTATTTCTGGGATCCCAAAATGAACGGGAAGAATTGGGAAGATGCCCGGCGCAAATACATCGGATTCTTGTCAAGGGTGTCGAACCGAACCGAGTTCAACGAGGTAGCATCCGCGATGGTTGCCGAGCTCGGCGTAGGCCATACATCGATGCGCTCACCGATTGATTTCCCGGACAAGCAGCGCGGCCTAGGAAGATTGGGAGGGGCTTTTTCCGATGGCGACGGCGATGGCGTGAGGGTCGTAGAAGTCTATGACGGCGATATCGACCTGGCGGAAGACAGATCGCCATTGAGCTTGGCCAATCCGCCGATAGTCCCCGGGGACCACATTACGCAGATCAACGGCGCACGCGTTCGCAACCAAAGCTCTTTTGATGAACTTCTCGATGGGCAGGAGGGACAAACGCTATCGATAACAGTCAGCAAAGCGGATGGTCGCGTGCTGCACAATGCGGTGAAAACGATCAGCCCAACCGAAGAGGCATTTTTGCGCTACAGGCATTGGACCTTTTCAAATCAGGAGATGGTGGACAAATTAAGCGGCAGAAAGGTCGGTTATCTGCACCTCTATGCATCCTATGAAAGGGATTTGGCAACTATCGTACAGCAATATCCATCCATGCAAGGTAGAAAAGGCATAATAATTGATGTTCGCGGAAATAATGGCGGGAACATGGATGCGTGGATATTGAATTTTCTACAACGAAAGACGTGGATGTACTTAAATGGTCGCTACGATAGCGTTCTATTTAAGAATCCAAGGGATTCTTTCGAAGGAAAATTTGTTGTTTTGGTCGATGGTGACACATACTCCAATGGCGAATTGATCGCTGAAGGCGTGCGGCGTATGGGTTTAGGCGTTCTGATTGGCACGCGAACGTCAGGAGCAGGCATTTGGGTCAATAGCGGCAGAACCCTAGTTGACGGCGGCCCGGTCCGGATTCCTGAATCGGGTTCCTACGTCAAAGAAAACGGGGTTTCTCGATGGCTTATTGAGGGCGAGGGTATCAGACCCGACATATACGTCGAGAATGACCCTTATCTGTTTTATCATGGCTACGATAAGCAGCTGCGTGCCGCTGTCGACTATCTCATGCACTGACGTCGTACTGCTGCCGACCAGCGATGAGAAAGAGGACGACCAAGACGATGACTCCGAGCCGGAGCCGGTGGAGGATGCCGATTGGTTTTGTTGCAACGGCTGAATAGGGGCGCAGAGAGGCCTGATGCGAGGTCAATCAGGCGGCGAGGATTTCGAACTGCTCGGCCAGGGACGCATTCGGATTGAAGGCGTACCTCGCCTGTCGCTTGCGCATCATGTGGATCATTTCGATGCCGGAAAGGATGGTGGAGGCGGTGGCCGTCGATTTGAAGCCGAGCATCGGCCGGACCCGGCGCTTGATGCGCCGATGGTCCTGCTCGATCCGATTGTTCAAATACTGGCTCCGGCGGATGCGGATCGGCTTCAGCCGGCGTCGGGTGCGATCCTGCAAGCGATTTGTGGTGTCGCAGGAAACGATCGCCTCGTGGTTGGTCTGGCTCCCGTCGATGACGACGCGATCCGGTCGGCCATGACGCTCCAGCGCCTTTCTGAAGAAGCGTTTGGC
The DNA here is from genome assembly GCF_040320945.1 of Mesorhizobium sp. M0587. NCBI lineage: Bacteria > Pseudomonadati > Pseudomonadota > Alphaproteobacteria > Hyphomicrobiales > Phyllobacteriaceae > Mesorhizobium > Mesorhizobium sp. M0587. The sequence goes on from NZ_JAMYQP010000044.1 coordinate 20,624, forward strand.
CGACGGCAGGTCGCGCTGCTCGCTGAAATAGAATTCGACGGTGTCGCCGACACTGTTGATGGCGCGATAGAGATACATCCACTGGCCACGGACCTTGATGTAGGTCTCGTCGACATGCCATTTGCCGGTCACGCTACGCTTGCGCCGGTTGAAACGCTCGAGCAACAAGGGCGAGAAACGAACGGTCCAGCGGTGGATGGTCGTGATCGACCGTAATGCCGCGCTCGGCCATCATCTCCTCAAGATCACGCAGGCTCAGATTGTAGGCAAGGTACCAGCGCACGCAAAGCAGGATCACGGATTGGTCGCGAATGGCCTCGGCCGGAAACTTCTCATCGGACGTTTTCAGTTCCTGGAGGCAGACGATGTCGTACGCGGTCGCCGTGAGCCACTTGAGGAGCACGGGCAGCCGGCCATTGACGCCGTTGACATTGAAGGTGGCGATGCGGACCATCTGCCCTGCGGCCGCGGCTCACTTCTTGCCGAGCTTGTCCTCAACCTTCTTGCGACTGTTGCCGACCGATTTCACGGCCGACATGACCTCGGCCTTGCTGGCGCCGGTCTTGCCCGCCTCGTATTTCACTTCATGATCCTGCCCGCCAGCGACCTTCGCGCGGTCCTGGCTGCGCCCGCGAGTTGTTTGAGTAGCCATTTCTTCCTCCAAGGATTGCGTTTCAATTTCCCAACAACGCGGCCGGACTCTTCCGGTTCAATTCATCGGCGCGCAGTGTGGAACTGAAACCCAGGGCAGAGTATTGAATCGTACTATGTATTCGGGCTCCCCATGTCGGCCGTAGAGGCTGGCCTCCCCAAAAAGCGCGCACGGCGCAGGGACTCAGAATCTACCCCGAAATACCCCCTACCGCAATTTCGTCCGTTCCAATTCTGCACGCTGACCGACGACATACCGGTCGGTGCCAATTGGCTCTTCGAAATGAAGTTCGACGGCTACCGCGCCCAGGTCGCCATCTCGGAATCTGAAGTCGTCGTCTACACGCGCAACGGCCACGACTGGACCCGCCAGTTCAATGTGATCCTGCCGCCACTGAGATCTTTGACCAAGGGCTCGTCGCTAATCGACGGCGAGATCGTGGCCATCGATAGCCAGGGCCGCACCAACTTCTCGATGCTGAAGACCGGCATCGCCGCCGGCATGCCACTCAAGTTCTATGCCTTCGACCTGCTGGAATTGAACGGCGAGGATCTGTCCACCCGGCCCCTGCTCGAGCGCAAGGAACGCCTTGCCGAACTGCTGGGCGAGAGGGACGCGGGCGACAGCCTGCAGTACTCCAGCCATATCGCCGACAATGGCAGACAGGTTTTCGATGCCATGTGCGCCGGCGGCCACGAGGGCATCATCGCCAAGCGCGCCGACAGTCGCTATGTCGGCGACCGCACCGCGAACTGGCTCAAGATCAAGTGCACGAAACGACAGGAATTCGTGGTCGGCGGTTACCGCCCAAGCGACACCGGCCGTGGTATGGCCTCGCTGATCCTAGGCACCTACGAAAACGGGAAGCTGATCTACCGCGGCCGCGTCGGCACCGGGTTCACCGAGTCGATGCGCAAATCCATTCTCGCGCAGTTGGAGAAGCGGCTTCTGGACAAACCCGCCTTCGTTTCCGTGCCGCGCGACATTGCGCGCCGCGCCCGCTGGGTAAAGCCCGAACTCGTTGCCGAGGTCACCTATTCCGAGGTGACACCGGACGGCAGCCTGCGGCATCCAAGTTTTCAAGGTATGCGCGAAGACAAGCGAGCCGACCAGGTGGTGATGGAACTGCCGAATACGCCAGCGACGCCTGGCTCGACCGATCTCGATCCCGCGATCGGCAAGGAGATCTCGGCTGCGGTCGGCGTCAAGCTGACCCATCCAGACAAGGTCATGTATCCCGGCACCAAGGTGACAAAGGCAACGCTGGCTGCCTACTACGCCGCGGTCGGCGAGAGGATGCTGCCGCACATCCAGGGTCGGCCCCTTTCGCTGGTGCGCGACACCGACGGCGACCTGCAACAGACCTTTTTTCAGAAACACAAGCTTCCAGGCATGCCCAAGGCCATCCACGACGGCCAGTTGGAGAAGATGTCTGGCAAGGAAAGCCGCATCCTCTGGGTCGATGACCTGGCGGGGCTGATCGCCGGCGTCCAAATGAACGTGCTCGAATTCCACGTCTGGGGAAGCCTGCGCCAGCAGCCGAGCCTGCCGCACCGGATAATCTTCGACATCGACCCCGACGAGGGCCTGGGCTTTGGTGACGTCAAGCAGGCCGCCCTCGACATACGCGGCGTTCTGGAGGCACTCGGCCTCCAATCATGGCCTCTGCTATCCGGAGGCAAGGGCGTTCACGTCATCGTCCCGCTCGTCCCCAAAGCCAACTGGGAAGAGGTCAAAGGCTTCTGTCAGGACTTCGCTGAGTTGCTCGCCCGGACCGATCCGTCGCGCTTCGTCGCCAATATGAGCAAGGAGAAGCGCAAGGGTCGGATGTTCCTAGACTATCTCCGCAACGGCCAGGGCGCCACGGCAATATGCCCCTGGTCGACTCGGGCGCGGTCTGGTGCGTCGTGCGCCGTGCCGGTTACTTGGGATGAGTTGCCGACCTTCAAAAGTGCCAACGCCTTTGACGTTTTCGCGGCTGCTGCGCGGGCTCAGCAGCGCGACGCCTGGGAAGGCTATTTTGATGTTGAACAAACGCTGACGGACCGCATCCGCAAAGCAGTCCAGTAGGACTTGATGCCTTAGACGGTTAGCGACATCTGCCGGTCTGCCTCGGGTCGCGTTCCGCCCAAATTCGAAAGCGTAACCCCGAGCAGTCGTATGCCCTTGGCGACGGGAAACAACTGTTCGAGGAGTGTGCCGGTGACGGCTGCGAGGTCCGTCTCCGCCTCGATAACGCCCCCGACCGTGCGGCTGCGCGTGACCTGCTGAAAATCGGCGAACTTCACCTTGAGCGTCACGGTACGGCCCTTGATCGATCGTTCCTCGCAATAGCGCCAGACCTTGCCGACCAGCGGCCCCAGCTCGTTGCGAGCACTTTCGAGATCAAACAGGTCGCTCGCGAAGGTATCTTCGGCCCCGACCGACTTGCGCTCGCGATCGGGCCGCACCGGCCGTTCGTCGATACCCCGAGCGATCCAGTAATAGTATGGGCCGGCCTTCCCGAACTTCTCTTCTAGAAACTCCAAGCTCTGTGCGCGCAGATCGGCGCCGGTCTCGGTGCCGAGCCGGGCCATTTTATCGGCGGTCGCCGGACCAACCCCGTGAAACTTCCGCACGGGCAAGGCCTCGACAAAGGCCGGACCAAGCTTCGGGGTGATAACGAACAGCCCGTCGGGCTTGTTCTGGCTGGAGGCGAGCTTGGCCAGGAATTTGTTGTAGCTGACGCCGGCCGAAGCCGTCAGACCGGTCTCGGACTTTATCTTCGCACGGATCATTTCCGCGATCGTCGTGGCGACCGGGATGCCCTGCAGATTGTCGGTGACGTCGAGATAGGCCTCGCCGAGCGAGAGCGGTTCGATGAGTGGCGTATGCTCGGCGAAGATTGCGTGGATCTGCTGGGAGACGGCCCGGTAGGCGTCAAAGCGCGGCGGCACGAAGATCAGATCAGGGCATTTGCGTTTCGCCGTAATCGAGGGCATGGCCGATCGCACCCCGAATTTTCTAGCCTCGTAGCTCGCAGCGGCCACCACCCCGCGCCGCCGAGCCGCCGACTGCCACCGGCTTGCCGCGCAGGTCCGGATTGTCGCGCTGTTCGACCGAGGCGAAGAAGGCATCCATGTCGACATGGATCATCTTGCGAAGGATGGCCGTGCCCTCCCGCGGTGTATCAGCTTCTCGGCTTTTGTCGCTTCCCTCGCCCACTTCGCCGTCCTGCATCACCTGCGGCATATCAAGATAAACCGCGCCTCGATCAAGGGCAGTCTGGGATCAACTCTCGCAGCGGCGCAACGAGTCCGATTGACACTCGGACACCAAAGAGAACAAATAAGGAACATATCAGCCCCGAAATCCATTGGGAAGACAGTTTGAGAGTGTTTCGTTTATGGGTCAGCCGGCCGCCAGCCCTGCTATCGCCGCACTTCGCGAGCGAATCGCGCGCCTCGAAGGTGGGCCGGCGCGCAATCGTGCCACGCTTCCCTTCGGCGTTCCCACGATCGATAAGGTCTTGCCGGGAGGCGGGCTGGCGCTCGGGGCGCTGCACGAGGTTGCCGGCGGCCGCAACGGGGCGATCGATGGGGCGGCGGCGGCGCTTTTTGCCGCCGGCATTGCAGCGCGCGCCAAGGGCAAGGTGCTCTGGTGCGGCGCAAGGAGCCCCCGGACATCGATGTCGACTTCGAGCATGAACGGCGCGAGATCGTTATGCAGTGGGTCTACGAGACCTATGGGCGCGACCACAGCGCGCTGTCGGCCTGCCCGAGGACGTCACCAAGCTGCTTTCCTCGCAGTTCTGGGGACACGGTGAGGGCATCGACGAGACGCGCGCTCGAGAGCTCAATTTCAACATGGCCGATCGCAGGCTGCGGCTGACGCTGCTGCGACAGGTGCCGGGGCGTGCCCTCGAGCTGCTGCGCCAGCTCAAGCGGACCTAGTGCCGATCGAGCCGGCCCGCATGGTCGACCGCCAGGTCATCGAGTGGGACAAGGACGATATCGACATCCTCAAATTCATGAAGGTCGACGTCCTGGCGCTCGGCATGCTCACCTGCATGAAGCGCAGCTTCGACCTCTTGGCCGAGCACAAGGGCATGACCCTCGACCTGGCCACCATCCCGGCCGAGGATCCGGCGACCTACGCCATGATCCGCAAGGCCGACACGATCGGGGTCTTCCAGATCGAGAGCCGCGCCCAGATGTCGATGCTGCCACGCATCAAACCGCGCACCTTCTATGACCTCGTCGTCGAGGTCGCCATCGTGCGCCCGGGCCCGATCCAGGGCGACATGGTCCACCCCTATCTTCGTCGCCGGGAGGGCAAGGAGCCGGTCGAGTTTCCGACCCCCGAGCTCGAGCGGGTACTCGGCAAGACTTTGGGCGTCCCCCTGTTCCAGGAGCAGGCCATGCAGGTCGCCATGGTCTGCGCCGGCTTCAGTGCCGGCGAAGCCGACCAGCTGCGCCGCGCCATGGCGACCTTCAAGCACACGGGCGGCGTCAGCAAATTCCGCGACAAGCTGATCGGCGGCATGATCGCTAACGGCTATACCCCGGACTTCGCGGCCACCACCTTCAAGCAGCTCGAAGGCTTCGGCAGCTATGGTTTCCCCGAGAGCCATGCCGCCAGCTTCGCCCTCATCGCCTACGCCTCGAGCTGGATGAAATGCCACCATCCCGATGTCTTCTGCTGCGCGCTGCTCAATTCCCAGCCAATGGGCTTTTACCTGCCGGCCCAGATCGTGCGCGATGCGCAGAGCCATGGCGTCGAAGTCCGGCCCGTCTGCATCAATGCCAGCCGCTGGGATTGTACGCTGGAGCCGATCGACGAAACGGGACGCTTCGCTGTCCGCCTCGGCCTGCGTCTAGTCAAAGGTCTCGCCAATGACAACGCCGCGGCCATCGTTGCCGCGCGAGCCGATGAGCCATTCTCCTCGGTCGACGATGTCTGGCAGCGAGCCGGCGTGCCTGCCGCCGCGCTCGTCCAGCTCGCCGAAGCCGATGCGTTCCGGCCATCGCTAGGCCTCGCGCGGCGGGAGGCTCTCTGGGCGCTCAAGGGGCGTCGCGACGAACCGCTGCCGCTCTTCGCCGCCGCCTCCGAGCGCGAGCGGCGCACAATCAGCGAACTGCAGGAACCCGAAGTTGCCCTGCGTCCGATGATGGCGGGCCGGGAAGTGGTCGAGGACTATGGCCATGTCGGGCTCACCCTGCGCGACCATCCCGTCAGTTTTCTGCGTGCCAGCCTCAGTCAGCGCCGGATCATCAGCTGCGCCGAAGCCATGGGCGCGCGCGATGGCCGCTGGCTCGAAGCGGCAGGGCTGGTTCTTGTCCGGCAGCGGCCGGGCTCGGCCAAGGGCGTCATGTTCCTCACCATGGAGGACGAGACCGGCGCGGCTAACGTCGTCGTCTGGGTGAAGGTCTTCGAGAAGTTCAGGCGCGTGCTCTTGTCCTCCTCAATGCTGGGCGTGCGCGGTCGCATTCAGCGCGAAGGCGATGTGGTGCATCTGGTCGCGCATCAGCTTTCCGACGTTTCGGCCGAGCTCGCCACTGTCGGCAAACGTGGCTCGCCATTCCCCCTGCCGCATGGTCCAGGTGACGAGGCCCGTCACGGTGGGCCCGGCCTGGATCCACGAAGCCTGCCGAAGGGCTTCAAGCCGCGCGATCTCGTTGACCCGACGTTGAAGGTCGAGCCGATCAAAGTGAAGACGCGCGACTTCAAGTAAACGCTCTCTTCGCGTGCTGTGGACCATGCCCCACGCCCAGACAGCGATCGGCAGCGACACAGCAGGAGAGCCACGAGATTCACGCCGAGCAACTGCAGCGGCGCCTGCCGATAGATCAGCAGATCGCGCACCTGTTGCAGCATCACGACGGCGGCGATCCCGAGCCCGATCGAAAGAACCGGCGCCCAATTAATCGCCAGACCCCTTCGGACACTGGCTCTCCAGCTGGGCAGCTTTTCCCAGAATTTGACGAGCCTACGCCTTCCGGCGTCCCAGGCTTGGGTCGCCAATTGCTCTCGCGCGCGGCATCGGCAACGGACCTCATTGCACGGTGATCGAAAGGGTGCTCGGGCAATGGTCCGACAGCCGCTGATGGTCCGCAGCAACCGAAGGTGTCCAGGGAACCTGGCCGTCCGAGTTGGCCACGGCGAGATCACGGACCTTGGCCCCGAACACAAAGAACTCAATCGGCAGCATGTTGTAGTCGTCGGCGGTCGGAAGCGAGGTCGGATAAGGGTTGGACGTGTCTGCCCAGCAGAGCGACGGCTTCTTGTAGGGGACGCGGAACAGCGCAATGTCCGGACGGTTGTCGCGGTCATGCATATCAACGGCCGGCGAGTATCCCGAGACGGCCTGCCAGACTTCGTCCTGGAAGCGGCCGGCGCCGGCATCGAGGCGCCGATTGAAGTCGCCGACCACCATCCAACCATCGCCGGCGTTCTGCCGCGCTTCGACCCAAGCCCGCAGCGGGAACATCTGTCGACCAAGCGTGTCGCAGGCGTTCCTGGTCGGTGGGGTGGTTGACGGGTCAACCGTGAACAGCCGGAAGTTAATCAGGTCGTCGAAACACCCCGACTTCATGTGGACCACCAGCGCCCGCATCGACGTCGCGCCTGCCTTTACTGTGACATCCAGACCCCAGCGCACGTCCCTGATGGTCCCGCCATCGTCCGATTTGACGTTGAGCTGCGGTACGTCAGCAGCCGTCGCCGTGACCCCGGCATCGGCCCGCCAGGCTACCGCTGTATACTGGTGACGTTCAGACCCAGCGGGCTTTACCGGTGTATCACCTGGCTTGGTGCATATCGGACCCCTGTCGCCAGTCCTTCATCGGCGGCAAACTGGCCGCTGATGCAATGAGCCATCCATCGGTAACCGGGAACACCTCATTGATCGCCGCAGGGCTGCTCACCTCTTGGAGAAAAAAGACGGAGGCTCCGACTTTGTCTCGCCAAGCCTTCAAGTCGGCATAGTCCTGCGGCTGCCGTATGTAATCCCCAGGGAACACCGTCACCGGGTCGCCCGCATAGAGAAGCGTCTGCACGTTCCAGTTGCCCAGTTGGAGCTCACCAGCAGATGCGGGAAGGGCGTGTTGAGATCGTGACTAGAAGAGCGGACAGAACTTTGTTCATGATTACCCCCTTGGAATTTGCGGAAACGTAGCTCGCCCGGATGGTTTGGTCGCTTGGCAGTTCTACAAAATATCGCCCCGAGACGCGGCGAGGACGAATGCCGCAACGGCGGTCGTCTCTGTCAGGCAGTCATGGTCACTCCGAGAGTTGGCGCGCGAAGAACTGGCGACGGGCGGAGCGCTCGGTGTCGCCGAAATAGTCCGACCACCAATCATCCGTCCGGAGCGGCTTGGGTGGGTCGTCCGCCTCCCGCCACTTCAGGGACTCGCGAAAGGCATGGTGACTGTAGAGACGCATGAATTCGCCGAGATAGATGTCGGCCACGCGCTTGTTGCCAACGACGATGATCATGTTCTCGTCGTTTTGGTTGGTCGACGCGGCGCTGAAATTGGCGGAGCCGGCGACGACCACGGGATTGTCAGACATGGGATCGATGATCATGAATTTGTTGTGCACGTATTTCACGTTGCCGTTGAGACCGCTCAGGGTCTCCTTCACCCATCCATCGATCTTGTTGGTCGCGATGAGCGAACCGATCGCGAAGGTGTTTTCTGGCATGTTGCGCAGGTCCTGGATCGCTTGCTCCTCCGCGATGCGTTCGGGCTGCCGCTCCTTGAGCGGGCGGGTGGCTTTCTCAAGCAACGCGAGGCGAAACGGCGCCGGGCTCGTGCGGTAGACATCCTTGAACAGGTCGTGCATGCCGAAGGCGAAGGTCATGAAGAGGCCATGCTGCGCGGTCATGGCGAGGTCGGCGTACCACTGCAACGCATCGAGGTTCGAGCGTGGGCTGAACACGACACTGGTTCCCGCCGGCGGCGGCATGGCAGGCAGCGGCGTGAGCTCCTCGGTCACTGGCGCGAGGTCGGCGTTCGTCGGGTCGTCGTGTAGTGCGCTCCAATAGTCGAGATAGCGTTGTGCGACGTCGGGATCCTCGACGACTGAGCGACATTGGAATGACCGAAGATGCCGCCGTCCGAGAAATTGGTGCCGCCGGTCCAGACAGATTTCGGTTGGCCGTCCTCGAGTTTCACGATGAATTTGTTGTGCGAGATGTAGGACGCCCACAATGGGTGGCCAGCTGATCGGGGCTTAACAATTTTTCGCTTTTTGCTGCGCCCAACTCTCGGCTATGACTCGGACAGGCCTAATGGCCTGCCCACGTCGCATTGTAAAAGAAGGAACAAGTATATGCCGACTGGAACGGTAAAGTGGTTCAACAGCACCAAGGGGTTTGGATTCATCCAGCCCGACAATGGCGGTCCGGATGTTTTCGTCCACATTTCCGCTGTCGAACGCGCGGGCCTCTCGACCCTCGCTGACGGCCAGAAGATCAACTATGAGATCGAGCAGGATCGCCGCACTGGCAAGTCCTCCGCTGGCAGCCTCAGCAAAGCTGGTTGAAATTTTCTCCTGCGTCCTGGCAAGAGTAGGCACGTAGGTCCTCACGGCCGCTCGATGAAGCGAGCAAAAACTGAGGGCAGCAGATTGCTGCAGGCGTCGCGAATTCCTCATGAAACAAAGTTGTTTGAAAGGAAGGCGGGGTTGGCCCCGCCTTTTTATATGACGCGCAGATTAAGCCGATGGCTGCAACGCTCCAGAACGAATCTCGATTGCCGAAATTAAGCCGCGACCTTCTTGCGGGTTCGCTTCGTCGGCGCAGGCTCCGGCGCTTCCGGCGCCTTCGGTTTGCGGCCGAGCCCCATCGTCTTGGCCAATGACGAGCGCGCCGCGGCGTAGTTCGGCGCGACCATGGGATAATCCGCGGGCAGGCCCCATTTGGCCCGATATCCATCCGGCGTCAGCCCATAGTGGGTCGACAGATGGCGCTTTAGCGATTTGAATTTCTTCCCGTCCTCAAGGGAGATGATGTAGTCCGGTGTCACCGATTTCCTGATCGGGACTGCAGGCGTAAGGGCAACCGGCTCTTGCGCAGAGACACCTCCGGCCGTCGCTCTCAGAGCCGCATGCACTTGGCCGATGAGGGCAGGGAGATCCCCCACCGGGATCGGATTGTTGGAGACATAGGCCGACACGACATCGGCGGCAAGCTCAATGAGGGTGTCGACGTTTTTTCCGGCTTCTTCTGTCATGAAACTCTCCAGGCGGTGAAACATAGTCAGCGAAGCGTCGCTTCATAGGGCCGGTTGCCGCTGAAAGCAACAATGTCTCGACAGCGTTATTGCCAATGCTCGTCCAGAAGCGACATCGATGCGCCATATTTCCCGTCGTGACCGCTGAGCCACTCGTTGTTGGCGACCCTGCCGTGGTGCGTGGCGCGTCCCAGCTGTAACTTTGCGCCGAAGTTGCTAGTAGTCGAGGCTAAGCGCGCTATTTTTGTCCCGCTTTACTTCTTTGGACTGTGAAATCGAGGGAGCGTGATCGCTTGCTGGTGGGCGTCAGGGACGATGGACGTTCATTGGCAATGGCCAAATGTAAGTTCATCGCCCGGTGAGCCGCTCTGCCAAGGGGCTGGGAACCGCCGCTGGTAACCAAGGACATCAAGGTATTTCGAGGCGTTTCTTAGCCGGTCCTGGAGAGACGGCAATCGCTGCGGACGACACCTGTTCCACGATATCGAACAGCGCGGCGACACGGGCAGCTTCTCGAATCTGGAGCGGCTTCTCGCAAGCTGGCGCCGCGCCGAGAGGCCGGGCAAGGACAGTGCGTCGCCTGCTTCAATCATACGCGTCAACCAGCCAGCGACGCTGTCCCGATACCCGCGACCGGCCGTGTGATCTCGCCGGTAGTCGCCCCGGCCCTCTGCACGAAGCCTCGGGATGTGCTGACGATCAACCAGGCCGCAAAGGTCGACGTCCTGAAGCAGGGATCACATGAGTTTGCCACTATGCGCAGGCTTGCCATGCGCTTCCGCGGCATTTTGCGGGGCCTGTGAATTGGGCAAGCTCGACACTTCGATCGACGTGGCGTCAACTCCGGGTTCGTCGCCATCACGCGTTTCGGTCTGGTCCTACGCCGTGACGTTGACGCCGTTCGCGATGCCATTGAACTACCGTGGAGCAACGGCCAGGCGGAAGGGCTGATCAACCGCCTGAAGACGATCAAACGTACCATGTAGGCAGAGCGGGCTGCGAACTCCTTAGGGCACGCATGCTGCCACTCAGCCGGCTTGATCACCACACAAAACGAGGAAGAACCTAGTCAAGTGCAAAGCGACAATTGCCTCGACAGCGGGTCCCGGAAGGTTTATGCTACCCAAGGTTAGCGCAATCCGGAATGGCGATTGAGTACCTTCACGAGTGAAGGGAGTGGAACTGCTTTGTCGGCCAAATTGTTGACGGAACGCCCGGCGCCCATTGTTGCTACATGCCTAGATTCTTGGGGCGTTTTGGATGATGCAATCCACCATCTCACTCCAAAGGGCAGTGGAATCTGGAACAATGTCGCTTTTGTTCGCACGACATCCTTCGTGCCCGATTGGCATATCGTCTTTAACTCTGCTTCTCTTTTTGGGCTCCCTGTTGATATCGAGGCGAGCCCAAACAGGACAATTTTTGCAATCGGCGAACCGCCGACGAAAGCTCATCGCGCGTTTCATGAAGGGCAGGGGAAAAATACTATCGTCCTGACGTGTGACGCAGAGCTGGCTGCTCGGCAGAATGCAGCGCGCCGATTCGTTTTGTCTCCACCTATCACTCGGTCTTGGTCTGTAAACAAGACATATGACCAACTTCTGGTCAGCGAAGTCGTGGATAAGCCGCTTCGGCTCTCATGGATTACCAGTGACATCGCCCTGCTTAAAGGACATCGATATCGGCTGGCGTTTCTGGAACGGCTGAGAAAGGAGCTCGATTTTGACCTGTTCGGCCGAGGTTTTCGGCTGATTGGAGATAAATGGAACGCACTCGCACCTTACCGTTACAGTATAGCGTTCGAGAATACTCGTGCTGATTACTATTTTACAGAGAAGCTTATGGACTGCTTCGTTGCTGAAACAATGCCGATCTATTACGGCAGCCCGGCAATCACGAGGTTCTTCCCTTCGGACTCTATGGTTCTGATTGACCCAGAGGACAAGAACGTAATCCCAAAAATTCAAGAAATCATCAACTCGGACCTCTGGAAGGAACGTCGCGGCGCAATAAGAGAGGCGAAGCGGTTGGTCCTCGGGAAATACAATACGTTTGCTTATCTCGCGCGCTTCATCGAAAGCGTTCAGGATAAACCCTTACCGCCGGAAATTATACACATCGATTCGCCTGAGGTCGATTTTGGAATAGACGAATAAAGTACTCCAACGCTCGCTTCGCGTGCCCGGCGGTCGGTGGTCTGGCGAGATCGGTACGGAACGCTCGGCGGAGAATGCCTGCTGCGCAGACGGGCCGGCACGGGCGCACGAGGTCATGCGCCCCCGGCTGCCGCTGATCAGACGAACTGGGGAAGGCCAGGAACGGAATTGAGGACCTCGTCCACGAGTTCGTCGCCGGCATGTTCCTTGGCGCAGGCGATCGTCTCGTTGGCGAGGCCGGCGATCTTTGCCATGCTGAGACCCTCACTCATCAATTGCTGGCCGAGCCCCATAAGGCCGCCACCCTGTGGGTCGTCGCCATGATACTTCGCTACTAATTCCGAAGCTCCCGGAATGGCCTCGATCATGCGCGCAACGGGACCGTCGGCCGCGTGGCTTTGCAGGAAACCCAGCATTAACCCAACCCCCTTCTCTGCGAGAGCCGGGCCGATGCCGGCACCAGTGGCGATGCGCGGTAAGAATTCTTCCATGCAGGGTCTCTCTCTCTTTGATGAGGTTTACACGGGGCCGGTCCGGCGCCCAGCGGCCTTGGCCGAACCACAATTGAACTCCACAAAAATAGGCCGGCGGAAGTGCTATTGCGCGTAAAACCGCCTCTGTCAACGCAAGCTGCGTCGGACGTGCGTGTTTCGCAAACCGAAGATCATTCCAATTCACATCATTACGCATTGGCAACCGCACAGTTTGCGGTGGCTCGCTTATGGGCCAATGCCCCGCGTCCGTCAAATGATGACGACAAGGTGAGGGAAGATCAATCTAGCCCTTGTGCCGGCGCGGCGCTTGAGCAGGTCCACCGGCTGTAACTGCCTCACACCTCGATCCACAGTCCCAGGCGCGTGATGGGATGTTCGTAGAAGCGGAGCTATATGCCGGTGTGACAATCGACAAGGCGGACCGGCTATTCCGATAGGACATCCATACTGTCGCATAGACCGTCGCTGCTTAGGTATTGAAACCGCCATCGCTGGTGACATCACAATGTGCAGTCGGCGGGTGTCGATAAGGTCGATTCACGCAATCAGCCGGTCAGGAGGAACGAATGAACCCTGAGGTTTCAGAAGCTCACTTTTCGCAAGGCGTGCAGCGCACATCGTGCAAGAGATTGCCATTCTTGCGGATGCTATCGACTTTCTCAACGATGGCGGGAAGATCGCAGTGACCGAATCTACGAAGCCGCCCCCAGGGCGTGCTTTGATGCATACAAACGGCGCCGAGCAGGGATACTCCTCCTCCCTGAAGTCCAATCGAGAAGAGCGATCACTTCCAAGAGGGTCCCAGCTCAGCCGCGAAAACAGGTGTCAGACCCCGGTCCTCTCCCTCAGCTGATCTAGCTCAGGGCGTTCATGAGCCGCAGATCGCATAGTGGCTGCGTGCACGACGCAGGAAGACCATTTATGAAAATCCTATTCAGTATGATGGCTGTCCCCTTGCTGGCAGCCACCGCCTTTGCTGCGGATTCGATCCCCACAGCCCTCAGAGATGCGGCATTGGCGACCTTCAGGGCTTTGCCATCCACCACGCCGGCAGTCGCCAACAACCCGATCACCCCGGAAAAGATCGCTCTCGGCAAGGCACTGTTCTTCGATCCACGCGTCTCTGCGTCAGGCGTCTTGTCGTGCAACTCGTGCCACAACCTGGCCACCGGCGGCGACGACAATCACGAAACCTCGATCGGCCATGGTTGGCAGAAAGGACAGCGCAACGCGCCGACTGTACTGAATGCTGTCTTCAACATCGCTCAGTTCTGGGATGGTCGTGCCGAAGACCTGAAGGCTCAGGCGAAGGGACCGGTCCAAGCCGGGATCGAAATGGCCAATACACCGGACCAAGTCATCGCCACGCTCAAGTCCATGCCGCAATATGTCGAGTGGTTCGATGCAGCTTTTCCGGCTGAAGCGGATCGGGTCACCTTCGACAACTTCGCCAAGGCGATCGAAGCCTTCGAGGCGACACTGGTCACACCGGCCCCGTTCGACAGCTTCCTGAATGGTGATGAGGTTGCCATGACTCCCGAACAGAAACAGGGCCTGGCGCTTTTCATGAACAAAGGCTGCTCGTCCTGCCATGCCGGCATCAACGTTGGTGGGCAAGCCTATTTCCCATTCGGCCTCGTGGAACAGCCCAGCGCCGAGGTCCTGCCGGAAAAAGACAAGGGCCGATTTGCGGTCACCAATGCAGCCGACGATTCCTATGTTTTCCGCGTGGCGCCCCTGCGCAACGTTGCACTCACCGCGCCATACTTTCATTCGGGCAAGGTTTGGGATCTGAAACAGGCCGTTGCCATCATGGGAACCACCCAGCTTGGCGTGGTACTGGCGGACGAAGAAGTCGACCTGCTTGTTGCCTTCCTCAACTCGCTGACCGGAAAGGCACCCGAGGTCGCCTATCCCATCTTACCCGCCGAAACGGCGACAACACCCCGGCCTATAATGCAGATCTTAGGAAAATAAAGCCCAGCTGATCGAGAAACATCGCAATTGACAATGATTGCGACTTTTACTGGGACGAGACGATCGCGACGTCCATGAGAAGCAAATGGCTCGTTTCCAAAGTGCAGACACTGCTTCCGTCACCAGCTCGTTGCGATGGAATCATGTGTGGGATCTGGCGTGCGACATGCCAAGGAAGGTGTCTGACGCATGACGCTCGCGCGCTGTCGATACCGCGCGGCGGCCAGCCATCGCGCTGGCGGCCGAATAGCCGCGCGCCGGAGTGACCGGCGCCCCTTAGGGCGATGGGGGAGCCACTCCGTCCTCCATGTCCAGCGATTCTTCGACTGCTTCCGGATTCCGGGCGATGGTCCAAAGGAGAGTATTCGCCGCTACATCCGGTTTCGAGCGACCTTGCTCCCAGTTTCGAAGCGTTGCCAGATCGAGGCCATACCTCACCGAGAATGCCTCCTGAGAGAGCTTCGTGCGATCCCGGACTTCGCGAACACTTATCGGCCGCGGCGCATGAACCTTCGCGATCACGCCTGCGGACGACAGTTCATTCTTCAGTGCCAATAGGTCGTCGACGCAAGGAACCGTCACGAACGCCTTGCCGTGATCGACCATCTCCGTGAGTATCGCGTGGGCCGTCCTCAGTGGCAACTGTCTCTTGACGAGAATCCGGGCGGCCTCAGGAGTATTCGCGCCGTGAAGAAAACTGAGGCTCAGTCGGACGGGAGAGCCTGACGACACCAGGACGACGTCCCGGGTTCGCACCCGTTGTCCGAACCGCTCCATGAATTTCGATGTAGTCGACATTAAGCTTCTCCGCGATCACTCGACCGAGCTTGCGTAATTTGGACCATCCCCACTGGACCTCGGCATCGCCCCCAATATGCAGGTCACGGACGACAGGATGATTACTGCCCATCTCCACGTTGCCCAAGAGCTGAAGCACGCCATCGGGCGTGACCACGTCAAAGAGGAGGCATGGGTCCTCCGAAATATCCGCGTCCAGGATGAGTTCGATGTCATCGGGCTGCACACCAGATCCCTACGCAAGTTGCTTATAGAAGCTAAGTCGGGCGCTGGCGAGGGTCAAGGCCTTACCGATTTTCCGAATTGGCGGGACGCTGGCAACATCCGAATCCTGCCACCTCGACCCGTAGTCTGCGCTAATCGACTGGGGAAGCGGACAGACGCGCAGGTCGCCACCTGAGCGAACGCGACAGGCGGTCTAGTTTAAGAAAGACGCATGTACGATTTTCCGAGCGGCGCGGCCTGTATGTTCCGAAGGAGCCGATATTAAAGCGTATCGTCCAAATTGATATTTCCTGCGCGATTACGTGCCGAAGGGAAGTGCTCATTCTCGCTCGAGTGACTTATTTCAAAGGATGTGATCGCGTATTGGCACATTTACGGCCGACATGCGGCAGCCGGCAACTCACGTCATGGTGAGGAAGGAGAAGCATCAGGCCTACGCTTTCTCCCGGAGCGCACGTGCTGCAGCGACCATGTTCATGAGGGCAGGGCGGACCTCCTCCCATTTACGTGTTTTGAGGCCACAGTCCGGGTTTACCCACAGTTGGGCATCCGACAGTCGCTCGCGGGCAAGCATGACGAGATCCGAAATCTCACGGACTCCCGGGAGGCGTGGTGAGTGAATGTCATAGACTCCGGGACCGATTTCGTTCGGATATTTGGAGCTCGTGAAGGCGTCCAGCAGCTCCATTTTCGAGCGCGAGGTCTCAATCGAAATGACATCCGCATCCATTTCAGCGATCGCGTCGATGATCTCGTTGAACTCCGAATAGCACATGTGGGTATGGATTTGAGTCGCGTCATTTACACCCGTTGAAGCGATCCGGAAGCATTCGACAGCCCAGTCGAGATAGACTTTCCAGTCAGACTGGCGCAGTGGCAATCCTTCGCGAAACGCGGCCTCATCGATCTGGATTATCCTTGCGCCGGACCTTTCGAGATCCGTCACTTCGTCGCGGATGGCGAGCGCGATCTGGCGGCAGGGTTCGGAGCGGGGTACGTCGTCGCGAACAAAAGACCAGTTGAGAATGGTCACTGGGCCTGTGAGCATTCCCTTAACAGGCTTTTCCGTAAGCGACTGGGCGAATTGCCACCAGCGCACTGTCATCGGATTGCGCCTCGATACGTCGCCGAAAATGATGGGGGGACGCACGTAGCGCGACCCATAGCTTTGTACCCAGGCATGCTGGGTGAGCGCGAAGCCGGACAACTGCTCGCCGAAATGCTGTACCATGTCGTTTCGCTCGAACTCACCGTGCACCAGCACGTCCAGCCCGATCTCTTCCTGCCAGCGAATTGCAGCCTCGATCTCCTTCTTCAGGAACGTCTCGTAGTCGACATAGCTCAGCTGGCCCTTCGCATGAGCGGCCCGCGCCTTGCGTACCTGCGGCGTCTGCGGGAAGGACCCGATGGTCGTCGTCGGGAACGGCGGCAGCCCGAGTGAGCCGGCTTGGACTCTGGAGCGCTCGGCAAAGGCGCTCTCTCGTCGCTTCATGCTATCGTCAATGCTGGCGATCCGCCCCTGAACAAGCGGGTCATGGATCCTCGTGGATGTCACGCGCGTGGCGGCAGCCTCGGCAGACGCTTTCAACGCGCCAGCCATCGCATCTCTGCCTTGGGACAGGGCCCGGGCCAGCAACACCAATTCGTCGGTCTTCTGGGCCGCGAAGGCGAGCCACGAGCTGATGTCCGCGTCGAGTTCCGTCTCAATGCGCAGGTCGATCGGCACATGCAGCATCGAGCAAGAAGGCGCGATCTCGACGCGGTCCAAGGGCCAGCCGGCGACGATCGATTTGATGCGGTCGAGAATGGCGGGCAGGTTCGCACGCCAGACGTTGCGGCCATCGATCAAGCCAAGCGAGAGCACCAGATCCTTCGGAGCGAGCCGACCCACCGTTTCCAGCTGCTCGGGAGCGCGCACGAGATCAATATGCAGCCCAGCCAGGGGCAGAGAAACCGCGGTTTCGAGATTGTTTCCCAGCGGCCCGAAATACGTAGCCAGCATGATCTTCAGCTCGGGCGCGGCTTTCGACAGCTGTCCATAGGCGAATTCGAACGCAGCTCGTTCGTTCGGGTTCAGATCGAGGACAAGCGCTGGCTCATCGATCTGCACCCAGTCGGCTCCCGACAGCTTCAGCCTCTGCAGAAGTTGCTCGTAGACGGGCAGCAGCCGCGATAGGAGCGCGATGGGACCGAACCCTTCGGCAGGCGATTTCGCCAGCTTGAGGAAGGTGATGGGTCCAAGGATGACTGGGCGTGTGTGAATGCCGAGAGCTTTAGCCTCGAGGAAGTAATCGACCGGTTTCGTTGACGAGAGGGCGAACGTCTGATCATCGTCGAGTTCCGGCACAATGTAGTGATAGTTGGTGTCAAACCACTTGGTCATTTCCATCGCGGTTACATCAGGCCCATGAGCCGCCTGCTGGTGACCAGCGTGTCCACAACCCTCCGTCTGACCCTGGTTGCCGCGCGCCATTGCGAAGTAGATGTCAAGTGGGACCTCGCCGCTATTCCAGCCGTAACGGGATGGAACGGCGCCGACCATGGCTGCGGTGTCGAGCACATGGTCGTATAGCGAGAAGTCGTTCGACGGGATTTTCGACACGCCGCGATCGTGCTGCTCCTCCCAGCTAGCGGCACGGAGCGCCTTCGCCGTCCTGAGAAGGGCGGCGGCGGAAGATTTTCCGGACCAGTAACTTTCAAGCGCGAATTTCAGTTCTCGCCGACGACCGATGCGCGGCACGCCGAGCGTTGCTACAGGAATTTGCTGAGAGACAGTCATGTCATACCCCGATGGTTGGGGCGTCGGTGACAAGGAAGGCGCTAGCAGGCCGGCACCAACGCCGGGTTGCAGCGGCCACCGAGACACCCCGCCCGTGGACGTAATTCGCCGTGGCAGGTCTCCTGGCTCGCGGGGTCATAGCCTCTACCCGTCTTCCCGAGGGTATTCGCCTCAGTGACGTGAGTGGGGTTGGCTCGCCGCTAACAGTTGCGGGGGCAGCGCCGGCATCGCACCGGCTTCCCTCTTAGCTCCGCTCCGGCAGCGCCGTGCGGAGAACCACAACCCGCAGACAATCACAGCGGCCCGCACTTTGTCAATATCGCATAACGAAATGTTTATGTCGTTATGTATTCGCTCTTTTACACCTTGTCTTCATTCTGAAATATTCAGTCCGCCCATTGCCGACGCTGGCACCCCCGCCACCATTGTTCATAATGGTTTCCTGTCAGGCTGCGACATTCCTCACCGTTCATCCATGAAGGATTTCGGACAAGATGGATGGGAGTGACAACGTCGTCGAATGCAGAAGGTGGCATTGGTGGCGATGTTTAACGATGCAATCGTGGGCCGAAAGTGATGCGTGCATGGCAGAAGCGGTTGTCTCGAAGTGAACGCCAAACCATGGTGCGGGGGGAAATGGCACGCCAGGTCGTGACCACGACCCTGGTGACTAGGCAATCGGTGGTAACTGCGCTCGGCGGCAAGAGACCACACTGGCCGGGGCCGGTCCAAAGAGCAAGGCCCGACTGTGTCCCGATAAGCTTTTTAAGCGTCATTCAGGCGGTAAGTATAAGTATCTCATCTCAAAGGCTAGGCAGTCGAGGGACGCGGAATTGCGGCAAAGCTCGCGTGCTCCATATTCTGCATCATATGGTCGGCAGGACCCAGTTTTTATCCAGTGCACGCATCAGCGCGGTGTGCAATTCGGGCTCGGTCCGGTAGGAAGGCATTTAGGCCTCGCTCATCCAGCCCAAGCCGAGATAGTGGAAGTGGTCCGAAGGCACGGTAATCCGGCTCTTGTCCAGTTGCCGAACGAAGTCCGCTGACCAATGGTGGATTGTATACGCCTCAAGTTTATCCATCATCCCCCGCCAGCGTTGGATGCGTTCTTCGCGCGGCATGCTGGGCCGCTCTTGAGATCGCTGCAGCTATCTCATCGGGGAGCCTCGGATCTACCAGCAGGGCGTCCTCACCGAAGTCTTCGGCCGCGCCGGCAAACTTCGATAACACCAGAACGCCAGGTCTGGCTGCCGTCGATGACGATGCGCTCCGGCCGGCCATGGCGCGTCAGCACCTTGCGGAGGAAGCGTTTGACCACCACCAGGTCACGGTTTTCGCTGAAG
>NZ_JAMYQP010000045.1:0-40214 GCF_040320945.1 Mesorhizobium sp. M0587
CCTGCTCAGGTGGCTGAAGGGTTTTTTGTCCCTCTTGATCGCTCTCTTCCAACTCCGGCCCAAGCCGGTCGCCGCTTAGAGCCCGGATTGTTCACGGTCGACTGCGTAAAAACAAAGAGATAGAGCGGTTTGGCGTTTCCGTGAAACGGTGAACCGTTCTAGACCCCTTTCTGCTTCGCTTTCAGCTCCAACCGCCGCGCGTGCAGCACCGGTTCGGTGTAGCCATTGGGCTGGACACGGCCCTTGAAGACCAGGTCGCAGGCGGCGAGGAAGGCAATCGAATTGTCGAAGTCGGCGGCCATCGGCTGGTAGAACGGGTCGCCCTCGTTCTGGCGGTCGACGATCGCGGCCATGCGCTTCATCGTCTCCATCACCTGGCCCTCCGTGCACACGCCGTGATGCAGCCAGTTGGCGATGTGCTGCGAGGATATGCGCAGCGTGGCGCGGTCTTCCATCAGCCCGACATCGTTGATGTCGGGCACTTTCGAACAGCCGACGCCCTGGTCGATCCAGCGCACGACATAGCCCAGAATGCCTTGCGCGTTGTTGTCGAGTTCGCGCTGGATCTCGCCCGGAGTCCAGTTCGGCCGCACGGCTACCGGCACCGACAATATGTCGTCGAGCTTGGCCTTGGGCCGGCTCTTCAGCGCCGCCTGGACGGCGTGGACATCGACCTTGTGGTAGTGCGTGGCATGCAGCGTCGCCGCCGTCGGCGACGGCACCCAGGCGGTGTTGGCGCCGGCCTTGGGATGGGCGATCTTCTGTTCGAGCATCGCCGCCATCAGATCGGGCATCGCCCACATGCCCTTGCCGATCTGGGCGTGGCCGGCCAGGCCGCATTCGAGCCCGACGTCGACATTCCAGGCCTCGTAAGCGGAAATCCAGGCAGCTTGCTTCATGTCACCCTTGCGGATCATCGGGCCGGCTTCCATCGAGGTGTGGATCTCGTCGCCGGTGCGGTCGAGGAAGCCGGTGTTGATGAACACCACGCGCTCTTTCGCCGCGCGGATCGCTTCCTTGAGGTTGACGGTGGTGCGCCGTTCCTCGTCCATGATGCCCATCTTGATGGTATTCCTGCCCATGCCGAGCAGGGCTTCGACACGGTCGAAGATCTCGACGGCGAAGGCGACCTCCTCCGGCCCATGCATTTTTGGCTTTACCACATACATCGAGCCGGCGCGGGAATTGGCGCGACGTCCCTTCGGTCCGACGTCGTGCAGCGCGATCAGCGCCGTCAAAGTGGCGTCCAGGATGCCTTCCGGCACTTCGCTGCCGTCGCGGTCCGTTATCGCCGGATTGGTCATCAGGTGGCCGACGTTCCTGACCAGCATCAGCGAGCGGCCGGGCACGGTCAGCGTGCCGCCGGCGGGCGCTGTGTAGGAGCGGTCCGGGTTGAGCTTGCGGGTGAACGTCTTTCCGCCCTTGGTGATCTCTTCGGCAAGGTCGCCCTTCATCAGGCCGAGCCAGTTGCGGTAGACGACGACCTTGTCTTGCGCGTCGACCGCCGCGACCGAATCCTCGCAGTCCTGGATGGTGGTCAGCGCCGATTCCAGGATGACGTCGGCGATCCCTGCCGGATCGGTGCGGCCGATCTGGTTGTTGCGGTCGATGACGATCTCGATGTGCAGCCCATTCCTGACGAGCAGCACGGCATCGGGATTGGCCGCGTCGCCACGGTAGCCCACGAATTGCTTGGGGTTGGCCAGCGTCGTGGAGCCGGCGCCGGCGCTCAGCCGCAACGCACCGTTGGTCACCGACAGACCGTTCACCCCTGCCCATTTTCCCAAGGTCAGCGGGGCGGCCTCATCGAGAAAGGCCTTTGTCCAGGCGACGACCTTGGCGCCGCGCGCGGGGTTGAATCTCCCGCCCTTTTCAGCGCCGTCCGTCTCCGGAATGGCGTCGGTGCCGTAGAGCGCATCATAGAGCGAACCCCAGCGCGCATTGGCGGCGTTCAGCGCATAACGGGCATTCATCACCGGCACGACCAGCTGCGGCCCGGCGACATCGGCAATCTCGGGGTCGACGTTTTCAGTGGTGACGCTGAAGGCCGGGCCTTCAGGAACGAGATAGCCGATCTCCTTGAGGAAAGCCTTGTAGGTCTCCATGTCGACGGGCGCGCCATTGTCGCGATACCAGCCGTCGAGTTTTTCCTGCATGGCGTCGCGCTTGGCCAGCAGCGCGCGGTTCTTCGGCGCGAGGTCGTGGACTATGACCGAGAAGCCGCTCCAGAACGCGTCGGCCGTGATGCCCGTACCGGGCAACGCCTCGTCGACGACGAAGTCATGAAGTTCGCGGGCGATCCGCAGTCCGGCGATTTCGACGCGATCGGTCATCAGCTTGTCTCCAGACGAAAGGCTCGGCGGGCCTTTGGCATGTCAGGTTTGCAGGGTCAATTCGGCTTAAGGTGAAGGGAACGTTTAGGCAAGGTTGGCGAAGCTGCCGGATCTCCCCCCTCGAGGGGGAGATGGCCGGCAGGCCAGAGGGGGTCGGTTCGACCGGGTACGACCTCTTGCGGCTGTCGGAAGCCGGCGCTCGACGTGAGACGACCCCTCTGTCGCCTTCGGCGACACCCCTCAAGGGGAGAGATCGCTAAACCGCAATGCGCGGCCTTCCCGAGGCCACCGCCACCACATGCGCCTCGATGAACATGCGCTGGGCTTCGACCGTGGACACGCGGAACTCGGTGGCGACCTCGATCTCGGCGCTGTCGGTGCCGGCATCCCTGGCCCGCTGGGCGGCAATGGCCCGCACATCGGCCTCGGCCGCCGCGATCGCCGCCGCCTCGTCGAGGAAGTCGCGCACCGTTTCACCCGAGGCAAGACGAAACAGCCCTTCCTTGGGCTGACTGACCCGCGCCTCGGCCGACACCCTGACCTGACCGACGACGGCGCCGAGCGCATTGGCGACGTCGGTATCCTCAGGCACCACGCAGTCATTGCCGATCAGCGGCGGCAGGCCGGCATAGTGCAGCGGGGCGGAAGCGCCAAGGCCGATAAGCGGCCGGTCGAGCGCGACGCTCAGCCGGGCGATGCCGGGGTGCGCGTCGACGGCACGCTGCACCAGCGCGTGCGCCACGGTCGCCGCGCCATCGAGCCCATCCTCGGCAAAGGCGGTTTCGAGGATCACTTCGGCCGACCAGCGCGTCAGCGTCACCAGCACCCGCTCCGAGAGCGCCTCCGGCGAGGCGGCGATCGGCTGGCCACGGCCGTCGCGCCTGCGGGCGAATAGTTCGGCGCCCAACCGAGCGGCGGCAGGATCCCAGTTCGCCTGCTTGCCCAGCACATGGGCGGCGTCCGACGGGGTGAATCCGGCTATATGCACCAGGCCGCGCGACACCAGCCGGTTGAGCGTCGCGTTCTGCGCGTTCGAGGTGAGTAATTTGTCAACGGCAAGCGGGACCGCGCCGATCACCTCGTAAAGTCGGGCTTCAGCCCCAGTGAGGCCGGCGGCAAGCCGCTCCGGCACGCCGGTGCGAACCGCGAAGCGGCCATCCATGCGGCCTGGGTTGGGCGCGCGCAGCTGGCGTTCGAGTTCGTTTGTGACCGCCTTGCCGTGCGCCATGCCAGCCAGCGCCAACGGCACCAGGCGGCGCGGCCCGAGCAGAATCTTCGGGTTGAGCGCGCCGTCCTCAAGCGCCACCTCGGAATCGCCGCCGAGGCCGAAGGTGCGCATGGCAACGGCCTCGACCATGGTGCGGAAACCGCCGACAGTGGCGCCTTCCGGGTCAAGCCGGGGGCGGCCGTTGTCGAGCACGGCGACGTCGGTGGTGGTGCCGCCGATATCGGAGACCACGGCATCGTCGAGCCCGGTCATATGGCGGGCGCCGACCAGGCTGGCGGCCGGGCCGGAGAGGATGGTCTCGATCGGCCGCTGGCGTGCAAATGCCGCCGATACCAGCGCGCCGTCGCCACGCACCACCATCAGGGGGGCCACGATGCTGCGCGCCTCCAGAAAGCCTTCGGTAGCCGCAACCAGCCGGTCGATCATCGAGATCAGCCTGGCGTTGAGCAATGTCGTCAATGCCCGGCGCGGGCCGCCGAGCTTTGCCGACAATTCGTGGCTCGATGTGACCGGCAGGCCGGTCCTTTCGCGGATCAGCTCGCGCGCGGCGATCTCATGCGCCGGATTACGGGTGGCGAAATAGGAGCAGACGGCAAAGCCGGACACCGAGGCGCCGAGTTCCGGCAAGGCGGCCTCCAGTCCGGACAGATCGAGCTTGGCGGCATTGCCGTGCACGTCGTGGCCGCCGGGGCAGAACACCACCGGGTCGGTGCCGAGCGCGGCCTTCAGCCCGTCGCGGGCGAGGTCGCCCTCGGAAAAGCCGATCATCACCAGCGCCACACGGCCGCCCTGGCCCTCGACGAGTGCGTTGGTGGCAAGCGTGGTCGACATCGAGACCAGCTTGATCGCCGCGGGATCGGTGCCGGCTTTTTCGAGCACCGCGCCGACGGCGCCCGAAATGCCGACGGCCAGATCATGCCGCGTCGTCAACGCCTTGGCCTTGGCCAGCACCTTGCCCTTGTTCGGTCCGTGCTGCGGACCCTCGGTTTCGGACCACAACACGGCATCGGTATAGGTGCCGCCGGTGTCGATGCCGAGGAAAAGGGGGGTTGGCTTGGTCTTGGCGGTCATTGCTCTTGGCGGTCCGATTTACCTGCCCAGCCCATTAGCCGATACGGAGCGAGCGATAAAGCCGCGAGCGCTGGGCCAAGGGAGGAGTTCGATCTCCCCGCGAGAGGGGAGATCGGCAGCCTCGGCCGTGGCGTCAACTTACGCGACGAACCCCACCTTCTTGTGCGTGCCATCGCAAAACGGCTTGTTGGCCGAATGGCCGCAGCGGCACAGGAACGTGCGTGTCGTGCGCTCGACCGTGTGGCCTGTGCCGGTGACGATTTCCAGATTGCCTTCGAGTTTTAACGGGCCGTTGGTGGTGGGCGTCACTTTGAGCGGCCCATTGCGCGCGTCGAGCGCCGGCGTGTCCTTCAGCGCCGGTTCGCCGGTGGCGGTGAAACCCGATTTGTTGTGGCTGCCGTCGCAGAACGGCTTGTTTTCCGAGGCGCCGCAGCGGCAGAGCGTGGCGCGATAAGATGTCGAGCCGTCGAGCATGATTTCGGCCTGCACGGCAAGCGGACCGTTTTCCCGCAGCCGCACGGTGTTGACCACCGGCGGTTTTTCCTGTGGCCCGCCATCCTTGCGGACATAGGTGATGGCGCCGGAGGGGCAGCTTTCGGCAATGGCGACGATTTTCTCGACGCTTGCCGCGTCGGGGTGGATCCATTGCCCCGGCGCGTTGGGCACGAAGACATGCGGGTCGCCGAGCACGCAATTGCGCGAATGGATGCAGCGTCGCCCCGAAAAGCCGACATCGATCTTCTCGCCTTCGACGGTGCCGGCCATTGCGGGTGATCCTTTCGCCTGAAGCACATCTCGCTCGAGCAGGCACGATGTGCTTTGGGTATTCGCCTTCGTACAGGCTATGGCGCTGGCAGGAAGACCGTCAAGCTGGCAATCCGATCAAGGGACCAGATTGATTTCCTCGGTCTCGCCGCCGCTGCAGGTATAGCAGCAATCATCGCATTTTTCCTTATTGCCTGGACCGACGCCCCAATAGGTGCCTTCGTCGCCATCGACCCAAGCGCCGTAGCAGATGGATTCGCCTTCCTCGCAGGAGATCGGCAGCTGCTTGGTCTCGCCGTCATCGAGGTAGAAGTCCTTGCCGTCACCCGGCCAGACATAGTCGCGGTCCTGGCTGTAGAGTTCGACGCGCATGGCATTGGGATGGCTGTTCTTGACGGCAAAGGTAACGTCGCCCGCATGCGCCGCAGGCGTGACCAGCATGATGAGAGACAGCGCGGCCAGCGTGCGGCGCGCATAAGCGTAAGACATGACAACCCCCTGAAACAAACGGCCCACCCGGCCGCACGGCGAACATCGCATGCTGCGGGCGGCCGCTAAAGGGATGATTGCAACAATCCCCCGACTGATTTTGGGGGTATCGGCATGCCATTTTTCCTTCTCTTGTGGGGGAGAGCAGGAAGCGCCCCGTCACGGTACCAGATCGATCGTCTCGGTCGAATGTTCCACGCAGATGAAGCAGCAGGTGTCGCAGGGCAGGTCGTTGTCCGGCCCGACGCCGGCGGAGATGCTGTCGTCGCCGTTGACCCAGGCGCCGTAGCAGATGTGCTCCCCTTCATTGCAGGACAGCGGCACCGATTTCTGCGAGCCCGGATCGATCAGGAACACCTTGTCATCGCCCGGCCAGACCGTTTCGCGGTCGCGGCTGAACAGTTCGACCGCAACCGCTTGCCTGCGCAGGTTCTTGACGAAGAAAGCCATGTCGGCGGCCTGCGCCGACGTAGTGAGAACCAATGCCGAAAGCACAGCCATGCGAAACAGCGTCACGGTCGGACCTCCCGAATCATTCGGGGAGAATCGCACGGACGTTCCGAACTAGGAAGGCGTCCGCCTACCTGCGCCTGCCTGGACCGCTCCGCGCGAACATATGGTGGCGGGCACGGATCGAGGCGGAGCGCGGGCCAGCCATTCAGGTTAACGAAGTCGTAAGTGGTTGCTTAACAGTTCGCGGCTATGTCACGCCCGGGGGGCCTGACAAAGTGAGCATGATGAGCAACAGCCCCGAAAAGCGCAGCGAATGGCGCGCCATTCTTCATGTACAGGCGCGCGTCGCCGTCCTGTTCGTACCCGTCGTTGCCAGCCTGCTGATCATAGCCGCACTTGCCGGCAACGAACGCAAATCAGTTCCTGACGTCGACCGGACCGTTACCGGGTCGATAAGGTAGGCAGAGTCGCTGCCCGAATTCTGATCGGGCGCTTGCACGGCCGAGAACGCGCGACGCCAGGGATGATCGCGCAGGGCAACGGCGGGATGCCGACGATCAGGCAAAGAAAAAGCCCGGACGAACCGGGCTTTTTCTTTTGGTCTCTGAACCGTCGAGCGGCTCGAAACGGGAATTTGGTGCCCAGAAGAGGACTCGAACCTCCACTCCTTGCGGAACACGGACCTGAACCGTGCGCGTCTACCAATTCCGCCATCTGGGCTGGTGCGGGCTCAATAAGCGGGCAAGTCCCTACTGTCAACGCGCTTTTTTCAAACGCGTCGCCGGGTGTTGGCTCAGCCTTCCAGCACTTCTTTCGAAGCCACCGTGGAATCGGCGTTGAGCGTGTAGATGACCGGCACCCCGGTGCCGAGTTCCAGCTTGACGATCTCCTCGCCCGACTTGCCGTCCAGCGCCATGACCAGGGCGCGCAGCGAATTGCCGTGCGCGGCAACCAGCACGGTACCGCCGCGCAGAACATGCGACTGCATGTCATGCAAATAGTAGGGCCAGACGCGCGCGCCGGTGTCCTTCAGACTTTCGCCGGCGGGCGGCGGCACATCGTAGGAGCGGCGCCAGACATGCACCTGCTCTTCGCCCCATTTCTTGCGGGCATCATCCTTGTTCAAGCCGGAGAGATCGCCGTAGTCGCGTTCGTTCAGCGCCTGGTCGCGGATGGTCTTCAGATCGCTTTGGCCGACCGCGTCGAGAATGTGCTGGCAGGTTTTTTGCGCCCGGATCAGCGCCGAGGTGAAGGCGATGTCGAATTTCAGGCCGCGTGCCTTGAGTTTTTGGCCGGCGGCCTTGGCCTCGGCGTGGCCCTGTTCGGTCAGGTCGACGTCGCGCCAGCCGGTGAACAGGTTCTTCAGATTCCATTCGCTCTGGCCGTGGCGCACGAGCACGAGGGTTCTCGACATGTTTGCTCCCTTCAAGTTGGCAGATTGGCAGGTTGGCAGATGGGCCGCTCACCTCAGCCCGAGCACGTCCCGCATCGAATACAGTCCAGGCTTCTTGCCACGCGCCCACAAGGCCGCCTTGACGGCGCCACGGGCGAAGATGGCGCGATCCTCGGCATGGTGGGACAGCGTGATGCGCTCGCCGGTGCCGGCCAGCATCACGCTGTGATCGCCGACCACCGAGCCGCCGCGCAGCGTGGCGAAGCCGATCGAGCCGGTCTTGCGCACCCCGGTGTGACCGTCGCGGACACGCACATCGTTGCCGGCAAGCGCGATGCCGCGCCCGGTGGCGGCTGCCTCGCCGAGCAGAAGTGCCGTGCCCGACGGTGCGTCGACCTTGTGCCTGTGGTGCATTTCGAGGATCTCGATGTCGAAATCGTCTGCATCGAGCGCGCGTGCCGCCTGTTCGACCAGCACCGCCAGCAGATTGACGCCGAGGCTCATATTGCCCGATTTGACGATCGTCGCGTGACGCGCCGCCGCCGCGATCTTCGCATCGTCGTCGGCCGAGCAGCCCGTCGTGCCGATGACATGGACGATGCGCGCCTGCGCCGCATAGCCGGCGAATTCGACGGTCGCAGCCGGCGCGGTGAAGTCGAGCACGCCGTTGGCCTTGGCGAAGGCCGGCAGCGGATCGTCGACGATCGGTACGTTGATGATGCCGATGCCTGCGAGTTCACCCGCATCCTTGCCGAGATAGGGCGATCCCGCACGCTCGACGGCGCCGGCAACACGCGCCCCGGGCATGGTGTGGATAGCGCGGATCAGCGTCTGGCCCATGCGGCCGGCCGCGCCGACGACGACCAGGCCCATATCGGTCATATCGGTTGCGGGCGTATCGCTCATGTCGTGCTCCCGGCAATGCTCTGCGTCTCAAAACCTCGAGCCGAAGTCTGGATCGGTGCGCTGTCGTCGACGAGCCCCAGGCCCTTGACGCCCTGTATCCGGTGGAAACGGGCATAGACGCTATGCGGATCGGCCATCAGCGAGGCATGCGTGCCTTCCTCGACCAACCGGCCCTGCTCCATGACGATGATGTGGTCGGCGTTGACCACCGTCGACAGCCGATGCGCGATAACGATGGTGGTGCGGCCTTCCATGACCTGGGTCAGCGCCTGCTGGACACGGGCTTCGGCCTCGTTGTCGAGCGCCGATGTCGCCTCGTCGAGCAGCAGGATCGGCGCCTGGCGGACGATGGCGCGAGCGATCGATACACGCTGGCGCTGGCCGCCCGACAGCGTCACGCCGTTCTCGCCGACCGGCGTGTCGTAGCCCTGCGGCTGCTGGCGGATGAAATCGTCGGCCGCCGCCTGTCGCGCGGCCTGCTCGATCTCGCCGTCGGTAGCGCTCAGCCGGCCGTAGCGGATGTTGTCGCGAATGCTGCCTTCGAACAGATAGGGCTGCTGCGAGACATAGGCGATGGAGTTGCGCAGCGACTGCTTGGTGATCTTCGAGATGTCCTGGCCGTCAATCTCGATGCTGCCCGCCTCGACGTCGTAGAAGCGTTGCAGCAACGCCACCAGCGTCGTCTTGCCGGCGCCCGACGCGCCGACTATTGCCGTCACCTTGCCGGCGGCGGCGACGAAACTCAGGTCCTGAAGCACCGGCGCCTCCTCGACATAACGGAAGGACACGTTGTTGAAGCGCACTTCGCCGGAGGTGAAATTCGCCTCGGCCGCGCCCGACACATCGCCCTGCTGCGGCTCGATGTCGAGAAGCTCGTAGATCATGCGCGCATTGACCAGCGCGCGCTCCATGCCGACCTGCATTCGCGCCAGCCGGCGGGCGGGATCATAGGCGAGCGTCAGCGCGGTAATGAAGGAAAACACAGCACCCGGCGGCTGGCCAAGGACGGTGGCCTGGTAGCCGGAATAGGCGATGACGCTGGCGAAAGCGATGCCGGCCAGGAGTTCGGAAACCGGCGTCAGCCGCTCGGAGACGCGAGCGATCTTGTTCGACCGCTGTTCGGCGTCATCGGCGAGCTTGCTGATCCGGCGCGACAGCTCATCCTCCATGGTAAAGGCCTTGACGATGGCGATGCCTTGCGTGGCCTCCTGCATGGCGCCGATCAGCCGCGAATTGATCTGCACCGATTCGCGGGTGATGCGCCGCACCCGGCGCATCAAATAGGTGACGGTCCAGATCAGCGGCGGCCCGATCAGCAGCGAGCTCAAGGAGAGAATCGGGTCCTGATAGATCATGACGCCGACCAGGCCGATCAGCGAGACGGCGTCGCGCGCCGTCGAGGTCACCGTCATCGACAAAAGGTCGCGAATGCCGTTGACGTTCTCGTTGACCTGCGCCGCCAGCCGGCCGGAGCGGGTGTCGTTGAAGAAGCTGACGCCGAGCTTCATCAGATGGTTGAAGATGCGCTGCTGGTAGCGCGCCACCAGATTGTTGCCGATCCTGGCCATCGTCACCGCCTGGCCGTAGCCGGCAAGCCCGCGCAGGATGAATGCCCCCAGCAGTGCGGCGCATATCCACGGGATCAGATCACCGCGCCGCTCGTAGAAAATCTGATTGACGACCGGGCTCATGATCCAGGCGGCAAGCGCCGTCGTCGCCGACACCGTCAGCAGGCAGAGGATCGTGAAAATATAGGCCCCACGATAATCGCGGCCGTTTTCTCGGAGGATGCGGCGGATGACCGCCACGATCTCGCCCGCACGGGGTTTCGAAAAATTTGGGGGCTGAGGTGTCAAATCGGGCGCTTCACAGGTTTCCGCTTCCCGCGGCCGGGCAATTCGGCACCCCTCTTAGCGCCAAGGGGCCGGCTTGCCTATGCCTTGGGGTGACTAACTTCGTCGCGCCAGCGCCTTCCCGCCGTCTGGACGCCGAACAGCGAGGGGTTGCGGGCATAGGCGGCAAGACCCAGAAGCGCTGCCAGCGGGTGGGTGATGACATAGACGGGCATGGTGCGCATCAGCGCGCTGTGCGGCGCCTTGTCTTCGAAGGCGGCGCGGAAATTCCCTTCCTTCAGCGCCGGCACGATTTTTTGTGCGATGCCCCCGGTGAGAAAGACGCCGCCACGGCTCATGAACACCAGAGCGAGATCGCCGGCGGTACGGCCGAGGCAGGTGACGAAGGTCTCCAGCGCTTCCTGCGCAACCGGATCGGACTTCGCCAGCGCCGCAGCGGTGATCTCGGCCGGCGTGGTGAAGGGCGACGGCTTGCCGTCGGCCTTGGCCACGGCCCGGTAAACGTTGACAAGACCGCGTCCGCACAGGATCTGCTCGCCCGAAATGCGGCCCTCGAGCTTCTCGATATGCGGGAATACCTCGTAGTCACGTGGTGTGCGCGGGCCGATGTCCATATGGCCGCCTTCGCCGGGCACCGGTATCCAGTGGCGCAGCGCATGGACCAGTCCGGCGACGCCGAGCCCGGTTCCAGGACCGAGCACCACGCGCCCGGCATTTGGCTCCGGCGTACCGCCGCCGATCTTTTCCATGTGCTCCTCGCCGAGCGCGACGACGGCCAGCGCCTGCGCCTCGAAATCGTTGAGCACGACGATATCGCTCAGGCCGAGGCTGGCGAACATCTCTTTCGGCTTGACGATCCACGGGCAGTTGGTGAGCTCGATCTCGTCGCCGTCGACCGGACCGGCCACCGCCAGCACCGCCGAATTGGGGCGGATCGAGGAGCGGTCGAGGACCGCCGCCTGGATCGCCTCGTCGATGGTGCCGTAGTTGGCCGTCTGCACGATCGCAGGCTCGCCCGGCTCGGAATTGGCATCGAGCACGATCGAGAAGCGCGCATTGGTGCCACCGATGTCGCCGATAAGAATCGGAAACCGCAGCGCTGTTTCGTCTTCACCTGCCATGCTCTTTGTCCGTCCCATTCTGACGGCTTCTCACCGCCTCGTCGTTGACTAACGCATGACCTTGCAAAGGGAAAGCCGCCGACGCCAGTTCTCGGGGGCAATCCTATCCTGCGTTCGCGCTGCCCCTGCCTGCTGGCAGGCGGATGAGGGGCGCGCCGATTTGGACGCTTGGTCCTGGCGTCAATTCCTTGGCGGCCGTGACCGCGGCACCGGCACGCCGATCTCGGGCGTTGCCGTGAAAGCGTTCAGCGCGCTCGGCAAAGCGGGCGCACCGCTGGCCGCGGTGGCGGGCAGGGAAGGCGCTTCAGGTTCCGCCGGCGGAACGGCCGCGACCGGCACGGCGCCGCCCTGGTAGGTAGCGGCTTCGGCCGAGGCCGGCCCTGGCGCGTCGAGAACGACCCGGCATTGCTGGGGCAGGTTCGCCATCGTCATCAGGTCGCGCGCCTTGGGCGCATCCGGGTTCTTGTTGGGACGCCAGGGTTCCTCGGTGAACCACCAGGCCAGCGGCTTGCCGCAGCCGTCATCCGCCGGGGTCGCCTCCTGCGCCCGGCAGTCGGGCGAGCCCGGCTGGCACCCGATGCGCATGTGAAAATGATAGTCATGGCCCCAGAACGGCCTGACCTTGCGCAGCCAGCCGCGGTCGCCCTTGACGGTGTCGCAGAGCTTTTTCTTGATACCCGGATTGACCAGGATGCGTTCTACTTCCGCATAGCTGGCCGCCCGCTTCAGCAGCCTTGTATGCGCCGGCGTCCACAGCGCGTCCTTCACGAGATGCGTCTTCTCGTCGACCATCAACGTGGCGCTCATGCTCTCGCGCTGCGCCGCCGACAGCGGGCGGCTGGGCATAGGCGTCAACCAGATATCGGCGTCGAGGCCGATCTGGTGCGAGGCGTGGCCGGTCAGCATCGGGCCGCCGCGCGGCTGCGAAATATCACCGATCAACAGACCCGGCCAGCCGTCGGCATGGGCGTCACGCGCCAGCTTTTCGATCAGCGCGATCATCGCCGGGTGGCCCCAGCGGCGGTTGCGCGACGGCCGCATCACCTCCCAGCTCGGGCCGTCCATGGGAATGGCGACGCCGCCGGCAAAACAGCCCTTGGAATAGAAGCCGATCGACTGCGCCGATGTCGCGGCAGGCAGTTTCTTGGCGCCAAACAGATCTTTCGCCCGTTCCTCGGCCGCTGCCGGCTGCGCGGCGAGCCCGGTCAGAGCAAGCAGTGCAGCCGCGAGAAGCGCCCTTCCGCCTAGAGACGATGGCATCGATGCCTTCATGAATCCCACCCCTCCTCACCTTGAATCGCCGAATCATATCACGCCCGCCGCGCGGCTTCGATCATCCGCGCTTCATCGGGCTG
Organism: Mesorhizobium sp. M0587; assembly: GCF_040320945.1. Classification (NCBI taxonomy): domain Bacteria; kingdom Pseudomonadati; phylum Pseudomonadota; class Alphaproteobacteria; order Hyphomicrobiales; family Phyllobacteriaceae; genus Mesorhizobium; species Mesorhizobium sp. M0587. The sequence goes on from NZ_JAMYQP010000045.1 coordinate 12,968, forward strand.
CGCGCTTCGCCGTCTCGCCAGTCGCCGCTGGCCCACATATGGTCGAAGGCGGCGCGGTAGTCCGGAAAGCGAAACCGATAGCCCGCCGCCTTGATCGCCGCATTGGCGACGCGTTTGTTCTCGCCATAGAATGACCGCGCCATGGGCGAAAGTTGGGCGGCGTCGAAGGGAATTTCGGGCGGTGGTGGGACACCCATCAGCGAAGCGGCATAGGCGACGACGTCCTGCGGGGGCGCCGGAAGGTCGTCGGTAACGTTGAAGATACCGCCTGTATTGGCTTCGATGAGTTGCCAGAGAGCACCTGCGATGTCGTCGCAATGGATGCGGTTAAACACCTGGCCCGGCTTGACCAGCCGCCTTGCGGTGCCGTTTTCCAGATTGACCAGGGCGTTGCGACCCGGACCATAGATGCCGGACAAGCGCAGGATCGCCACAGGCCGGCCGATTTCCCCGCCCAGTCGTAGCCAGTCCTGCTCGGCCTCGACCCGCATCACCGAGCGCTTGGACACCGGCCGGCATAGCGCTGTTTCGTCGACCCAGGCGCCGCCATGATCGCCATAGACGCCCACGGTCGAGAGATAGCCGATCCATTCCAGCGCCGGCATCCGGGCGATTGCCTCTCGGGCAGCATTCAGCACGGGATCTCCGGCCTCTTCCGGCGCGACCGATATCACCAGATGCGTCGTTTTGTTCAGCGCATCGCCGATTTCATCGGTCAGCGCGCCATCGAACAGCAGCGGTGCGATGCCGGCCTGCCGCAGCGCCTCGAATTTCTCCGGTGAACGCGTCGTGCCCAGGATCACGGCGGCCCCTTGTGTGGCTCGGGCAAAAGCCTTGCCGGCTCGGGCAAAAGCCTTGCCGGAATAGCCGGCACCGAAGATGAAGACCTGTTTTTCGCTCATGGATTTGCCTTGCTTGGCCACGCCAGAAACCATTCCTCGCGCACCGCCGCGTCGCTCTCGGTTTTCAGGCCGGCAGCGGCCCGCTCGGAATATTCCGCGTCGGACACGAGCCGCGTCAGCGCCCATATTGACGCGCCCCGCACCAACGGCGAGACGTCCTCCAGCAAGGCACGCACCGCGCCCGCCAACGAAATATCGCCGGAATTGCCGGCAGCGATAAGCACGTTGCGGATAAAACGGTCGCGGCCGATGCGTTTTATCGGCGAGCCGGAGAAGAATGCGCGGAAGGCAGCGTCGTCCAATTGCAAAAGCTCGGCGAGCGTCGGCTCGCGCAAATCGTCGCGCGCGGCGAGCTTGGCCTCCGAAGCCGCCCGGGCGAACTTGTTCCACGGGCAGGCCGCGAGGCAGTCGTCGCAGCCATAGATGCGGTTGCCGATCTTGTCGCGGAATTCATGCGGGATCGGCCCCTTGTTCTCTATGGTGAGGTAGGAGATGCAGCGCCGCGCGTCGAGCCGGTAGGGTGCCGGAAAGGCGTCGGTTGGGCAGGCATCGAGGCAAGCGCGGCAGGAACCGCAATGGTCGATCTCGGCGCGGTCGGGCGCAAGTTCGGCCGTGGTGAAGATGGTGCCCAGGAACAGCCAGGAGCCATGTTCGCGGCTGACCAGGTTGGTGTGCTTGCCTTGCCAGCCGAGCCCGGCAGCCTCCGCCAGCGGCTTTTCCATGACGGGTGCGGTGTCGACGAAAACCTTCACGTCGCCGCCGGCGCGCGCCACGATCTTGCCGGCGATCTCTTTCAGCCGGCCTTTCATCACATCATGATAGTCGCGGTTTTGCGCATAGACGGAGATGGCACCCCGGTCGCGCCTGGCCAGCACTTCGCGCGGATCGCGGTCCGGGCCGTAATTCATCGCCAGCACGATGATCGAGCGCACTTCCGGCCAAAGCGCTGTCGGCGCGCCGCGACGTTCGAGCGTCTCGGCGATCCAGTCCATCGAGCCGTGAAAACCGTCGGCGACGAATTCGGCCAATCGCGCCGGCGCCAGCGGAATCGCGTCGGGGGTGGTGACGGCCACGGCATCGAAGCCGGCGCGACGCGCCTCTGCGTCGATCAGCGCGCGCAGTTTTGACGCGTCAGAAGTCGAGGTCCGCATAATGCGACACCGGCGAAAGACCGCGCACGCGGTCGGTCAAAAGCGGCCGGAAGGAGGGCCGCGACTTGACCCGCGTGTACCACTCGCGCGCCGCGGCATGTTCGCGCCAGTCGACCTCGCCGAGATAATCGAGAACGGACAGCGTCGCCGCCGCCGCGAGATCGGCATAGGTCACTCTGCTGCCGGCCAGCCAATGACGGGTGCCGGCCAGCCAGTTGGTGTATTTCATGTGCTGGCGGATGTTAGCGCGGGCCGCACGGATCGCGGCCGAATCCGGCGAGCCGCCGCCCGCCGTCTCCGGCATCACCGGCTTCAGCACGCGCTCGCGCACCAGATGCCTCGTCACTTCGCTCTCGGCCTTGTTGAGATACCAGTCGGTCAGCCGGCGGATTTCGGCGCGCTGCATCGGGTCCTCGGCGAACAGCCGCTTGTCGCGCTTCAAGACGCCGCGCGTCTCGTCGAGATATTCCGAGATCACCGTTGCGCCGACGATCGGCACGTCGCCTTCCGCCAGCAGGATCGGCAGCGTGCCGGCAGGGTTCAGCGCCAGGAACTCCTTGCGCCGCGTCCAGGGCTTTTCCTCGATCAGGGCCAACTCCTCGCCATATTCGCCGAAAGCGAGGCGGACGAAGCGACAAGTGGCGAACATGGGATGATGGAAAAGCGTCAGCATGGTTCCGCGATGATAAAGCGCACTGGCGAATCGCCGGGCGCACCGGTAAGTCTTGGCCGCCCGGTTAGCGGGCCGTCAGGGTGCTGCGACCTATAGGGGGAGTTGCGGGCCATGACAAGCAAGCCGTCCCGCCAATGCCGAGGGTGCCATGGAAAGCCAGACCATTGTCGAAGCCCTGCTGCTCGGCCTGCTGGAGGGGTTGACCGAGTTCATACCGGTGTCCTCGACCGGCCATATCCTGCTCGCCGGGCATTTCCTCGGCTTCCATTCGACTGGCAAGGCTTTCGAGATCCTGATCCAGCTCGGCGCCATCCTGGCGATTCTCAGCGTCTATTTCCGCCGTTTGTGGCAGATGCTGTTCGAACTGCCCCATGACCGGCTGACGCGACATTTCGCCATCGGCATACTGATCGCCTTCCTGCCGGCAGCGGTGATCGGCGCATTGGCGCATGATTTCATCAAGACCATCCTGTTCGAATCGCCGCGGCTGATCTGCATCATGCTGATCATCGGCGGCGTCGTGCTGCTGGCGGTGGACCGCATGAAGCTGAAGCCGATGTACCGCGACGTCGAGCGGTTCCCGACCAGGCTCTATCTGCAGATCGGGCTTTTCCAATGCCTGTCGCTCATTCCGGGCACGTCGCGCTCGGGTTCGACGATCGTCGGTGCGCTGCTTCTGGGCGTCGACAAGCGGGCAGCCGCGGAGTTCTCGTTCTTCCTGGCCATACCGACGATGGTCGGCGCCTTCGCCTTCGATCTGTTCAAGAACCGCAATGTGCTGACATCAGCCGACCTGCCCATCATAACCGTTGGCTTCGTTGCCGCCTTCGTCACGGCGCTCATCGTCGTTCGATACCTGCTCGATTACGTCTCGCGCAACGGCTATTCGCTGTTCGGCTGGTGGCGGCTGGTGGTCGGTGTCGTCGGGCTGGCGGCGTTGATGATCTGGGGGTGAGGAGCGGGCGGAAAGCCAATTGGCTTTCCGAACGACGAACGCCCCGAGCATGCGAAGGGCGAGCAACCTCAACTCCGTCCATAGAACGCGTTCTCGACATGCACCGGCCAGCGCCAGGGCAGCACCGCGACCATGTCGAAACGCATCGACAATCTGCCATAGTCGGGCTGGCGCGACAGCCAGATGTCGGCGGCCCCTTCGATGCGGCGCTCCGATTCGCGGCCGATCGCCTCCATGGCTTCCATCAGCGTGCGGCGCGCCTTGACCTCGACGAACAGCACGAGGTCGCCGCGCCGCGCGATCAGGTCGATCTCGCCGAAGCGGGTGCGGTGGCGGCGCGCGAGAATGCGGTAGCCCTTCAGCATCAGCGCTGCGGCCGCCAGCCATTCGCTGCGATGGCCGCGCCGATAGGCTTTTTGGCGGCTGGCGCTGGGGCGGTGCTCAGCCACTGCCGGAACTTTGTTCGACCATGATCTTTCCCGAAAACCGGTTTCCACTTTTCGGGATCATGGTCTGTCCCTAAGCTCCAGCAGCCGCCGGTAGAGCGCCTGTTTCTGGCCGCCGGTCATTTTCGCGGCTTCCGCCGCCGCCTTGGAGGCCGGCATTTCGGCGGCGAGCGACAGCAGCAGGCGGTCGATGTCGGCAGGTTCCTCGGCCTTGGCCTCGGCCGGACCGACGCAGACGACGATCTCGCCCTTTGGCGTATCGGCCGCCGCGTAATGGTCGGCGAGCGTTTGCAACGTGCCGGTGCGCATCTCCTCGAAGGTCTTGGTCAATTCCCTGCCGATCGCGGCCTTGCGCTCGCCGCCGAGGGCTTCGACCATGGCGGCGAGGGAGTCTGCCAGCCGGCGCGGCGATTCGAAGAAGATCAGCGTCGCCGGCACCGCCTTGAGGGCCTCCAGCCGCGTCAGCCGCTGCCCGGTCTTTACCGGCAAAAACCCGGCGAACATAAAGGCGTCCGACGGCAGGCCGGATGCGGTCAGCGCGGCGAGCGGTGCCGACGGACCTGGGATCGGGACGACGCGGATGCCAAGGTCGAGCGCCTCGCCGACCAGCCGGTAGCCGGGATCGGAGACCAGCGGCGTGCCGGCGTCGGAAATCAGCGCCACGCTCTGTCCGGCTTGAAGGGCCGCGATCAGCTTCGGCCCGGCCTCGCCGGCATTGTGCTCGTGATAGGCCGTGGTGCGGCGGCGAATGCCGTAGCGGTCGAGCAGCACGCGCGACACCCGTGTGTCCTCGCAAGCGACGATATCGGCGGCGGCCAGCGTCTCCAGCGCGCGCAGCGTGATATCGGCGAGATTGCCGATCGGCGTCGCCACCAGATAGAGCGCCATTTCGAGCGGTCGGGCCGCGATCTCGGTCTGTCCGACCACATAACTGCGCTTGCCAGTTTCGCCGGTCACCGATGCATCTCCGTTCAACCCCTGTTTGGCACGGCCGGCGCCGGGTTGCAAAAGCCGACATCGGTCCTCTCGCCATTCCTTTGCCACAGTAGGGAACGAAACCGGGTTCGGCAGATTTACCCCTGAATCCGGAGGAGGACAGGATGGACAGACTGACCAAAGAGCTCGCCGCAAGCACCTTGCCCGAGAGAGTGACACTTTCCGAAACCGACAGCACGACGGAGCACTGACCGGACGATGCCCAATCGCTTCGATATCTTCATCACCCGTCTTGAAACCAAGAGCTCCCGCAACGGCGTGCCGCATCCCTCGATAGGCGACCAGCACCGCGCCCGACGCGACAAGGACGACGCCAAGCCGGTTCGCTCTGGAGAGGCGCATGCCGAAAAGGAGCGCGGCAAACACCGCCACAAGCACGACGCTTAGCCGAGCAAGTTTGGCAGAGACGGCTCTCCTTCGTCGTCCCAAGACGGGGCAAGGAGCGAAGCGACGCAAAATGAAAGCCGATCGGTAGCGTACCTTCGCACCCCCCTCTGCCCTGCCGACACTAGGTTCGGCACTCGCCTCGTAGAACCTATCGCGCGAGATCGGCCACCACGGCGTCGAGCACGATCATGCCGGCCGGCGTGGCGCGCAGCCGGGTGTTGCCGATCGGCGCGACCAGACCTTCGCCCTGCAACACCGACAGCCGTGCGCTCGACAGGCCGCGTCCGGAGAACGCCTCGTAGCGCGAAAGGTCGATGCCCTCGGCCAATCGCAAGCCCATCAGCAGGAATTCGTCGGCTTCTTCGGAGCGCGTCAGGATCTCGCCACCGGTGACGCCATGGCCCTTGGCCTCGACCAGATTGGCCCAGGTTTCCGGCATCCGCTCGGCGATCGTCACCACGCGGCGGCCATTCTCGACGAAGCGGCCATGCGCGCCGGGGCCGACGCCGACATATTCGCCATAACGCCAGTAGGTCAGATTGTGCCGGCTCTCGGCGCCCTGCCGGGCATGATTGGAAATCTCGTAAGCCGGCAAACCATGCGCGGATGTGATCTCCTGCGTCAACGCATAGAGGTCGGCGGCGTGGTCATTATCGGGAATAGTGAATTTCTTGGCCGCATGCAGGGCGTGAAATGGGGTGCCTTCCTCGATGGTCAGCTGGTAGAGCGACAGGTGGTCGGCGGCATGGCCGATTGCCTGTTCAAGCTCGGCCTGCCAGGCCTCGGGCGTCTGGCCGGGCCGCGCATAGATGAGATCGAAGGAGAGCCGCGGAAAAATCTCACGTGCAAGACCGATGGCGTGCAGTGCTTCCTCGACATTGTGCAGCCGGCCGAGGAAGCGCAAATCCTTGTCGTTCAGCGCCTGCACCCCGAGCGAGACGCGGTTGACGCCCGCCGCCCGGTAGCCGCGAAAACGCTCGGCCTCGACCGAGGACGGGTTTGCTTCCAGCGTCACCTCAATGCCGGCCGGAACGGTCCAGTACTTCGCTACCGCATCCAGGACCCTGGCCACCGTTTCCGGCTTCATCAGCGATGGCGTGCCGCCGCCGAGGAATATGCTGGTCACTTCTCGTGGCCCGGTGCGCTCGCGCATCGTCGCGAGTTCCGCCTCGAAAGCGCTCGAAAAACGGTCCTGGTCAACCGGCTGATGGCGGACATGGCTGTTGAAGTCGCAATAAGGGCATTTGGCCGCGCAGAACGGCCAATGCACATAGACGCCGAAGCCCGGGCTGCGGTCGAGCAGCATGGTCATGTCGAACCCGTTCGCGCCAGATTCAATCGTGCCTCGGCGAATTTCTGGAAAGCCCGGGCGCGGTGCGACAGCGCGGCCGACTGGCCGGGCTTCCAGCCGTGTTTCTCCTCAGCACTCATCTCGCCAAAGGTCTTGTCGAAGCCATCCGGCAGGAAAACCGGGTCGTAGCCGAAGCCGAGTCCGCCGCGCGGCGGCCAGACCAGCGTGCCTTCGGCCTCGCCGCGATAATATTCGGCCTCGCCGTCGGGGAACGCCAGGCATATGACGGCGACAAAGCGCCCCTTGCGCTGTTGCGGCAAGGCGGCTCCGACTTCCTGCAGTGCCACTTCGGTGCGCTGCATGGCCATGCCGAAATCGCGCGACCCGTCGGGGGTTTCGGCCCAGTTGGCGGTATAGACGCCTGGCGCGCCGTCAAGCGCGTCGACGCACAGGCCGGAATCGTCCGACAGCGCCGGCAGGCCAGTGGCTTTAGCGGCGGCGAAGGCCTTGATATAGGCGTTTTCCTCGAAGGTGGTGCCGGTTTCCTCCGGCTCCGGCAGGCCGTATTCCTTGGCCGATTTCGCCTCGAAACCGAACGGCGCCATCAGGTCGGCGAATTCGCGCAGCTTGCCGGCATTGTGGCTGGCGACGACGATCTTCTTTCCGTCGAGTGAATGCATCAAAGTCCCCAGATTCTCGGCTCGGCGAATTCGATCGAATTGCCGGAGGGATCGCGGATATAGATCGAGCGGCCGCCTTGCGGCCATTCGAATTCGCTTTCGATGGCGATCTTCTTCGCCTTCAGATGGGATTTCCAGCGGCTGATTTCATCGGCGGTCGCGGCAAAGCAGAGATGGCCTTCGCCGACCGCGCCGTGCGGCGGCACTTTCAGCCGCGCGTCGGGCGCCGGCGGGATCTTGGTCGCCTCGGCGTTGAAGATCAGCAGCACGCCGGGGCCGCAGCGGAAGAAGAGGTGGCGGCCCTCGACCTTGCCGAGGAGGTCAAGGCCGAGGATATCGGTGTAGAACGCTTCCGCTGCGGAGAGATCGGTGACGTAGAGGGCCGATTCCAGGATTGCGGAAGGAGTCACGCTCAAGATAGGCATTTGAAAACTACGCCACCGCCATCTGCTGCAGGCTGACCAGGCGCTGGATGCCTTTCTTGGCCAGGCCCATCAGCTCGGCGAACTGCCCTTCCGAAAAAGGTTCACCCTCGGCGGTGCCCTGGATCTCGACGATGCCGCCCTTGCCGGTCATGACGAAATTGGCATCGGTGCCGGCGGCCGAATCCTCGATATAATCGAGGTCGATGACCGGCTGGCCGTCATGGATGCCGCAGGAAATCGCCGCGACGTGGTCCTTCAGCACCTTGGCGACGCTGGTCATCTGCCGTGCTTCCATCCAGCGCAGGCAATCGTAAAGCGCGACCCAGCCGCCGGTGATCGAGGCGGTGCGGGTGCCGCCATCGGCTTGTATGACGTCGCAGTCGACGGTGATCTGCTGCTCGCCGAGCGCCTGCAGGTCGACCACGGCGCGCAAGGAGCGGCCGATCAGCCGCTGGATTTCCAGCGTGCGGCCGCCCTGCTTGCCGGCGGAGGCCTCGCGGCGCATGCGCTCTCCGGTCGAGCGTGGCAGCATGCCGTATTCCGCCGTCACCCAGCCCTTGCCGGAATTGCGCATCCAGCCCGGCACTTTTTCCTCCAGGCTGGCGGTGCACAGGACATGCGTGTCGCCGAATTTCACCAGGCACGAGCCTTCGGCATGCTTGGAGACGCCGCGCTCGAAGGATATGGCGCGCATTTCGTCGAATTGGCGTTTGGAAGGGCGCATTCAGGCTACTTTCTCGTTCATTTTTCGGAATCTTGGCCGGCTTGTAGCCGCATGGGACGGATGGCGCAAAGGAAAATGGCCGAGCGATCTGACACAGACACCGGGTGATCTGACGCAGACACCGGTTGCGCGGGCCGGGCGGAAGTCTATATCCTTAAGCCGGAGGTTTTTGGCGCAATGACCAAGGCAGTCGATCCGAACTCGCAGGCGCCCGCGCTTCAATCCCTCGACATGCGTTCGCGCGACATCTTCCGGCGCATCGTCGATTCCTATCTCAGGGACGGCGAACCGGTGGGATCCCGCAGCCTGTCGCGTATCCTGCCGTCCTCGCTGTCGCCGGCCACCATCCGCAACGTGATGAGCGACCTCGAGCACCTTGGCCTGATCTATGCGCCCCACATCTCGGCCGGCCGGCTGCCCACGCAGGCCGGGCTGCGCTTCTTCGTCGATGCCTTCATGGAGCTTGGCGACCTTTCCGACGAGGAGCGCCGCAGCATCGAGGCGCAGGTGCGGGCCTCCGGTTCGGGCGCCACTCTGGAGCACATGCTGACCGAGGCCAGCCAGATGCTGTCGGGCATGTCGCGCGGCGCCGGCCTGGTCCTGGCCGCGAAGAACGAGGTCGCGCTAAAGCATATCGAATTCATCCAGCTCGAGCCGACCAAGGCGCTGGCGGTGCTGGTGTCACAGAACGGCGATGTGGAGAATCGCGTCATCGAGCTGCCGGCCGGCATCACCGTGTCGCAACTGCACGAAGCCTCGAACTTCCTCAACGCCCATATTCGCGGCCGTACGCTGGCCGAGGCGCGGACCGAGATCGCCCGCATCAAGGAAGAGACCAGGGCAGCGCTCGACACGCTGTCGCAGGACCTTGTCGAGAAAGGCCTGGCGGTTTGGGCCGGTGCCGAAAGCGGCCTGCCGGCGCGGCTCATCGTGCGCGGCCGCGCCAATTTGCTCGAAAACGTCACGGCCCAAGCCGATATCGAATTGCTGCGGCACCTGTTCGAGGACATGGAGACGCAGGACGGGCTGATCCAGCTGCTTGACCTTGCCGAGCAGGGATCGGGCGTGCGCATCTTCATCGGCTCGGAAAACAAGCTGTTTTCGCTGTCGGGCTCGTCGCTGGTCGTCGCGCCCTATCGCGACAAGGACGCCCGCGTCGTCGGCGCGCTCGGCGTCATCGGCCCGACGCGGCTGAACTATGCCCGCATCGTCCCGATGGTCGACTATACGGCGCAGCTGATTTCCCGCATGCTGCGCTAAGGCGCTGATACTCAGGTGATGCCGGCCTGCGAATGGCGGCTTCCCGCGCTTCCGAAGAACAGGCTGCCGAGGAGAAAAAGAATGGCGCTCGAAGAATTCAAGGCCCGCATCAGCCTGCTGCTCGAGGAGATGGTCAACCAGCCGGAGGATCAGCACGAAATCCAGGAACAGTTGCGCGAAAAACTGCGGGAGATGCGCGCCATGGGGCTGCCGCTGCCGGCCGATCTCGTCGCGCTGGAAAAACGCCTGGATGACGATTTCTACGCCGCCGGCAACTGAGCCTGGAAGTGGTCTGCCTTCAACTCGTCGTGTAAAGCGGAACGATCGGCGAAACCTGCCGTTCCTGACCCGTGACCAATGTTGGAGGACGGGATGATCCGTTTCGCTGGTACGGCCTTTGTTGCCCTGTTTGCCGTCACGACGGCATCCGCCCAACAGGCCGATCAGCCGGTGCTCAAAGGTGCCGCCGCCTTCGGCGACTGGCGTGCCGACAGGCCGGGGGTGCGCCGGCTGATCAAGCCGGAAGACCTGCCGAAGCCCGACGTCACCAAATCCACCTCGAATAGCGCCGGCCTGGCGGAGCGGCCGCAAGGCGCCAGGCCGCGATTGCCGCCCGGTTTTTCGGCCGAACTGGTCGCATCGGGCATCGCCAATCCGCGTGTCGTGCGCGTCGCTCCGAATGGCGACCTGTTCGTCGCCGACAGCGAAGCCAATCGGGTCCGCGTCTTTCGGCTGGCCGCAGGCAGTGCGAAACCCGCCGAGAAAGGCATCTTTGCCGGCAACCTCAATCAGCCCTATGGCATTGCCTTCTATCCGCCGGGCAATGACCCGCAATGGGTCTATGTCGCCAACAGCGACAGCATCGTGCGGTTTGCCTACCGCAGTGGTGATCTGAGAGCTTCCGGCGAGCCGGAAACCGTCCTCGACGACATTCCCGCCAATCATCACTGGACCCGCGACATCGCCTTCTCGCCCGACGGCAAGACGCTCTATTTGTCGGTCGGCTCGGGTTCGAACGCCGCTTCGGACATGGCGAAGGAGCCAGAAGGCGGCCTTGACGCATGGGCCAGATCGAAGCCGCTCGGCGCTGCCTGGGGCTTCGAAAGCGGCCGCGCCGAGGTGCTGGCCTTCGATCCGGACGGCAAAAATGGCAGAACTGTCGCCACTGGACTGCGCAACTGCTCGGGCATGACCGTGCAGCCGGCGACCGGGGCGCTGTGGTGCGTCGTCAACGAGCGCGACGGGCTTGGCGACGATGTGCCGCCCGAATACGCAACGGCCGTCAAGGACGGCGCCTTCTATGGCTGGCCCTGGTATTATATCGGCGACAATGAGGATCCGCTTCACGAGGGCGAGCGTCCCGATCTTGCCGGCAAGGCGACCATTCCCGATGTGCTGATGCAGGCGCACTCGGCGCCGCTCAACATCGCCTTCTACGACGGCAAGACTTTTCCACAGGAGTATCAGGGCGACGCTTTCGTTGCCCTGCATGGCTCGTGGAATCGCGGCAACAGAACCGGCTACAAGGTTGTCCGGTTGCTGTTCAGGGACGGCAAACCTACCGGCGAATACGAGGATTTCATGACCGGCTTCGTAGCCTCCAACGGCAATGTCTGGGGCCGGCCAGCAGGCGTGGCGGTGGCAAGCGACGGCGCGCTGATCGTCACCGAGGACGGCAACGGCACCATCTGGCGCGTCACCTATGGCGACGGCCGTTCCTGATTCTGCTCGCGCAAGGCAGGCTCTCCACCCCGGAGAGCCCGAGGGAGAGAAGACTGCTGCTCGCTGCGGCGAGAAGTTGGCCGCGAAGCGACCAGATGGGGGCCAGCGACATCTGGTGCAATGAATTCCGGCCGCAGGGAATCAACTTTGGTTCCGATCCATGCGACAAGGCATATGATCTGAGGCCAATGCCATGACCCTTGCCGGATTTCTCGCCTACAGCGCCGCACTCGGCATCGCTGCCGCCATTCCCGGCCCTGGCGTCACCGCGCTCGTCGCGCGTGCGCTCGGTTCCGGCTTTCGCTCGTCGCTCGCCATGTCCTTCGGCCTGATGCTTGGCGATCTTACCTATCTGACCGCCGTGGTGCTCGGCCTCGCTTTCGTCGCGCAGACCTTCGGCATGGTTTTTCTCGCCATCAAATGGCTGGGCGTTGCCTATCTGGCCTTTCTCGGCTGGCGCTTCTGGAACAGCGGCATCACGCCCGAGACGGTCGAGGCGAGGAAAGGCAAAGGCGGGCTGCTGTCCAGCTTTGTCGCCGGCCTGACCGTCACGCTCGGCAATCCGAAGACGATGATCTTCTATCTTGCGATCACGCCGACCATCGTCGACCTGAAGACGATCACGCTGGCCGACTACGGTATTCTCGTGGCGATCACCATCGTCGTGCTCTTGGTCGTGCTGGTGCCCTATCTCGCGCTGGCGGCCAAGGCGCGCTGGTTCCTGAAATCGCCGCGAGCGCTCAAGGCGCTGAACCGCACTGCCGCCGGCTTCATGGTCGGAGCGGCAGCGGCGATTGCCGCCCGCCAATAGGGCACTTTCGGCCAAAACATTCCAGAGATCGGCTTTTCCCGAAAACGCTTTTCCAGGACAAGGGCGTTTTAGACACGGCCCCCACTCGGATATTTTCGGCCGACAGTCTATCTTGCGCGACCGAAGGCTCTATCTTGCCGGCTGGACGCCAATCGCCTGAAGTTTTGGGAGCGAAACCAATGAACAAACCCGTCACCTCCGCCCGCGTGCCCGGTCGCGGCCGCATCTACAATTCGATCACCGACACGATCGGCGATACGCCATTGGTGCGGCTCGACAAATTCGCCAGGGAAAAGGGCGTCGTCGCCAACCTCATCGCCAAGCTCGAATTCTTCAACCCGATCGCCTCGGTCAAGGACCGCATCGGCGTGGCGATGATCGAGGCGCTGGAGGCGGCCGGCAAGATTTCTCCCGGCAAGACGACGCTGATCGAACCGACATCCGGCAACACCGGCATCGCTCTCGCCTTCGCCGCCGCCGCCAAGGGTTACAAGCTGATCCTGACCATGCCGGAGACGATGTCGGTCGAGCGCCGCAAGATGCTGGCGCTGCTCGGCGCCGAGCTGGTCCTGACCGAAGGGCCGAAGGGCATGAAGGGCGCCATCGCCAAGGCCGACGAACTGGCCGCGACGATCCCCAACGCCATCATCCCGCAGCAGTTCGAAAATCCAGCCAACCCAGAGATACACCGCACCACGACCGGCGAGGAGATCTGGAACGACACGCATGGCGAGGTCGATATCCTCGTCTCCGGCATCGGCACCGGCGGCACCATCACCGGCGTCGGCCAGGTGCTGAAGAAGCGCAAGCCCTCCGTGCATGTCGTCGCCGTCGAGCCGGAGGCCTCCCCGGTGCTGTCCGGCGGCCAGCCCGGTCCGCACAAGATCCAGGGCATCGGCGCCGGCTTCGCGCCTAAAATCCTCGACACCACGATCTACGACGAGATCGTCAAGGTCTCGAACGAGGATTCGGTCGCCAATGCGCGCCTCGTCGCGCGCCTCGAAGGCGTGCCGGTCGGCATCTCGTCGGGCGCCGCCCTGCAGGCGGCGATCGTCGTCGGCTCGCGGCCTGAAAACAAGGGCAAGAACCTCGTCGTGGTCATCCCCGACTTCGCCGAGCGGTATCTGTCGACCATCCTGTTCGAAGGATTGGGTGCGTAGGCCTCTGGTCTTCGGCACGGCCGCGAAATAAACCACGCTTGGCGGCCGCAGCCGGCTTGAGCAGAACCCTGCTTCCGGTTCATATCGCCGCCAGCCCGCTTATGCGGCCGGCGGAGGATTTCATGTACAAGCTCTACACCCGCCCCGGCAGCGGCGGCTTCGTCGTCGAGGCGGCGCTGGCATTGGCGGACGCGCCGTTCGAGCAGATCGACGTACCGAAGGACCGGCCCGACCAGGCCTTCCCCAACCAGGCCTTCCCCGACCAGGCCTTCCTTGACATCAGCCCGTTGAACCAGGTTCCGGTGCTGACGCTGCCGGACGGCCGTTCGATGACCGAATCGGCGGCGATCTGCATCCTGCTTGCCGAGCGCCACCCGGACGCCGGCCTGGCGCCGGCTGTCGGCGCGCCTGCCCGCGCCGACTTCCTGCGCTGGATGGCCTTCATGTCCTCGGTGCTCTATCCCGCGATCCTGCGGCTGTACTACGCCCATCGCTACACCACCGACGCCGGCGGCACGACAGCCGTTGAACAGGCCGCCATTGCCGAGATGGACCGCGGCTTCGCCGTTCTCGATACCGCCTTGCGCGGCCGCGACTGGCTGGTCGGAGACCAGATGTCGCTGGCCGACATCTATCTCGTCATGCTGGTGGCCTGGCATCCCAACATCGACAAGGCGCGAGCGGCTTGGCCCAACGTCGAACGGCTATGGTCCACGCTGCGCGCGCATCCGCTGATGAAGAAACTCAACGCCTCGCACGAGATGTGGCCGGGCTGATCGATCCACCTCCGCTCCAGGAGACTCAATTTCCAAGGATTGCCCGCTTCTCCTGCAGGAACCGGCGCACGGCCGGATCGTGTTCGAGCCCGATCGCCCGGTCGTAGGCGTCGGCGGCTTGCGTGATCTCACCAAGCCTGGCCAGCAGGCCGGCGCGGGCCGCCCAATAGGGCTGATAGTCTGCAAGCCGCTTGTCGTCGCCAAGCGTGTAAAGGACCGCCAGTCCCACCACCGCGCCCTCGGCTTCGGAGATCGCCACGGCACGATTGATCGACACAACGGGTGAGCCGGCAATCACCGACAGCGCGTCGTAGAGTTCCCGGATCGCGGCCCAGTCGGTCCGGCCGGTCCGCCGCCGCGCCGCATGGGCGGATTGCACGGCCGCCTCCAGCTGATAGCGGCCGATGACATCTCTCGTTGCGGCGCGGCCGAGCAGCGCTTCCGCTTCGTCGATCAAGGCATTATCCCACAGCGCACAATCCTGCTCGGCAAGCGGCACATAGTCTCCGTCCGCATCGCGGCGCGCGGCGCGACGCGCTTCGGCAAACAGCATCAGCGACAGCAGGCCCAGCGCTTCCGGCTCATTCGGCATCAGCGACGCCACCAGCCTGCCGAGCCAGATGCCTTCTGTCGCCAGATTGCGGCGGCGAGTCTCGGTGCCGGCCGGGTCGGACCAGCCTTCGGCAAAGGTCGCGTAGATGGCCTCCAGCACAGCATCCAGCCGCTCGCCGAGTTCGGCCCGCTCCGGCACCCGGAATGGAATGCCTGTCTCACGAATGCGGGCCTTGGCGCGCACCAGGCGCTGGCCCATCGTCGCGGGCGAGACCAGGAAGGCGGACGCGATCGTGGCCGCATCGAAGCCAAGGATGGTCTGCAGGATCAGCGGCGCACGCACGCCGGCTTCCATGGCCGGATGGGCACAGGCGAACATCAGCCGCAGCCGTTCGTCGGGCAGGTCTTCGTCGGTCATGCGTGCCTCCGCCTCCTCGGCAATCAGCTTGAGATGCTCGCGGCCGGCCTCGCTGGTCAGCCGCCGCCGCACGGCATCGACACGCCGGCGCCGCGCCACGGCCAGCAGCCAGGCTTCCGGCTTTTCAGGCACGCCGGTTCGTGGCCAGCTTTCGAGCGCGGCGGCAAAGGCATCGGCCAATGCATCCTCGGCGGCGGCCACGTCGCGCGTGCGCGCAGCGAGCCAGGCGACCAGCTTGCCATAGCTTTGCCGGGCGGCGGCCTCCGCGGCCGCCCGGGCGGTCTCCGGGCGACTGTCCATCACGGCATCATTTCTGCGGCATGTAGTCGGCCATTTCCCAGATCGGCCGCAACTCGACCGTGCCGGTGCTGGCCGCCGGACAGCGCGCCGCCCAGTCGATGGCGGTATCGATATCGGCCGCCTCGATCATGTAGAAGCCAGCAAGCTGCTCCTTGGTGTCGGCATAGGGGCCGTCGATTACGTTGGTCTTGCCGTCAGAAATCCGCACCGAGGTGGTTGCCTGGGTCGGGCGCAGCCTTTCGCCGGCCAGCCACGCACCGGATTTCTTCAACGCTTCTGTATAGGCGCCATAAGCCGCGCTCATCTGCTGGGCCTTCTCGACCGGCGTGTTAGCCAGTGCGGCTTCGTCGTTGTTGATCAAAAGCATGTATCGCATGGGTCTTCTCCCGTGTTTCGAAGGCCGCGTCCTTGCGGGGCCAGACGTATGTCGCGCGGCGGCGACCGATTTCGACAAGCTACGCAAAATTTTCGGCTGCGATTGCATTTTGTGCAAGCCGCCATCTGTTTCCGGCACGGCTCCCAATGCATGTCGGCAAAAGGCCTGACGACGGCCGACACCGGCGGGGCCGGCCTTTTTTGTGCCGGCAGCTTTTTATGATAGGATTTTTTTCCTTGACTTTGTGAGCGCAGCCATGGTACATAGTCCTCCATGGTGCAGGTTGCGCCGATGACCCGCCGCACAGGCGAGTTTTTCGTTTGATGCCCCGACAGAATTGCGGGTTGGCATTTCCGGCTCGCCGTCTAAACTCGCCCGGTTCGCATCTGGGAGGCGGTGCGGTTGTCAGCATTGCAGGGAGGAAATCAGATGTTCCATTTCAGAACGAAAACCGTTGCAGCCGCCATGGTGGCGCTTTCACTTGGCTTCGGCGTTGTTTCAGCCGGAGCGCAGGAATTCATCAACGTGCTGACCGGCGGCACGTCGGGCGTCTACTATCCGCTTGGTGTGGCGCTGTCGGAAATCTACGGCAAGGGCATCGAAGGCGCCCGCACCCAGGTGCAGGCTACGAAGGCTTCCGTGGAAAACCTCAATCTGCTGCAGCAGGGCAAGGGCGAGATCGCCTTCGCGCTCGGCGATTCCGTCAAGCTGGCCGCCGAGGGCAATGCCGAGGCCGGCTTCCCCGGCAAGCTCGACAAACTGCGCGGCATCGCCGCCATCTACCCCAATTACATCCAGATCGTCGCCAGCCGGGAGTCCGGCATCAAGACGCTGGCCGATCTCAAGGGCAAGAGCCTGTCGGTCGGCGCGCCGGCTTCGGGCACCGAACTCAACGCGCGCGCCATCTTTGCCGCCGCCGGGCTGAAATACGAGGATCTCGGCCGGGTCGAATACCTGCCTTTTGCCGAATCGGTCGAACTGATCAAGAACCGGCAGCTCGACGCGACCCTGCAATCGGCAGGGCTCGGTGTCGCCTCGATCCGCGACCTCGCCACGTCCGTGCCGATCAACGTCGTGTCGGTGCCGGCCGAAGACGTTGCCAAGATCGGCTCGCCCTATCTCTCGGTGGTCATTCCGAAGGGCACCTATGAAGGCCAGAGCGAGGACGTCGCTACCGCCGCCGTCGGTAATTTCCTCATCACCCGCGCCGATGTCTCCGACGAGACCGCCTATCAGATGACCAAGCAGATGTTCGACCATCTCGACCAGTTGGCCGCGGCGCATGCCGCCGCCAAGGCGATCGACCCTGCCAAGGCGCTCGCCGGCATGCCGGTGCCGCTGCATCCGGGTGCGGAGCGGTATTACAAGGAAAAGGGGCTGTTGAAGTAGGCGGGGACTATCTGAGATGTCTTCGCCAGGCGCCTCGCGCTGTAATTCGCCCATTTTGGAGTGCGTCGGATGAGCGGAACAACGACCGACGGCGCTCTCCATCTCCCTGCCGCCGAGGAACAAGTCGAAGGGCTGCCGCCGGGCTTCGGCGAGGGCATCGCCGGCAAGGTCGCATTCGCCACCGCCGTCGCCTTTTCCGCGTTCCAGATCTATGTCGCAGCCTATGGCAGCATTCCGAGCCAGGTGGTGCGGGCCATGCATGTCGGCTTCCTGCTGCTGCTCGGCTTTGCCCTGATCGCCAACCTGCGTGCCACCAGCGCACCGGCCAAGGTCGTGTTCTGGACGCTCGGCGTGCTCGGCTTCGGCACCGGTATCTACAATTGGATATTCTATACCGACCTTATCCGCCGCTCCGGCTTCCTGACCACGCCGGACCTGATCGTCGGCGCGGTGCTGGTGGCGCTGGTCTTCGAGGCGGCCAGGCGGCTGATGGGCCTGCCGCTGGCGGTCATCGCCTTCATCTTTCTCGCCTACTGCTTCGTCGGCAATCATCTGCCGCCGCCCTTCATCCATCGCGGCTACGATTTCGCCCAGCTGGTCGACACCTTCGCCTACGGCACCGAAGGCATATACGGCACGCCGATCTATGTCTCGGCTGCCTATATCTTCATCTTCGTCGTCTTCGCCGCCTTCCTCGAACGCGCCGGCATGATCGCGCTGTTCAACGATTTCGCGCTCGGCTTGGTCGGTTCGTGGCGCGGCGGCCCGGCGCAGGTCTGCGTGCTGTCTTCGGCGCTGATGGGCACCATCTCCGGCTCCGGCGTCGCCAACGTGGTGGCCAGCGGCCAGTTCACCATCCCGCTGATGAAGCGCTTCGGCTTCCGCTCGGCCTTCGCCGGCGCCGTCGAAGCGACGTCCTCGATGGGCGGCCAGATCATGCCGCCGGTCATGGGCGCGGTCGCCTTCATCATGGCCGAAACGCTGAACATCCCCTATGCCGAAGTGGTCAAGGCGGCGATAATCCCGGCGCTGCTCTATTTCGGCGCCTGCTTCTGGCAGGTGTATCTGGAAGCCGGCAAGGCCGGCCTGCACGGCATGGCCAAGGCGGACCTGCCCAATCCTTGGGACGCGGTGCGCCAGCACTGGCCGCTGGTGCTGCCGCTGGCGGCCCTCATCTACCTCCTGTTTGCCGGCTACACACCGATCTTCGCCGGCACGATGGGCCTGGCGTTGACCATCGTGCTCATCCTCGGCACGCCGCTGGCGGCCCTGATCGGCCCGCTCGCCTTTCGCATCGCCTTCTGGCTGGCGCTGGGGCTCGCCGCCGCCTCGTTCATGCGCTTCGGCGTCAACATACTCGGCCTGGTCATCGCCGCGCTCGTCGTCGCCTGCTTCGCCTTCAAGGGCGGGCGCGAAACGCTGCGGATCTGCGTGGATTCGCTCGCTGAAGGGGCGAAGAACGCACTACCGGTCGGCATCGCCTGCACCATTGTCGGGATCGTCATCGGCACGCTGACGCTGACCGGCATCGCTTCCACCTTCATCGGTTGGATCATCTCCATCGGCGAGGACAATCTGTTCCTGTCGCTGGTGCTGACGATGCTCACCTGCCTGGTGCTCGGCATGGGCATCCCGACCATCCCCAACTACATCATCACCTCGTCGCTGGCCGGGCCGGCGCTGCTGTCGCTCGGCGTGCCGCTGGTGGTCAGCCATATGTTCGTCTTCTATTTCGGCATCATGGCCGACCTCACGCCGCCGGTGGCTCTGGCCGCTTTCGCGGCGGCACCCATGGCGAAGGAGAGCGGTCTCAAGATCGGCATCCAGGCGACCAAGCTTGCCATTGCCGGCTTCGTCGTGCCGTTCATGGCCGTCTATACGCCGGCGCTGATGCTGCAGGACCCCGGTCCGATCGCCGCCCAGTTCGGCTACCCCGTCGAGGTCGCCTATATCGTCGTCAAGGCCTGCATGGGCATCGTGCTGTGGGGTGCGGCGGCCGTGGGCTTCCTAGCCCGCCGCATGGCGTGGTGGGAACGGCTTATCGCCTTCGCCGGCGGCGCGCTGCTGGTCATGGCGGTGCCCCTCACCGACGAGGCCGGCTGGGCGTTGTCCCTCGTCTGGATCGGCTGGCATTGCTGGCGGGCACGGCACGCTCCGGCCGCTGCATGAGCCTGTGCATCCTGGCCGCCGGCAAGACGGTGACGCTCTCCGTTGCCGCCTTCACCCTGTCCTGGACGCATTCGGTGGAACGGACGCGCTGGGAAGAAGACTGGAGGGTGGCGCCTGCCGGCCTGCAAGTGACGGAGGCACGGATCAAGGGCTCGGGCGCCGGCATGGAGCCGCCGGAGGGCGCGGTGCTGCGAGACGGCTGGTGGGCCTATGCGCCGAAGGTTGGACCGCAGCGCCGGCTCGTGCTCGCCGCCTCCGGCGCGACAAACGCGGGCTGGACATTGTGCACGGTTCAGGGCTGCCAGGAACTCGGCAAGGCTGCCGGAGGCTCCATTGCGCTGGAATCGTGTGAGCCGGATGGGGCGAGCCAAACGCGATAACCCCCAGGAGCCTCTAGCCGATCAACCGCGCGCGCAGCTCGGCCGACGGAATATCGCAGCTGTCCTTCCTGCCGAACAGGGCGTAACGGTTTTTGGCGATGCGATTGTACAGCCAATTGCGGATTGGGCGAGGCAACAGCAGCAGCGCCCTGACCGCCCGCCACGGCCAGCCGAGTTCCGACATGACGGCGACAAAGCTGTCCAGCCGAATGAAGGCGACGCCACCGATCAGCACGAGATTGGTTTCGTAGGAATCCGTGCGCAGCCCATGCTTTCTGAACAGTGCTTCGCCCAAGGGCGACTGCGCGATGGCGAAGCGGAAGCGGCGTTTGCGGTCGAGCCTGGCCACAAGGCGAACGAAGCCGGAGCAGAGCACGCAGACACCGTCGAAAACGATCAGCGGCTGACTTCCGTCGAAGGGTTCAAAGGGACGGCTGGACTTACGACGGGTAGGCTGGGGAAGGTCGGTCACGCGGGCCTCGGCTGCTCGTGTCCGAAGACACTAGATCAGCCTGAGGCGGCATCAAAGACGTGGCGATGTCGCACGCCGGCGGTCGCCGAGGATAGGACGCTCGGCCCGATAGGTGGTGGCGCGGGTGTCGGCGCCCGGCCGGCAGATGCGGCTGTTGTGGCGGCTCTCGAAAGTCATGGTCAGTGCGCGCCCAGCGAATTGCCGCGGCGGGCGCAGGCCGGACCGGGGCCGCGCATGTAATAGCGCTCGGGCCGATAGGTCGGCGAAATGAATTCGCGGATGACGGCGGCATAGCCGATGAGGTGCGTGAGGAAGTTCATTTTACCTGGGTCCCTGTCCCGATTTTCGGCTGTCCCTTCCGAATTGCCGGAACGATAGCATCGAGGCGTGAATAGTCGGTGAACGTGATGTTAATTTCTGGTCGAAAACCCGTTGCTTCGTGGCTGGAATGCGGCTGATTCGCGGTGTTTCCGTGCCGTTTGTCGCCATTTCGCCGAGTGTGACTTTTGCATCACATATGTTTCGTTTGAATGCCGCCCGGGCGCGCTTGCGTTTCAGTTTTTGCGGTCACCGCGAAACAATCGTTCTTGCCGTCATGATGCTGGAGGCGGTCTCCCGAGACCGCTTCATCACGCAGCGGCGGAACTGGAGCGGCACCTATCCGTTCTCACGTTGATCTGGTCGTGAAGGGAAAATGTCATGGCGCCGCGCCCGGCCTGGAAAGGCTATCTGAAGCTGTCGCTGGTCACCTGTGCCGTCGAACTTACGAACGTCGTCACCCACGCCGAGAAGGTCTCGTTCAGGGTCCTGAACCGCAAGACCGGCAACAGGGTGAAGCGCCTCTATGTCGATGCCGAGACCGGCGATCCGGTGGAGGATGACGACCAGATCAAAGGCTACGAAGTCGAAGGCGGCGGCTTCGTCCATATCGAGAAGGACGAAATCGAGGCGGTGCAGGTCGAATCTTCGCACACGATGACCCTCGATGGCTTCGTCGACAAATCCTCGATCCAGCAGATCTATCTCGACACGCCCTATTATGTCGCGCCCGCAGACGAGGTGTCGGAGGAGGCTTTCGCCGTCATCCGCGATGCCATGGCGGACAAGAAGACAGCCGGTCTCGCACGCGTCGTGCTGTATCAGCGCGAGCGTCCAGTGGTCATCGAACCGCTGGGCAAGGGCATGGTGCTGACGACGCTTCGCTATGACGACACGGTGCGCCAGCCGGACACCGTCTTCGGCGACATCAAGGCGGTGAAGACCGATCAGGAGATGACCGATCTGGCCGGGCTGATCATCGACAAGAAGAAAACGAAGTTCGACGCTTCGAAGTTCGAGGACAAATACGAGGATGCGCTGCTCGAGTTGATCCGCGCCAAGAAGGCCGGCCGCAAGGTGCCGGAGGCCAAGGCCGCCCCCAAACCCTCGAACGTCGTCAATCTGTTCGATGCGCTGAAGAAGAGCCTCTCGTCGGATGCCGGCTCAGCCAAGGCTTCTTCATCGAAGAGAGCCAAACCGGCGGCCAAACGCGCCGCGCCGAAGGCCGGCGCGCCCAAGCGCAAATCGGCCTGAGGGGCACGAACGGATGGCCAGCCTCGAACAGTACCGGTCCAAGCGCGATTTCAGGAAGACCGGCGAGCCGGCCGGCAAGGTCGCGCGCGGCAAGAAAGCCGGCGGCATCTTCGTCGTCCAGAAGCATGCCGCGACACGATTGCACTATGATTTTCGCCTAGAGCATGAGGGCGTGCTGTGGAGCTGGGCAGTGACGCGCGGTCCGAGCCTCGATCCGCACGAAAAGCGGCTGGCCGTGCATGTCGAGGACCATCCGATCGACTATGCCTCGTTCGAAGGCACCATCCCCAAGGGCGAATATGGCGGTGGCTCGGTTATCGTCTGGGACGAGGGCACCTGGACTCCCGAGGCCGATCCGGCCAAGGCGATGAAGAAGGGCCATATCAGCTTCGAGCTTAACGGCCGGAAGCTGCACGGCCTCTGGCATCTGGTCAGGTTGAGGCCGCGGGCGGGCGAGAAACGCGACAACTGGCTGCTGATCAAGTCGGACGATGCGGCGGCGCGTCCCGGCGAGGACATTCTCCAGGAAGCCCCCGAATCGGTGAAATCCGGCCTGACGATCGAGGAGGTCGGCGAGGGCAAGGCCGCCAAGGGCGAGAAGCCGAAGGTCTGGCATTCCGACAAGCCGGCCGCTGGGAAGGCGAAGGCCGGCAAACGCCTCGACTTCGTCGAGCCGCAGCTGGCGACGCTCGAACGGGACGCGCCGTCTGGCGAGGACTGGCTGCATGAGGTGAAGTTCGACGGTTATCGCATGCAGGCGCAGATCGCTGGCACGGAGGTGCGATTGCTGACCCGCACCGGGCTCGACTGGACGGAAAAGTTCGGCGGCGAGATCGTCGGGGAACTCGCTCGCCTGAAATGCAGCGACGCCATTATCGACGGCGAGATCGTCGTGCTGGCCGATAGCGGCATCTCCTCCTTCGCGCTGCTGCAGGCCGACCTCTCGGCAAAGCGGACAGACCGCTTCAGCTACTATGTCTTCGACCTGATGCGGCTCGACGGCAAGGATCTGCGTCGCGAGCCGCTGGTCGAGCGCAAGCAGGCCTTGGCTGAACTGCTCGGCGAGCAGTCCGAGAGTTCGGCGGTCCGTTTCAGCGATCATTTTTCCGAACCCGGCAAGATTATGCTGGAGCATGTCTGCCGCATGGGACTGGAAGGCGTGGTCTCCAAACGCGCCGACGCACCCTATCGCAGCGGCCGCGGCCCCTCCTGGGTGAAGTCGAAATGCACGGCGCGGCAGGAGTTCGTCATCGGCGGCTATCTGCCGTCGGACAAGACCGGGCGCGGGCTCCGCTCGCTCCTGGTCGGCTATCATGAGGGCGGCAGACTGCATTATGCCGGCCGGGTCGGCACCGGCTTTTCCTCCAGGACCGCCACGAACCTGAAAAAGAAACTCGATGCGCTCAAGGCGAAGTCATCGCCCTTCGACAAGGCCGTGCCAAAAGGCAAAGGCCTGGTCTGGGTCAAGCCCGAGTTGGTCGGCGAAGTGGAGTTCCGCAGCTGGACCTCTGACCGTATAATACGCCACGCCTCGTTCCAGGGATTGCGCGAGGACAAGCCGGCGGAGGAAGTCGTGCAGGAAAAGCCGATGGCATCGACAGGCAAGAGCACGGCCAAGACCAAGCCGACGTCGAAGACCGCCAAACCTGGCGGGACGATGGCGACCACCATAAAGCTCTCGCATCCCGACAAGCTGCTGTGGCCGGACGAAAAGATCTCCAAGCAGGGGCTGCTCGAGCATTACGAGCGGGTATGGCCGCGCATGCAACAGTTCGTCGTCAACCGGCCGCTCAGCCTGGTGCGCGCGCCGGATGGGGTCGGTGGACAGCGCTTCTTCCAAAAACATGCCTCGCCCGGCATGAGCAACAAGATCGCTCGCATGAAAGACCCGACGGATGGCGAGGAGATACTGTTCATCAGGGATTTCGACGGTGTTGCGGCGCTCGTCCAGTACGGCGTGGTCGAGATCCACATTTGGGGCTGCACCATCGACAAGATCGAGCAGCCGGATCAGATCATCTTCGACCTCGACCCGGATGAAGGCGTCGACGTGAAGGCGGTACGCGCGGCAGCGCTCGACATCAGAGGCAAGCTGGACGAGCTGTCGCTGCCGAACGTCGTCAAGACATCGGGCGGCAAGGGTTATCATGTGCTGGTGCCGCTGAAGCCGGCGGCGGATTGGGACGAAGTCAAGGCCTTCGCCCACGACTTCGCCCGGGCGCTGGAGCAGGGTGCCCCCGACCGCTACACGGCAACGCTGTCGAAGAAAGCCCGCACGGGAAAAATCTTCGTCGACTATCTGCGCAATGGCCGCGGTTCGACGACGGTCGCGCCCTATTCGTCGCGGGCCAAGAAGGGCGCGACCGTGTCGATGCCGGTGACCTGGGCCGAAATCGAGGCCGGGCTGGCGCCGAACGCCTTTCCGATCGGCGACAAGACGACGTTGAAGCGGCTGGCGCAAGCCGATCCGTGGGAGGATTTCTTTGAGCAGGGCAAGGCGCTGAGGCGGGGTTAGAGGGGCGCTGTCCCGCCGACATCTCAGGCCAGAAACACCCTTTCGAACGCCTGCTTGCCCGGTGGCGAGAAGATCACCGCACGGCTATCCTTCTCGCGGCGCGCCCATTTCTCGGCAAGGATCTTGTCGAGAATGGCGGCACCCAGACTGCCGGCGAGATGCGAGCGCCGCACGCTCCAGTCGAGGCAGGCGCGGCACACCGGCCGTCGTGGCCTGGCACCGACATCGATGCCGATGGCGGCGAAATGCGACGCCGCCGACGGTCCCAGTCCGATCTCCTTGTCGTCGCGGACCAGCAGGTTTCTGTCGACGAGACGATCGAGCATCGCCACCGCCTGTTCGCCGGCGAGATGATCGTAGCAGACGCGCGCCACGCGCATGGCGGCGTCGCGCGGACCCGGCCGCACACGCTGCGGCCCGACGGCAGCGGCAACGCCGGTGATGGCTTCGATCATGCCGGCCACCTGCGGCCCGGCGAGGCCGTAGTAGCGATGCCTTCCCTGGCTCGCCAGCGTCAGCAATCCGCCCTCCATCAGCTTGCCTAGATGCGAAGACGCGGTCGGCAGCGACACGCCGGCCTCGAGCGCCAGCTCGCTCGCCGTCAGCGCCGTGCCGCCCATCAGCGCACTCAGCATGTTGGCGCGGGCCGGATCGCCGACCAGGCTGGCGATGCGGGCGATGTCGGGTCCTTCACGCATAGTTCGATCCTTGTCGAAGTGTTCCCGTGAAATTGCCTCTATTCTCGGTTCGGTTCAAGAGGCGCCAATGCACGCGATGGCGACTCCTGACACGACATTGCCTAGCACGTTGATGCGCACGACGTTTCGACCGCGCTCGAACGATTGATGTAGGACCCCCAGGAGACCACAATGACCATCACCTGTTTCATCCGCTATGAGATCGACCCATTCGGCAAGGCTGCCTTCGAGGAGTATGCCCGCAATTGGGGCCAGGCCATTCCGCGCTGCGGCGCCGACCTGATCGGCTATTACGCGCCGCATGAGGGCTCGGCCACGACGGCCTATGCCGCCTACAATATCGACAGCTTGGCGGCCTACGAGGCCTACCGCGCCCGGCTTGCCGCCGACCCCGCCGGCAAGGCAAACTACGAGTTCGCCCGCCGAGAAAAGTTCATCCTCAAGGAGGACCGCATGTTTCTGAAGCACGTCTCGGGACCGCACGCAAAGCTGGTGCTGCCGTGATCGCCGTCATCTTCGAGGTCGAGCCAGCGGCGGGCAAACGCGATGCGTATCTGGGCATCGCCGCTGACCTGCGGCCGCTGCTGGAGGCCATCGACGGGTTCATCTCCGTCGAACGCTTCCAGAGCCTGGCCGACCCGAACCGCGTCCTGTCCTTGTCCTTCTGGCGCGACGAGGACGCGGTGAAGGCCTGGCGCAACACGGAAGAACACCGGCAGGCGCAAAAGGCCGGCCGGGGCGGTATCTTTGCCGGCTATCGTCTGCGCATCGCCCATGTCGTGCGCGACTACGGGCTGACGGAGAGGACAGAAGCGCCGGTGGATAGCCGGGCGGTGAATGGTTAGCGGTTATCCTTCTCCCACAAACGAGGAAAGAACGATAAACTCACGCATTCCCGATCAGGACGCCGGCCGCGAACACCAGCGCACCGCCCAGCACCACCTGGAAGGCGGCGCGCAGGAAGGGCGTCTGCATGTAGCGGTTCTGGACGAAGGCGATCGCCCACAATTCGAAGAACACCACGACGGCGGCGACCCCGGTAGCCGTCCAGAAATGCGGAATGAGATAGGGCAGTGCGTGGCCGAGCCCGCCTAGTGCCGTCATGATTCCGACGGTAAGGCCGCGCTTGACAGGCGAGCCGCGGCCCGAAAGCTTGCCATCGTCGGACGCGACCTCGGTGAAGCCCATCGAGATGCCGGCGCCGATCGAGGCGGCAAGCCCGACCAGCAGCGTCTGCCAGGTGTCATGCGTGGCGAACGCCGCCGCGAAGATCGGCGCCAATGTCGACACCGATCCGTCCATCAGCCCGGCCAAACCCGGCTGCACATAGGTGAGGATGAACTGCCGCTGCTCGGCGGCCGCCTCTTCGTCCTTCACGGCGCCGGGTACGTGCTTTTGCTCGATACTCTGCGCCAGCGTCTCGTGGCCTTGTTCGACCAGAGCCAGATCGCCGAGCAGTTTTCGCGTGGAGGCATCGGTGGTGCGCTTTACCGCCTCGACATAGAACAGGTAGGCTTGGCGCTCCATTGCCTCGGCCTGGCTGCGCACATGCTCGATGCCGAGAGGTCTCACAAGCCAGTCGGGCTTTCGCTCGTAATAGCCCTTCACATGCTCGCGCCGGATCAGTGGAATGCGCTCGCCGAAACGCTTGCGATGTAGCTCGATCAGCGAATTGCGATGTCCATCCTCCTCCTCGGCCATCTCCTCGAACACCTTTGCCGATTGCGGAAAGTTTTCGCTAAGTCCTTCGGCGTAAGCCCGATAGATGCGCCCGTCGTCTTCCTCTGATGAAATGGCCAGCGCCAGAATCTCCTGTTCGGAAAGCGATTCAAAGGAACGGCGGCCAAAACCGAAAACACGGGAAAGCATGAGGAAATCACCCTAGTTTAGAATTGTTCTAAACTAATGTTTACGGCACCCCCGGTCAATCGGCGGGTCAAGAATTGTCGTAAGCACACGAGTTGTCCGGATTAGGTAGCAGGTGAGTTGTCCGGTTTCATGTCCAGCCAATGGAGGCTGGGGATGAAACGGGCGGCATGGCTACAGG
>NZ_JAMYQP010000046.1:0-36270 GCF_040320945.1 Mesorhizobium sp. M0587
GACGACGCCCTTGCGCTTCGCTAACCCTTCGCCGCCATCAGGCTGGGTAGAGGACTTACACCTCCGAGCTGTCGATCATGCTCGGCACACACGAAAAAGGCCGCCTCGAGGGCGGCCTTCGTCGATTCCATCAAGCGGGAAATTTATTCGGCGTCCTTGGCGGCCTTCTTTTTCGGCGCGGCCTTCTTCTTCGGCTCTTCCGCCTCGTCGGCTTTCTTGTCGTCAGCCTTTTTTGCGGCGGCCTTCTTCGCCGGCTTCATCTTGGTCGCGGTTTCCGCTTCCTCGTCGTCGGCCATCAGCTCTTCCTTGCTGACCTTGACGTCGGTGACCGAGATCTGGCCGAGCAGGTGGTCGACCACCTTCTCCTCGAACATCGGCGCCCGCAGTGCATTCAGCGCCTCGGGATTGCTGCGATAGAACTCGAAGGCTTCCTGCTGCTGGTTGGCCGGGAAGCGGCGAACCTGCTCGAACAGGCCGCGCTGCAACTCCTCGTCCGACACCGTGACACCGGCCTTCTCGCCGATCTCGGCAAGCACCAGGCCGAGGCGGACGCGGCGTTCGGCGAGGCGCAAATATTCGGCGCGCGCCTCTTCTTCGGTCGTCTCTTCATCGGCGAAAGTGCGGCCGGCGGCTTCCAGATCGCGGTTGACCTGCGCCCAGATATTGTCGAACTCGGCGTCGACGAGCTTCGACGGCGCCTCGAACGAGTAGGCCGCGTCGAGCTGGTCGAGCAGCTGGCGCTTGACCTTCTGGCGCGTCATCGAGCCGAACTGGTTCTCGATCTGGCCGCGCACGATCTCGCGCAGGCGCTCCAGCGACTCCAGGCCGAGGTTCTTGGCGGTCTCGTCGTTGATCTCCAGCTCACCGGGCTTCGACACTTCCTTGACGGTAACGTCGAAGGTCGCTTCCTTGCCGGCCAGATGCGCCGCCTGGTAATTTTCCGGGAAAGTCACGGTGACCTGCTTTTCGTCGCCGGCCTTGCTGCCGACCAGCTGGTCCTCGAAACCGGGGATGAACTCCTTGGAGCCCAGAACCAGCGGCTGATCGGTGCCGGCGCCGCCGGCAAAGGCCTCGCCGTCGATCTTGCCGAGATAGTCGATGGTCACGCGGTCGCCCTCGGCGGCTTTGCCCGTCTTCGGCTCGTAGCTGCGCGCCGATTCGGCAACGCGCTTGACCTGCTCGTCGATCTCGGTGTCAGGCACGTCGAACACTGGGCGTGTCACTTTGATGTCGGAGAAATCCTTGATCTCGATCGCCGGGATGACTTCGTAATTCAGGCGGAATTCGAAATCGGCGCCGCCGGCCAGGATCTTCTCGGCCTCCTTCTCGTCCTCGGTCATGATGACTTCGGGCTGCATGGCGGCCTTTTCGCCGCGGCCCGAAATGATCGAACGGGTCGAATCGTTGAGGATCTCGTTGACCACTTCGGCCATGAACGACTTGCCGTAGACCTTGCGCAGGTGCTGCACCGGCACCTTGCCCGGGCGGAAGCCGTTGATGCGGACCTTGTTCCTGGCGTCCGACAGCCGCGCCATCAGCTTGGCTTCCATGTCACCGGCCGGCACGGTGATCTTGATCTCGCGCTTGAGACCGGAGTTGAGTGTTTCGGTGACCTGCATCGTAAAACCTTTGTTTTCACCAATGAGGCTGCAAAGCGGCTTTCTGCCGCTCACAGCCTGCCGGTAATTCTTGCCGGAAATGGCTTTTGGTACGGAAGCTGGCGATTTGACCGAAAATACGGCTCAAACTCTCCCGAGCTGCGTTCCAAAATGTGAATAAGTTTTTGTTTTTCCTACTTCTTATCACATTTTGCAGAAGCGGATCGTCGCGTCTCGTCACATTCGACACGCCTTTTGTCACAGGCGAGCTTAATTTTCAACCATCTTCGCGTTTCGGCGAATGAGCAATATTTCGGCCCTCACCCAACATCTTGTCTCTGACATTGACGGAATGATGGCTACACGGGATTGCCGGACAATGCGGATGTGGCCGGAACTGGTAGATGACCTGTCGGAACCATGATCGCGGTCCAGTGGTTCTGGAGAAGGGAAAATTCAGACCGACCCACGACGCGGCGTTATCGCCCTTGAACTTGTAACATGGCTTGTGACATAGACGTGGCATAGGTCACCAGATCGGCGGGTATGGCGGAATTGGTAGACGCACCAGATTTAGGTTCTGGCGTGAGAACGTGGGGGTTCGAGTCCCTCTACCCGCACCACCCCTTCCCCTTCGCCGCCGAGATTCTGCGCGCCGACGCATTATTTCAATCCCTTCGGAGAGCCAACGCGATGAGGTTTTCGCGCTCTAATAAAGCGGTTCCTCGAACAGCGTCTTGTCGCCGTCCACCAGCGCCTTGATCTGGGCGGTGCCGTTCGCGGAGAGCGCAAGCCTTATGCCGAACGGGCGCACCCGCATGTCGTTCTGGATCGCCATGCCCTCGCCTTCCGGCAGATAGAAGCGCTCGATGCCGTAGTCCGGCGCGATGGTCATGCCTTCGCCGCGAAGATCCCAGCCCTGGGCGACGTGGCCCGATATATCGGCCTCGTCGGTCGCGGCGGGTGCCGGCGCCTTACCGAACCAGGCGGTGGTCGGCGTCCAGTAGCCGTTGGCGCCCTGCTTCAGCCTGACGACGATCGAGGTGTCGTCGCTGGAGAATTTGCCGGCGGGTATGTCGGCGATCATCTTCACCGGAATGCGCGAGATCTCGTAGCCGAGGGTAATATAGTCGCCGCGCAGCAGATCGCGCGGATCGACGGGTTCGACCTTCAGGAGCACGTCCTTGCCGCTGCGCAGGATCGCCGCCCGGCCGGCGATGATCCAGCTCAGGAAGCCTATCTGGACAAGCGCCAGCACCAGCGCCGAGACGATTAGTCTCTTTCCGGTCATCATGCCGCGGCTCCTTCGGTGGCTGGGCCCTTCATGCGCTTTTCGACGCGGATGATGACGATGGCAAGAAGGCCGAGCAGCACCGCCGCGGCAAGGAAGAAGCCGGCCGTGTCGAGCATCGATTGCAAGGTCACCACATAGATTATGGCAAGTTCGAAGGCGAAGCCGAGATAGGCGAGCCAGCGCAGTCCCCGGCTCTCCCGCCCCGCCAGCACGATCGCCCCGACGATACCGGCGAGCGCCACAACGGAGGCGATAGCGAAGCCGCTGGCGTAGCTGCTCTCGTCGGCCAGTTCGAACTGGATGATGGCCAGGCCGGTGAGGAAACCGAGCAGCGCGTGCAAGGGCAAGCGGCCGCCGAGCCGAACGATCGCGTCGGCCGGCTCCGGCGCCAGGACGGAAGCCGCGAAAAGCGCGACCGATGCGATGACCAGGGGGATCGCCACCGGCAGCGTCGCGTGATCCATAGCCAGCAGCATGACATAGAAGAGCAGCGACAGGATGATCAGGTGCCGGGCCGGCTGGCTGCGGGTCCAGAACGAAACGGCGAACAGCACGGCCGCCATGACGACGAAGAGATGCGGAAATTCGTTGCGGGTGAAATAGTCGAACCCTTTCAGGAACAGCCAGGCATCGGCGATGCCGACCGCAGCGACGGTCAGCGGGTTCGAGCGCAGCGCCACGGCCGCCAATGCGGTACCGGCGCCCCAGGTGACCAGGGCCGAGGCCTCGTCGCCGGAGAGGTGATACATCTGGCCGATCAGCGCGATCGAACCGCCGAATGCCGCGGCCGCCACGATCCACAATGCCTCGCCGATTGCCGCATGGTCGCGCGTCTTCAAAACCGCGCCGCCGACATAGCCGCCAAGGATGATGGCAAACAGTGCGGCGACCCGCGCCAGCCGCGGGATTGCTTCCCAGTTGGCGGCGACGAAGATCAGGATCGCCGCGCCGAACAGCAAGGCCGCCATCATCGCCAGGATCGAACCGAAGCTGAGTGAGTTGCGCGCGTTGGCCTCGATGTCGCGCGCAAGGATATCGGCTGTCGCGGCGTTGATCAGGCCGCCCTGCCGCCACCGCGCGATATCCGACCTCACCCGTGTCGAATAGCTTGCCATATCGCCCCCTCCCTTTCCATGTCGGCTTTCAACCGAAACGGCCAAACCGTTGACGTCACGGCACTTTCTGATTCTGGCTTCTTTGTGTCAGGTCCGTGAAGCCGCGTTAATGTTGCATTGCACAATTTGCATTGCTGCCATGCAGCCATAGCGCTTTTAAATCGATATGAGCCCGCCTATCTATGCTGCGTACAAGAGACGGAATGATCCGAAGAAAGACGAAACGAGAATACCATGAACCTGATCCGCAACTACCGCAACTGGCGCCGCTACCGGGACACTGTCTCCGAGCTGAGCCGCCTGAGCAACCGTGAATTGGTCGACCTCGGCATCAGCCGCAGCGACATTCCTTACGTCGCTCGCAAGGCGGTCTAATCCTTCGGACCGCAAATGGTCCGAAACCAGTTTTGAAGAAGAGAACGACAATGAACCTGATCCGCAACTATCGTAACTGGCGCGTATATCGCGAGACGGTTACCGAGCTGGGTCGCCTTTCCAACCGCCAGCTGCATGATCTCGGTATCGTCCGCGACGAAATCAAGATCATCGCCCGCAAGGCGATGTAACACAGGAATTTCGCTGGGGTCGACCTCCTCCCCGACCGCAGCGAAGACGGCCAGCCCTTATCCTCCTCCCAAGGGTTGACCACAAAAACGGCGCCCGCCGCAACCTCCTCCCGCGGCGGGCGTTGTTTCCCGGAGCAAATGAATTTTGCTCCAAAAGGGTTTCGCCCCTTTTGAGAATAGCGAAAGAGATTTCGTCAGAGCCGACCTCCTCCCCGGCGATGACGAATAGGCCCAACCTTCACCTCCTCCCGAGGGTTGGCCACCAAAACGGCGCCCGCCGCACCTCCTCCCGCGGCGGGCGCTGTTTCCCCGGAGCAAATGAATTTTGCTCCCAAAAAGGGTTTCGCCCCTTTTGAAAATAGCGAAAGAGATTTCGTCAAAGCCGACCTCCTCCCCGGCGATGACGAATACGGTCGGCCTTCACCTCCTCCCGAGGGTCGACCCCAAAAACGACACCCGCCGGACCTCCTCCCCCGGCGGGTGTTGTTGTTTTCAGGGCTCGCTTGCGTCAGCGGCGTCCGCTCTGCGTGAACGCCGCAATTGCAATCGCTGCCCCAAGCGATTATTCCGGCGCTCATGAGCAAAAATCCCATCCATATCATCGGCGGCGGCCTCGCCGGCTCCGAAGCCGCCTGGCAGGCGGCGCAGGTAGGCGTGCCCGTCATCCTGCATGAAATGCGGCCCGTTCGCGGCACAGATGCCCACAAGACCGATGGGCTGGCCGAACTCGTCTGTTCCAATTCCTTCCGCTCCGACGACGCCGACAACAACGCCGTCGGCCTGCTGCACGCCGAAATGCGGCTGGCCGGCTCGCTGATCATGAACGCCGGCGACGCCAACCAGGTGCCGGCCGGCGGCGCACTGGCCGTCGACCGCGACGGCTTCTCCGAAGCGGTGACGAAGAAGCTCGAAGCGCACCCGCTGATCACCATCCGGCGCGAGGAAGTACCCGGCCTGCCACCGGCGGACTGGGACCAGGCGATCGTCGCCACCGGTCCGCTGACGGCGCTTTCGCTTGCCCAGTCGATCGCCGAAGCCACGGGCGCCGATGCGCTCGCCTTCTTCGACGCCATCGCGCCGATCGTCCATTTCGACACGATCGACATGGACACCTGCTGGTTCCAGTCGCGCTACGACAAGGTCGGGCCCGGCGGCACCGGCAAGGACTACATCAACTGCCCCCTGGACAAGGAGCAGTACCTTGCCTTCGTGCAGGCGCTGGTCGACGGCCAAAAAACCGAGTTCAAGCAATGGGAAGGCACGCCCTATTTCGATGGCTGCCTGCCGATCGAGATCATGGCCGAGCGCGGCGTCGAGACGCTGCGTTACGGGCCGATGAAGCCGATGGGGCTGACCAACGCCCACAATCCGACGGTCAAGGCCTATGCCGTCGTGCAACTGCGGCAGGACAATGCGCTGGGCACGCTCTACAACATGGTCGGCTTTCAGACCAAATTGAAGCATGCCGAGCAGGTGCGCATATTCCGCACCATTCCGGGCCTGGAAAACGCCGACTTCGCCCGCCTCGGCGGCCTGCACCGCAACACTTACATCAACTCGCCGACCTTGCTCGACGCCTCGCTGCAGCTGAAATCGCGGCCCGGCCTGCGTTTCGCCGGCCAGATCACCGGTTGCGAAGGTTACGTGGAAAGTGCCGCGATCGGCTTGCTCGCCGGGCGCTTCGCCGCCGCCGAGCGGCTCGGCCATGCTCCGTCCCTGCCGCCGCTCACCACCGCCTTCGGCGCCTTGCTCAACCACATCACCGGCGGCCACATCGTGTCCGATGACGAACCGGGGAAACGTTCGTTTCAGCCGATGAACGTCAATTTCGGCCTGTTCCCGCCAATGGAAGCGCCGAAAACCGAAGGCAAGCGCCTGCGCGGCAAGGACAAGACGTCGGCCAAGCGGCACGCCATTACATCGCGCGCGCGAGCCGATTGCCGGCAATGGCTGGGACTGCCCGCGCAAACGGCCGAGGCCGCGGAATAGATCGCTCTGGTTGCATCATTGGCGTAAAGTAGGATACTATCCTACTTTCCGTTGGAAGGAGGTCGCCATGGAATCCGCCGAGAAACTGTCGGTCACCGTCACGCCCGCCATGGCGCGCATGATCCGCGAGAAGGTCGAGGACGGCTCCTTCGGGTCGGCGAGCGAGGTCATCCGCGCCGCGCTTCGCGTCTTCCAGCGCGAAGAGGAAGAGCACGCCGAGCGCATGGCCTCGATCAGGGCGCGGGTGAAGGCGTCGATCGAGGATACGAGGCCAGGCGTTCCGCTGGATGAGGCAATCGCAAGAGTAAAAAGCAGGATTTCGGAACTGGCGAGAGACAGCGATGATCCAGCGTCTCGCCGTCGTTCTTAGCGAAAGCGCGATCACCGATCTGGAATCGATTGCCGCTTACGTCCTGGATCGGAGCGGAAGCGAGAGCACAGCCGACCAGTTTGTCGACCGGATCAAGGTGCGCTGCCAGAGCATCGGCAATGCGCCTCGCGGCGGTCGTTCCCGCGACGATATCGTGCCGGGGCTGCGAACGGTTCCGTTCGAGCATTCCGCTGTCATCGCTTACATCGTCGACAAGGATCTCGTGTACGTCGTCAATGTCTTTTATGGCGGTCGCGACTACGAGACGATGATGCGCGATAGTGGTTCGGGCGACCCCTCTTAACGGCAGCGAACGAACCTGTTATTCGGCCGGCCCGGCACTCGCCATCGGCAATCCCGGCTTGCCCGCCTCACCGGGATTTCGCCTGACATAGGCTGCCTTCAAGCTTTCGGAGGTCTCGCGCGAGCCATCATGGCTCCAACCGGGCGGCTTGATCAGATAGTTCAGGCGATCGCGCGGCGTCAGATCGGGCGCAAAAGCATCCCGGAACATGCCGATCCATTCGTGGAACGCCACTTTCAGCGGATTGAAGGTGCCGAGATTCCTGACGATGCCGTAGCGCGGCCGATCCTCTTCCAGTTCCTCGACGAACGTGCCGAACATGCGGTCCCAGAGGATCAGCGTGCCGGCATAGTTGGCATCGAGATAGCGCGGATTGGTGGCGTGGTGGACGCGGTGGTGGGAGGGCGTGTTGAAGACGAATTCGAACCCGCCCCACATCTTGCCGATGGTCTCGGTGTGGATCCAGAACTGCCAGACCAGGTTGAAGCCGAAGGTGAAGGCAATCACCGCCGGATGGAAGCCGAGCAGCACCAGCGGCGCCTGCAACACGAACATGAAGGTAAACAGGCCGGTCCAGCTCTGCCGCAGCGCGGTCGACAGATTGTAGTGCTGGCTGGAATGGTGGTTGACATGTTCTGCCCACACCCAGCGCACCCGGTGCGCGATGCGGTGGTAGACGTAGTAGCGCAAATCGTCGAGCAGGAAGGCCGCCAGGAACACCCAGCCAGACAGGCCGAGATTGAAGACGCGGAACTGCCACAGCCACAGCAGCGCCCAGTAGGAGACGACGCCAAGCAGCAGCCCGGCGACGACGTTGCTAGTGCCCATCATCAGGCTGGTCAGTGTGTCGCGCGTCTCGAACGATCCCTTGGCGCGGCCGGTGCGCACCAGCCACAGCTCGATCAGGATGGCGGCAACGAAGAACGGAATGGCCAGCTGGGTCACCTGCGGGAAATCGTAGCTGTCCATCACGCCGCCTCCTTGGCAAAATTGCGGTGTTGCGGCGCAAGAGCGCTCAACAGGGCCTGCGCGTCGGCGGTACTGGCGAAGCGGAAGCGGCCGCCCTTCCAGGTGAAGTCCTTCAGCCGCAACAGAATTGTATCCGTCTCGTCCGCACTGGATACAACAACATCTTGAGACGCGACGATGCGGGTCAGGAAACAGTCGCCAAAGCCATGAACGATCCCGATCCGCCCGCGTCCGACTTCCAGGAAAGCCGTCCTGCCATCCGCGGTCAAGCGGACTGCGGCGGTCGTCTCGTCAGGGAAATCCTCCGCGAAACGGCGCAGCGCCTGATCCGCGTCGGCGAGCGCAGCCATCTTGCTGCCGCCGGTGAGATGCACCGCGGCAACCGACAGCGCGATGCCAAGGACGACGATCGCGACCAGCACGGGCAAACTCATGGACGGGTATCTCCTCCGGGCCGGCCTGTCGTCTTGGCGACAGTTCACGGCTCGGCAAGTCTTAACACGGTTGACGTTTACGTCAAAGTAGCGGCCAGCCCTTGCCTGCACGGCGCACAAGCAGCCAATGCCGGCGCAACGACGCGAGCCGCGCCACGCCGTCGAGCGGCGAGCCACGCTCGATTTTCGCCAGATAGGCGCGCGACAGGGCGAGCGGCAGAAATGCCGCGCGCAGCGAAACCGGCAACGCCGCGGCACCTCGCTCGAAGGCGGACAGATGTTCGCGCGCCAGCGCAATCATTGCCGCCACCGCGCGCCGCGCACCGGGACCACCGTCGCCGGCGACGAACTCCTCCGGCGAAGAGCCTGCCGCCGCCAGGATCTCGGCCGGGACAAAACACTGTCCGCGCCTGCGGTGCAGCGGCAACAGGAGCAGCAGGCCGGTCATCGCCTGCGCGCAGCCTGCCCTGCCCGCCAGTTCCGCGAACCGTGGCGCCTCGATGGGATCGAGCACCATCGCCGCAAGCTGGATGAGTGCCGCCGCTGTCTCGCCGCAATAGCCTTCGAGATCGGTGCGCGACGGCATTGGGTCGTCGTAAAGGTCGAAAATACGCGCTTCGAGCATGTTCTCGAACGCCGCCTTCGGCAGCTTGAACGCTGCAATGGTCGCATTCAAGGAACTGGCAACGGGATGGCCGGCGCCCGCGTCGCCGCCGGCGGCGATGACGTCGCGCCACCATTGCAGCCGCACCTCGCCCGGCAACGGCCCATGAATGCGGTCGCGAATGCCCGCGATCTCGGCATTGAACGCATAGAGCGAAAACAGCGCATCGCGCTTGTCGGCCGGTGCGTAGAGCGCGGTGAGATAGCGGTCATGATCGGCCGCGCGCACCGCGTCCATGACGATTTTGCTAATTTCGGACATATCAATCGACGGCGATGAGCGCGGCGGCCACGGCGCGGTCTTCCGCCAGAAGGACATTGTAGGTCCGCACCGCCGCACCGGTCGACATCGGGTCGGAGGCAATGCCAGCCGCCTTCAGCGCCGCCCGCAACGCTGCCGGCAACGGCCGCAGATCCCTGCCCATGCCGACCAGCAGGATCTCGACCTTGCCGGCCTCTGCCAGAAGCTTGTCGAAATCAGCCACCGTCAACGCCAGGGGATCAGCCGGCTCCCAGCCATGGATGCCCGATGGCAGGCACAGCAGCGAGCCGCGATGCGACATGTCGGCAAAGCGGAACCCGCCATTGCCGTAGGCCTCGATCGGCGCACGGCCCGGGAAGTGCGCCTCGCGGATGACGATGCCTTTGCCGGTCACCGTTCTGTCATCCCTTCGGGGCCGCGCGTCAGGTCGCGACCGCTTTGCCACCGCCGCCAACCGGCTTCTCCTCATCGGCTGTGGCTTGCGGCCGCAGCTTGAACAGGATCAGCAGCGGTGCCGCGATGAAAATCGACGAATAAGTGCCGAAGACAACGCCGAACAGCATCGCCAACGTGAAGGAGCGGATCACCTCGCCGCCGAACAGCACCAGCGCCAGCAGCGCCAAGCTGGTCGTCACTGAGGTCAGCGTCGTTCTCGACAGCGTCTCATTGATGGCGTTGTTCAGCAGCTGCGGCAGCGGCATCTTCTTGTATTTTCGCAGATCCTCTCGAACGCGGTCATAGACCACGATCGTGTCGTTCAGCGAATAGCCTATGATGGTCAGGATCGCCGCCAGCGACGACTGGTTGAATTCCAGCCCAGTGATGACGAAGAAACCCAGCGTCATGACGACGTCGTGCACGGTCGCCACGATGGCGCCGACCGCGAACTGCCATTCGAAACGGAACCAGACATAGACCAGGATCCCGATCAGCGCGACCAGCATGGCGATAGTGCCTTGCTTGGCCAGTTCTCCCGAAACGGTCGGGCCCACCACTTCGACGCGGCGGAAATCGTACTGATCCTGCAGTTCCCCGCGTACCTTGTCGATCACGGTCTGCTCGGCGTTCTCACCTGCATCCTGAGTGCCGACGCGGATCAACACGTCGTTCGGCGCACCGAACTGCTGCACCTGGACCTCACCGATGTTGAGGTCCGACAGTCGACCTCTGATGTCGGCGATATCGGCATTGCCACCTTTGGCCTGCACCTCGATCAGTGAGCCGCCTTTGAAATCGATGCCGTAATTGATGCCGAGGGTCATGAACAACACCACGGACAGTATCGACAGGGTGCTTGACAGCGCAAACGTCCAGCGACGGATGCCCATGAAGGGGATTTTCGTACCGGGCTTGACGAAGGTCACCGGAGCCTTCGGCAGCTCCTTCGGACGAGCCCGACGCAGCCAGATCGAGACCAGCAGCCGGGTGAAGGTGAAGGCGGTGAAGACCGTGGTCAGGATGCCGATGGCATAGGTGATGGCAAAGCCCTTCACCGGACCGGTGCCGAGATAGAACAGCACCACGGTGGCGATGAGCGAGGTGACGTTGGAATCGACGATGGTCGCCAGCGCCTTCGAGAAGCCGGTGTCGATCGCCTGGATCACCGAGCGGCCGGCCCGCCGCTCCTCGCGGATGCGCTCATAGATCAACACGTTGGAATCGACCGCCATGCCGATGGTCAGCACGATACCCGCGATGCCGGGCAAGGTCAGCGTCGCGCCGAGCAGCGACAGCAGCCCGACAATCATCGCCACGTGTACCGCCAGCGCGATGTTGGCGAGGAAGCCAAGGAAGCCGTAGGAAACGAACATGAAGGCGACGACGAGGATCGAGCCGATGATGCCGGCGACCTTGCCGGCATGGATCGAATCCTGGCCGAGTCCCGGGCCCACCGTGCGTTCCTCGATCACCGTCAGCGTCGCCGGCAGTGCGCCGGCGCGCAGCAGCACGGCGAGGTCGTTGGCGCTCTGTGCGGTGAAATTGCCGGAGATCTGTCCGGTGCCGCCAAGGATCGGCTCGCGGATTTGCGGCGCCGAAATCACCTGGTTGTCGAGAATGATGGCGAACAGCTTGCCGACATTCTGCGAGGTCGCCTGGCCGAAGCGCGCCGCGCCCTTCGAATCGAAGCGGAACGAGACCACGGGCTCATTGTTCTGCGAATTGTAAGTCGCCTGGGCGTCGACGAGATTTTCGCCCGAGACGATGACGCGGTTCTCGATCAGATAAGGAACCGGCGGATCGTCCTGCGAATAGAGCACCGACGAGCCGGCGGGCGGACGCCCCTTGAGCGCGTCCTGCACCGGCATCGACTGGTCGACCATTTGGAAGGTCAGCTTGGCGGTCTGGCCGAGAATTTCCTTCAGCCGTTGCGGGTCCTGCAGGCCCGGCACCTGGACGAGGATACGGTCGTCGCCCTGGCGCTGCACGATGGGCTCGGTCGTGCCAAGCTCGTTGACGCGACGTTCGACCACCTCGATCGACTGCGCCAACGCGGTCGACGTGCGGTACTTGATGCCGGCGTCGGTGACAGTGAATTTGAGCAGGCCGGGCTCGGAGTCATCCAGCGACATTTCCTGGATGGAACCGCCGGTGAACAGGCCGGCTGCGACCGGATCGGTCAGGGTCTTCAACGCCTTCTTGGCGGCATCGAGCTGATTGGGATCGGTTATGCGGACCTGCAAGTTGCGCCCCGTGCCGCCGAGGCCGGTGTAGCCGATCTTGGCGTCGCGCAGCAACGTCCGGATCTCGTCGCGCGTCGTCTCGAGCCGATCCTTGATCAGGTCGTTCTGGTTCATCTCCAGCAGGATGTGCGAGCCGCCCTGCAAATCGAGGCCGAGCGTCATTTGCCGCTTCGGCACCCAGCTGGGCAGTTGCGCCAGCGTGCTGGCGGAGAACAGATTGGGCGCGGCGAGGATCACTGTGATGGCCACGGCCACCCAGATCAGGATCATCTTGAAGCGCGAAAAATAAAGCATATGGGCGTCGTCCGTCAGAGCGTGTCCGCGGATCGCTCCGCCTGGAATCTGGTTATTTCTTGGCGTTCTGGTTGGCGACCGGTTCGCCCTTGACGCGCACGTCGGCGATCGTCGAGCGCAGCGCGGTCACCTTCGTGCCGCCGCCGAGGTCGATCTCGAGTTCGTTGTCGTCGATCACCTTCGTCACCTTGCCGACGAAGCCACCGCCGGTGACCACCGTGTCACCGCGGCGAACCGCCGCCAGCATCTCGCCGCGCTTCTTCAGCTGCGTGCGCTGCGGGCGGATGATCAGAAAATACATGATCACGAAGATCAGGACAAACGGCAAAATGCTGATGAACATGTCGGGAGAAGCCCCAATGCCTTGCGCGTATGCCGGTGTCACGAACATCGAGGTACTCCTGAATTTTGAAAGACAGCCGCCAACGATCCCTGCGGAAATTTGGCGGCCCCGCGAAATTTGGCCGGAATATAGTCGGTAAAGTTGTCAATGCAACTGCGCTGCCCAGCAAATCGGCAGCTTTTCCGGCCTGTTTGCGCGTGTTAGAGCATGACCGCCAAAAGCGCGAGCCGGTTTTGCGAAAAGATCACGCTCGAACAAACAGTTGGAACCGGTTTCGAACCTGACGGAACCGGATGGGTCCATACTTCAAACGCGAAGACAAAGCCAGACATGACCGACAGCACCCTCGATGCTTTGAACCAGAAACTCGACCGCCTGATCGAGGCGGTCGGCCGCCTCGCCCCGCCGCCGGTACCCGAGACCGACCTTGGCGAGGCCGATTGCTTCGTCTGGCAGGCCGATCCGGGCTATCTGGAGCCGGTGCACAAGGTCAACCGCGTCGACATC
Organism: Mesorhizobium sp. M0587; assembly: GCF_040320945.1. Classification (NCBI taxonomy): domain Bacteria; kingdom Pseudomonadati; phylum Pseudomonadota; class Alphaproteobacteria; order Hyphomicrobiales; family Phyllobacteriaceae; genus Mesorhizobium; species Mesorhizobium sp. M0587. The sequence continues at coordinate 13,390 of NZ_JAMYQP010000046.1, forward strand.
GGGCTGATCCGGGGCGTCGACCGCGTGCGCGACATCCTCGTCGACAACACCGAGCGCTTCGCCGCCGGCCACCCGGCCAACAACGTGCTGTTGTGGGGCGCGCGCGGCATGGGCAAATCGTCGCTGGTCAAAGCCGTGCATGCCGAGATCAACGCCAAGGCCAAGTCCGACCTGCCCTTGAAGCTGATCGAGATCCACCGCGAGGACATCGACACGCTGCCCAAGCTGATGGGGCTGCTCAAGGCAGCCCCCTACCGCTTCATCCTGTTTTGCGACGACCTCTCCTTCGATCATGACGACACCTCCTACAAATCGCTGAAGGCCGCGCTCGAAGGCGGCGTCGAGGGCCGCCCGGCCAACGTTATCTTCTACGCCACCTCGAACCGCCGCCATCTGTTGCCGCGCGATATGATCGACAATGAGCGCTCCACCGCCATCAACCCGTCCGAGGCCGTCGAGGAAAAAGTCTCGCTGTCCGATCGTTTCGGCCTGTGGCTCGGCTTCCACAAATGCTCGCAGGACGACTATCTCGACATGGTCAACGGCTACGCCAGCCATCACGGCCTTGCCGTCGACCCCGAGCAACTGCGCGCCGAAGCGTTGGAATGGGCGACCACGCGCGGCAGCCGCTCCGGCCGCGTCGCCTGGCAATTCACCCAGGACCTCGCCGGCCGGCTTGGAAAGCCGCTGAAGGATTAGGCGCAGGCCTGTCTTGCGCTTTAATGACAGCCGATCTCCCCATCTCACGGGCCTTCGGAGCGCCGCGACGCTCCTATGTCACGGCAGGATCCTAGGGTCTGCGCCGCGTCGCTTTCGCTCCTTGCTCCGCCCTAGGATGACGAAGGCGTGGAGGGCCTGAGGCTAATCGTGGGCGGTGGATTTTGGCATCGTTTGGAGTTTGGCATCAGTTTGGAGTTTGGCATCAATGGTAGTCGGCAACCTTCGACATTGGCCGAAAACATCTCTCCCGTCGTCATCCTAGGGCGAAGCAAGGAGCGAAAGCGACGCGGCGCAGACCCTAGGATCCTGTGCCGTGACCCCTGCCGAGAAATACAGCGAATGAGGAGGCGCTCCGTATGCCCGAACTCCGAGATGCTACGATCCCTCAGAGTTGATGACCACGCGATGTGTGTTTTCGCCAATCGCCAAGACATGCAGTTCGGCAACGCAAGCACATCAGACCCCAGTCAAAGGGTCGAATATCCGAAACTGCAAGATGCCAAACTGAAAAAGCCCGCTCCTTGCGGAACGGGCTGAGCCGGCGGGCCGGACTGGAGGTCAGACGGCCCGCAATCGCTTTTTTTGTTCTATTCGAGATAGCCCGGCTATTCGAGATAACCTGACGGATCGACCGGAGCCGAATTCTTGCGCACTTCGAAGTGCAGCTTCGGCGAGTCCGTCGTGCCGCTCATGCCAGACAGCGCGATCTCCTGGCCGCGCTTGACCTTCTGGCCGCGCTGCACCTCGATCGAGCTGGCATGGCCGTAGACCGTGACCAGGCCGTTCTCGTGTCGCACCAGCACCGTGTTGCCGAATTCCTTGAGGCCGTCGCCGGCATAGATGACGACGCCGTTCTCGGCCGCCTTGACCGGTGTGCCCGCGGGTACGGCGATATCGACGCCGTCCTTGCCCGAGCCGAAGCCGGAGATCACGCGGCCGCGCACCGGCCAGCGCATCTTGCCGATGCCGGTGGCGTCAGGCGCGACGGCGTCGTCGTCCTCGGCCTGCTGGATGACCTTCGTGTCCTTCTTCGGCGGCGTGTAGGACGCCAGCGTTTCCGACGGCGTGGCCTTCGCGGGCGGCTGCGTGGTGGCCGTGGTCACCGGATCGACCTTCGCCGGCTTGGCGGCGGCGACCGTCGCGGTTCCGCCGGCCGGCACCTTCAGGGTCTGGCCGATCTTGAGCAACCCGTCCTGCATGCCGTTGGCCTGCTTCAGCGCAACGACGCCGACGCCGGTCTTCCTGGCGATCGAGGAAAGCGAATCGCCCGACTGGACCGTGTAGGTGCCAGCGGCACTGGTGGCCTTGGCGGCGGCGACTTGCGGTGCGGGCTTGGGCTCCTTCGGCTGGTTCGCGGCGGCGGACGCGCCGGCCTGAGCGGACTTGCCTTCCTTAGGCTTGGGCTGCTGCGGCAGCACGGCAACCTTCTCCGGCGCGGTCGCCGGCAGGTCGTGCTTGCCATCCTTCGCCGGCTTGGCGTCTGCCACCGTCGGCTCGGCCTTGCTCGAATAGCCATAGGCCGGGATGACCAGTTTCTGCCCGGACCGCAGCCCCTTGGTCGCGCTCAGGCCGTTCACCTTCATGATGACGTCGGCCGGCACCTTGTAGTGCTGCGCCAGGCCCGAAATGGTCTCGCCGTCCCGGACCACGATCTCGGTGGCGTGCGCCGTTCCCGTCGCCATTTTCGGCGCATCGGGCTGGGCTTCCTTGAACGGCTTGGCCGCGGGAGCCACCGTGCCGGTCGTCGTCCGGTCGACATGAGGCGCCGGACGCACCAGGGCCGGGGCCGATGCGGTGCGGACCGGATTGGCCGCGGGGGCAAGTGCGGGAGCCGGTTGCGCCTGGGCGACGGGCGGAGGCAGCGGCCGCGACGACACCGGCTCGAGGCTGGAACGGGCGACAGATTGTGTATTGGCGCCATCGAGCGGAGCGGCCGCGACATCGCCCGGATAGGGCTGCACGGCGTCCTGCTTGTTGATGATGGTACGCTGATTGTTGGTCGAGGAGGTAAAGACGTCGTCGACGCTGTTGAACCGCGAGGCCTGGGAACTGCACCCCGCCGCGGCGCCCGCAATCATGAGAACGGCGCAGCCCCGCGCCAGATTGCGACTATTTGCCTTCAAAACACTGAATTGCATCGCACTAACCCGCACAAACGCTGAACCAACTGGACAGGATTAAAGCGCGTTAATGTTACTGGTCGGTTAACCCCTTAGAATCAGACGCAAATTTTCTTAAAATATTTCGGGCCGCCGGGCGGTGCATATCCTGAGGCCGAATTGGCCCGCACGGCGATCGCGCGCGGACGGGCGAAATCTACAGGACGGACGCCAGGCTGCGCAGAATCGGCTGCAGCCGAACCAGGCCGATATCCTCCCGCTCGAAACGGCTGCCGACCTTGGTGAGCTTGGCCAGCACCTGCTCGCCCTCCTCCGGGCCGATCGGCGCGATGACGATGCCGCCGCTCGACAATTGGTCGAGCAGGAAGCGCGGCAGGTTGTCGAACGCGGCCCAGGCGACGATGCGATCGAACGGCCCGTCATTCGGCAGGCCGTTGGAGCCATCCGCCTGGCGCGCGATGGCATTGCCGATACCGAGCGCCTCGAACCGCTGCCTGGCCTGTTCAACGAGCGTCTTATAACGGTCGATGGTGACGACCCGCGCCGCCAGCCGCGACATCACCGCGGCCGTATAGCCGGACCCGGTGCCGATCTCCAGCACGCGGTTTCCCGCCTCGATGGCAAGGGCCGCGATGACCGCCGCCTGCATGTCGGCGCCTTCGATCGCCTCGCCGCATTCGATCGGCAGCATCCGGTCCGACCAGGCGATGGGGTGGAACTGGGCGGTCAGGAAGCCGCGCCGTGGCGTCGCCTCGAATGCCGCGATCAGCGGCTTCGGCACCGTTCCCCTGCCGCGCAGGCGCAGCAGAAAAGCGGCGAAACCTTCGCGGTCATCGATTGGCAGGTTCATGCAAGCGCCTTGCTCAGTTGGTCACGGATTTCATGCGCGGTAAGGTCGAGCTGCAACGGCGTCACCGACACCAGCCGGTTGCGCAAGGCGTGGAGATCGGTGCCTTGCTTGCCCTCGACCGGCTCGCGGCCGAAGCGCAGCCAGTAGTAAGGCAGGCCGCGTCCGTCGCGGCGCTCGTCGACCCACAGGCTGTGCACGAGCTTGCCTTGCGAAGTGACCACGGTGCCGGCGACCTCTTCGGGAAGGCAGTTGGGAAAATTGACGTTGAGCAGCACGCCGTCGGGCAGCGGCGCAGCGACGAGTTTCTTGAGCAGCGCCGGCGCCAGCGCCTCGGTCGTCTCGTAAGGGACGACGCGGTCCTCGCCGACAGTGCTGTAGCCCTGGCTGAGCGCGATCGACCTGATACCGAGCAGCGCGCCTTCCATGGCGCCGGCGACGGTTCCCGAATAGGTGACGTCGTCGGCGATGTTGGCGCCGGAATTGATGCCCGACAGGATCAGGTCGGGCGCGCCGGGCAGGATCCTCTTCACGCCCATGATGACGCAGTCGGTCGGCGTGCCGCGCACGGCAAAGTGTTTTTCGCCAATTTTCCTGAGGCGCAGCGGCTCCGAGATCGACAGCGAGTGCGCGTAGCCGGACTGATCCTGCTCCGGCGCCACCACCCAGACATCGTCGGACAGCGTGCGCGCGACGCGTTCGAGCGAGGCCAGGCCCTCGGCATGAATGCCGTCGTCATTGGTCAGGAGAATGCGCATGAAGCCGCCTTCGCATGTTCGGATTGACGGCAGTTCTCCAAGGAATGCGACACTGCCAAGCTTGTCACTTCGATGATTCGATCTTTTCCAGACCGCCCATGTAAGGCCGCAGCACTTCAGGAATGGTTACGCTGCCATCCTCATTCTGGTAGTTTTCGATGACGGCAATAAGTGCGCGCCCGACGGCGGTGCCCGAGCCGTTCAGCGTATGGACGAAACGGTTGCCCTTGCCGTCCTTGTCCTTGTAGCGGGCGTCCATGCGCCTGGCCTGGAAATCGCCGCAGACCGAGCAGGACGAGATTTCGCGATAGGCGTTCTGGCCGGGCAGCCAGACTTCGATGTCATAGGTCTTGCGCGCGCCAAACCCCATGTCGCCGGTGCACAGCACCATGGTGCGGAACGGCAGGCCGAGCCGCTTCAAGACTTCCTCGGCGCATTGCGTCATCCGCTCGTGTTCGGCGAGCGAGGATTCCTGGTCGGTGATCGACACCAGCTCGACCTTGTAGAACTGATGCTGGCGCAGCATGCCGCGCGTGTCGCGCCCCGCCGAACCGGCTTCCGAACGGAAGCACGGCGTCAGCGCGGTGTAGCGAAGCGGCAGTTTTTCATGCGCGGTGATTTCTTCGCGCACCAGATTGGTGAGCGGGACCTCGGCGGTGGGGATCAGGCCAAGCCTGCCCTCCCCGTGCGCCATGAAAAACAGATCCTCCTCGAATTTCGGCAACTGCCCGGTGCCGAACAGGACGTCGTCCTTGACCATCAACGGCGGAATGATCTCCTCGTAGCCATGCTCGGTGGTGTGCAGGTCGAGCATGAACTGGCCGATCGCGCGTTCCATCCGGGCCAACCCGCTCTTCAGCACGGTAAAGCGCGAGCCGGACAGCTTTGCCGCCCGCTCGAAATCCATCATCCCGAGCGCTTCGCCGATCTCGAAATGCTCCTTCACCCAGTTCGGCCGCGCCGGCACCTTGCCGACAATGTGCTTGACCACATTGTCATGTTCGTCCTTGCCGACCGGCACGTCGTCGAACGGCACATTGGGCAGCACCGCCAGCGCGTCGTTCAGCGCCTTGTCGAGCTCACGTTCGCGCGCCTCGCCGTCCTGGATGAAGGTTTTTATCTCGCCGACCTCGGCCTTGAGCTTTTCGGCAAGCGCGGCATCGCCCGAGCGCATGGCATTGCCGATCTCCTTGGAGGCGGCGTTGCGGCGTTCCTGCTTGGACTGCAGCTCGGTGACATGTTCGCGCCGCGCCTCGTCCCTGGCGATTAGATCATCGACGGTGGACTGCGCCTCACCGGCCGACCAGGAGCGCTTTGCCAGCGCCTCGACAAGGGCCTTCGGGTTGTCGCGAATCCATTTGATGTCAAGCATGGTCTGAAAGCTCCTGCGGTAGCGTGCCGCCCAAAAGCGCGCGGTGGTTTGCGCGCTACGATATGCTCAAGAATAAAGCCTGAAACGCATCGCCGGTTTCGCGATGCGTTTCAGGCCAGACGGGGTAAACCGCATCTCTGATCGATGCAAGATCGGGCTTGGTCACGGCACGGTCGCGAGCTCGCTTTCGACCAGTGAAGGATAGTGCGACGGCCCGAAACAAAAAACCCGCCTTGGCGGCGGGTCGCTGGCGCGAATCTGCACCATAGATAAATATCTACCATAGCTGCACTCACCTGTCAAGAAAAAATTCCTATTCTTGCCATGTGCCGGTCCGGACCCGGCGACCCCTGACGGGAGCCGCGTCCTCGCCTATGTGGACGATACGTCCGCCGGCTTTTCGGCCACTTCTTCCTCGGCCTGCTGCTTCTCCCGCGCCACGCGCTCGCGCTCCTGGCTGCGCTCGATCAGCCGCGCCGACCAGATGGCGACCTCGTAGAGCAGGATGGTCGGGATGGCGAGACCGATCTGGCTCATCGGATCGGGCGGCGTCAGCACAGCGGCGACGACGAAGGCGATGACAATCGCCCATTTGCGCTTCTCGGCCAGCGCCTTGGACGACAGCATGCCGACGCGCGTCATCAGGCTGGTCACCACCGGCAGCTGGAACACCAGGCCGAAGGAGAAGATCAGCGTCATGATCAGGCTGAGATATTCCGACACTTTCGGCAGCAGCGAAATCTGCACCTGCTCGTCGGTGCCCGACTGCTGCATGGCGAGGAAGAACCACATCACCATCGGCGTGAAGAAGAAGTAGACCAGCGAAGCGCCCATCAGGAACAGGATAGGCGACGCGATCAGGAACGGCAGGAAGGCGTTTCGCTCGTTCTTGTAGAGGCCGGGCGCGATGAATTTGTAGATCTGCGTGGCGATCAGCGGAAAGGCGATGACCATGCCGCCGAACATGGCGAGCTTGACCTGGGTGAAGAAGAATTCCTGCGGCGCGGTGTAGATCAGCTCGACCTTGTGCGGATCGAGCCCAGCCCACTGCGTTGCCCACCTGAATGGCACCACCAAAAGGTTGAACAGCTTCTTGGCGAAGAAGAAACAGACCAGGAAAGCGACGAAGAAGCCGCCGAGCGACCAGATCAGCCGCCGGCGCAACTCGATGAGGTGCTCCATCAGCGGCGCCGACGACTTTTCGATCTCGTCTTTTTCCTTGTCCGAAACGCTCACTTTGCAGCTCCCGCCGGCTTCTTCGCCGAGGCCGGTCTCTTCGCCACGGCAGGCTTGGGCTCTGCTTTCGCCGCTGTCTTTGTAGCGACCGTCTTGGCCGAAGCGGTCTTCTCAGGCTTTGCCGCCGCTATCGCCTCCGTCTTGGGCGCAGGTGATTTGGACACAGGCGCGGCCTTCGCGGCTTTCGGCGGCGCGGAAATTTTCGCGCCATTGGCCGAAGCCTTGGCCGGTGCTTTTGCCACCGGTGCGTTTTTGGCTTTCTTCGCCGAAGACGTCGCCGCTGCCGGCTCGGCAGAAACTGACGACGCCACCACCGATTCATCGGTCATGGCCGGAAACGTTGCCGGGGCAGCCGGTCCGGCCTCGGGTCCGCTGAGGTCAGCCGCTGTCGCCGCGCCGTTTTTCAACGGTTCGGCCGCTTGCGGGGTCGAGGCAGCGGGCGCTGCCGTATCGACAGCCGGCTTCGGCTTCATCACCGCGTCGACGCCGGCGCGCACGTCGGTCGCCGCCTGCTCGAACGGATTCAGCTGCTTCCTGATCTCGGCAACCGGGCTGAGGCCCCTGAGTTCGTCGACCGACTTCTTGACGTCGTCGAGCTCGGCTTCCTTCAGCGCCTCGTTGAACTGTTTCTGGAAATCGGCCGCCATGGTGCGCAGCTTCGCCGCCGTGCGGCCGAACGTGCGCAGCATATTGGGCAGATCCTTCGGCCCGACGACCACGATCATGACGATCGCGATCACCAGCATTTCGGTCCAGCCGACTTCAAACATGGCAATCTGTTCCGACTAGAACCTTACGGCTCAGCTCTTGCTGGCCTTTTCCTTCGCGGCCGAAACGGTCTCGTCGGCACGGTGCTCGACGGTGCGCTTGTCGTCGGCGGTGTCGTCGTCGGCCATGCCCTTCTTGAAGCTCTTGATGCCCTTGGCCATGTCGCCCATCAGCTCGGGGATCTTGCCGCGGCCGAACACCAGAAGCACGATCACCAGCACGATCATCCAGTGCCAAATCGAAAATGAACCCATAACAAATCTCTCTCGAACGTTTTCCCTGGCGATGATCTATGCGCTTTCGCGGTGGGATTCAAACACAACTGCGACAGAGTTTATGAAAGGCTGCGCGATGTCACGCTTTTTCGACGCGTCGGCCCGCTACCAATCGGCGCATCCACGGTCAGCCGGCGTCCTTTGACGGAAGCCGGCGGTCAATCATCCGTAACGCGCGGCGTCAGCAGGCCGAGTTCCTCGAGGTCGATATCGGTCAGCGGATCCTCGTCCTCGGTCAGCGCGTCGGGGTCGGCCGGCGGCTGCGGGATGGAAAAATTCGACGGCATGCGGCCAGAAAGCAGGCCGGCCCCCTTGAGCTCCTCCATGCCGGGAAGATCGCGGATTTCCTCCAGCGCGAAATGATCAAGGAAGGTTTCAGTGGTGCCATAGGTAACAGGGCGTCCCGGCGTTTTGCGGCGGCCGCGCATGCGTACCCACTCCGTCTCCAAGAGCGTGTCGAGCGTGCCTTTCGAGGTCTCGACGCCGCGGATGTCCTCGATCTCGGCGCGCGTCACCGGCTGGTGATAGGCGATGATCGCCAGCACTTCGAGCGCCGCCCGCGACAGCTTGCGTTGCTGCACCGTGTCGCGGCTCATCACGAAGGCAAGGTCGCCGGCTGTGCGGAACGCCCAGGCATCGCCGACATGCACCAGATTAACGCCGCGCCGCGCATAGATCTGCTGCAGCTCGGCCATGGCGAGGCCGACATTGATGCCGTCGGGCAGGCGCGCGGCGAGCTGCTTTTCGCTGACTGGCTCAGTGCTGGCGAACACGATCGCCTCGGCCATGCGCACGGCTTCCGCCATATGCAGCCGCTCGGCCGGGTTCTGGGCGGGAGTCTGGTCAAGCCCGCCCTCCTCCGGCTCGTCGTCCACCTTGAACGGGATAACCGAAGCGTTGGCGCGTTCGCTCATGATGCCACCTCGACTGCCTTGATTGCCTGTGCGCGGCCGCGCAGGTAGATCGGTGCGAACACTTCGTCCTGCCGCACGTCCATCTTGCCTTCGCGCACCAGTTCCAGTGTCGCCGCGAACGAACTGGCGATCGCCGTGCGACGCTCTTCCGGGCTGGTCATGTACCCGATCAGAAAGCTCTCCAGGGCCGTCCAGTCGCGCAGCGACCCAACCAGCCGGGTCAGGATGTCGCGCGCGTCCTTGAGCGACCAGACACCGCGCCTGGCGATCGTCACATTGGTGATCGCCTGCTTCTGCCGCTGCTGGGCATAGGCGGTCAGGAGATCGTAGAGCGACGCCGAATAGGCGTTGCGCTTCTCGATGATGACCATTTCCGGCATGCCGCGCGCGAACACGTCGCGGCCGAGCCGGTTGCGATTGACGAGACGCGCCGCCGCATCGCGCATCGCTTCCAGCCGCTTCAGCCGGAATTGCAGCACCGCCGCCAGTTCCTCGCCGCTTTCGCCCTCCTCGCCTGGCTGCTTGGGGATCAGCAGCTTCGATTTGAGGAAGGCCAGCCACGCCGCCATCACCAGATAGTCGGCCGCGAGCTCGAGGCGCAGCGTTCTCGCCGTCTCGACGAAAGCCAGATACTGCTCGGCCAACGCCAGAATGGAAATGCGCGCCAGGTCGACCTTCTGGTTGCGGGCAAGATGCAGCAGAAGGTCGAGCGGACCTTCGAAGCCGTCGACATCGACGACCAGCGACGGATCGCCAGTCAGCCGTGAATCGTCGTTTTCGGCCCACAGGCGGTCCATCGGCGCGGCCTTCGCGACCTTCTGGTCCAATGCTTCCGCCACGTTGCTTTCTTCCCCTTGGTCAGGCCACCGCGTCGAAATAGGTGGCGAATTCGGCGCGTATCTCGGTCTCTTCGGCCGCGTCGCTTTTGCTAATATAGGTCATCGCCCGTTTTGCCCGCTCCAGCGACTTGCCTTCAAGCCCCGTGGTGCGCGACGCGATACCGGCCATCTCCTCGAAAACGCCGTTGCAGTGAAGGACCAGATCGCAGCCCGCCGCAAGGATCGAGGCCGCCTTTGTCGGGAAATCCCCAGAAAGTGCCTTCATCGAGGTGTCGTCGCTCATCAGCAGCCCATCGAAGCCGATGTCGCGGCGGATGATCTCGTCGATGACCTTGCCGGAAGTCGTCGCCGGGTTCTTCGGGTCGATCGCGCTGTAGACGACATGCGCCGTCATCGCCATCGGCAGATGGTTGAGCTCCCGGAACGGGGCAAAGTCGTGACGCTGCAGATCGCCGAGCGAAGCGTCGACCGTCGGCAACTCGAAATGCGTGTCGGCAAAAGCCCTGCCATGGCCCGGAATGTGCTTCATGACGGGCAGCACCCCGCCCGCTATCAGCCCCTCGGCAGCGGCGCGCCCTAGTTCGATGACCGGACGCGGGTCCTTGCCGTAGGCGCGCGCGCCGATGACGTCGCTGGCGCCTTCGATCGGCACGTCGAGCACCGGCAGGCAATCCGCCGTGATGCCGTAGCGCAGCAGGTCGAAGGCGTGCAGCCGCGCCATAAGCCAGGCGGCGCGGGCTCCGGCGTCGTGATCGTCGCGCCACAGCGCGCCGAGAGCGCCGCCGGCCGGATAGTTCGGCGCCAGTGGCGGACGCAGGCGTTGCACCCGGCCGCCTTCCTGGTCGATGAACACCAGCGCGTCCGGTCGGCCGATACAGTCGCGCATTTCGGCGACAAGATCGCGGATCTGTTCGGTCTCGCCGATGTTGCGGGCGAACAGGATGAAGGCCCAGGGACATTCATTGCGATAGAAACTGATTTCTTCGCGGGTGAGCGATTTCCCGGCACAGCCGAGGATCATGGATTTTGATTCGGTCATGCCAGGAGTCTAAGGCTTCCCGCGATCAAAGGGAATCGCCCCGATCACATGAGGTCGAACGCGGAATCCGCTTCCCCATGAAAAAAGCCGGCGTGGTCCAGGACCGCGCCGGCTGATCGATTGGATGAGTTGCTAGCGCGAAACGAAGCAGTTGCCGCCGGCGGCCTTGTAGCTGGTGCACAGGTTGATGGCATCGTTGCGCGACTGGGCCGGAACGCGGACCCGGTAGAACGTGCCCTTGCCGGAGATCTCTGCCTTGACGATGTTGGCGGTGCGACCCGAAAGCACGCTGCCATAGCGGCGCTGCAGATCCTGATAGGTCGACTGGGCGCTTTCCACCGTCGGCTGCGAAGCGATCTGCATCGACCACGAACCACCGCCGGCGGCTGGCGTTGCCGGATCGATGGACGCGACCTGGTCGGGCTTGACCTCGCCGACGACGTCGACCGGCTGGTCGGACGGGCGCTGCGGCGCGAGCGGAACCCTGGCCGGCGTGTTGGACGATTGAGCCTTGGCTTCCTTCGCGGGCTTGGCGGCGGCCACGGGCTTGAGCGCCGGCTCGTCATCCGCCTGCGCGGCGGCGGGCGCCACCGTGCCGGTCTGGTCGGCATTGGCCTGTGCCCCGTCGGCCTGCGCGGCAGGCGCGACATGCTGCGGCGCCGGATCGACCGGCTCCGTGGCGGCAACCTGCTGCGCGGCAGGTGCCGGATCCTCGCGCGGCACCAGCGAACCGTCCGACTTGACCACCATGGTCCTCACCTTGCGTGGTGCAACCGCGACGCCATCGGCATCGGTGCCCTTGTCGGCATCCTGCAGCACCTGCGCGATGCGATCCTCGGATTTGGGCGCGGGCGCCGCATTGTCGGCTGGCGCGGCGCTGGCGGCCTGCGCGGCGTTGCCGTCATCCGCTCCGCCGATGGCCGTGCCCTGTTCAGGCGCAAGATCGACGACGCGAGCCGGATCCTTCGCCGCGACGTCCACGGGCTCTTCGACATTGGTGACGAGCTTTTGCTGGACCGCTTCGGCGGGCTTCGCGCCCTTGACCACCGCGTCATAGACCTTGTTGTCCTGGTTCGGCACCACGGCGCCGCCCGGATTTTCCGGCTTGATCTTGATCGGCGCATTGTCGGCCTTGACGATCACCGGCGCTTCGCTGCCGCCCTTGCCGCCGAAGGACAGCGCGAAGGCACCGATCCCGCCCGCGACCGCCACGGCAGCGACAATCGCGGCAATGAACAGGCCACGCCCCCGCGAAGGTCTCGCGGCCGCGCGCTCGCCGAGACCCGGAACGGTCATAGCCTCGTTCAGTTCGGGATCGTAGTCGAGTTCGTCGACGGTGAAATCGTCCGCCTCCGGCTGGCTGCCGGGCAGGCTATCGAGGTCGAAGCCTGCGGCATCGGCATAACCCGTGGGCGCGGCCGCGCGGGCCGACATTGCCGCCGGCCGTGCCGCGTAGCTCCGTGCTTCCGGCTGATAGGTTGGCTTGGGCTCCTCATAACCCGGATTGAGCCCCTCATATCCCGGATTGAGCCCCTCATAGCCCGGATTGAGCGCCGCGTAGCCCGGATTGGCCGGCTCATATCCCGGATTGAATCCATCATGGCTTGGCTTGAATCCGGTATTGTAGGATTCATCGGCATAGGCGGCGCTGCTCGCCGGCGCGGGAGCGACCTCCACGGAATTCATCTCGGTGAGAAGGCTGGCGAACTCGGCGTCGAGGTCGTCATAACCGGGCGCGGCAGGCTCGTCTTCCTCGAAATGCAGTTCGGGAATGTCGAGATCGTCCGCCAGCGCTACGACGCGCTCCGGCACGTCGACAGTCTCGACATCGGGCATGTCTTCGTAGCGCGCCGGCTGTTGCGCCTGCGGTACGAATGCGGGGGCTTCATAAGCAGGCGCGGCCGGTTCGGCCGAACGGTAGGACGGCACGGCAGCCACTTCCGGCGCCGCGCTCCTGGCAAGGCTCGGCTGCGCGGCGAATGCCGGCTGCTGCGGAACCGGCGTCACGCGGCTCCACGAACGGGCCGGCTCCGCGGGCGTGGAGCGTTCCGCCAGCCAATCGAGGGAATCATCCTGATCCTGCCGGGAAGCCTCGTCATCACGCGGATCGAGGCTCTTGGCCAATGCCGCGTCGAACGCATCATCGTCGAAATCGACATCGTCCTGTCCGGCGGCGTGCGCGCCAGCATCCTGGCCCCGACGTTCATCGTCCTGGTCCTGAAGTTCATAGGCCTGCGGATTGTCGAAATCGGCATCGGCCGCCTGGGTCGCATCGGCGTGATGCGGCTCCTCGGCTGGTTCATCGAGATCCCATTCGAGGTCCGCGGCCGGAACGGCCGGCTCTTCCGCGATCTCTGCCGTTGCAGCAGCGGCAGCCGGCTGAGCTTCGGCCGGCTGAGCGACGGCCGGTTGGACCGTGACGGGCTCCCTGGCCACGGGCGCAGGGCGCGCGGTCATGGCGCCAAGCAGCGCGCTCAACTCGTCTTCCAGGCTCCGTTCATCCTCCACGGGGGCCTGCACCGGTTCGGCCGCGAGGGCCACCGGCTGGGCGGGAGCGGCGGCGATCTCGGTGACCGGCTCTTCGGCCGTCTGCACAAACTGGTCGTCGAAATTCAGATCGAACGCATCATCCGACACGGCTTCCGGGCTGGACGTCTCTTCCCGCGCGGTGTCGGCGAGCACTTCGTGCGCTTCCGGCCAGTCGAAGGCCTGCGGCTCTTCCGCCTGACCGTCGAAATCCGCCTGAATATCGAGATCCATGTCGACATCGGCCATGGCGTCGTCTGAGCGACCGCCAAAATCCTCTTCGGCAATCGGCTGGGCGTCATCCGCGGCGGAGGCCTGCTCGACCTCGTTATATTCGACCGCGGTTGCGGCCACGGGATGCTGCTCCGCCGAATGGCCGTCGAGCGTCAGCTCGTCTTCGAGCGAGATCGCATCGTCGAACTCATGATCGGAGGCAGGCTCGATGGCAACCGGCGCCTCGGCAACGGCGTGCTGGGCTTCGCTCGCTTCTTCCTCGATCTGGAATCCCTGATCGAGCGACGCGGCCAGCTCGTCCTCCATCGGTTGATCGTCCTCGAACGGCGAAACGTCTTCGAGCGAACTGGCGGCGGCATTGTCGAAATCGACGTCGAAGGCGGGTTCGACGGATGGCGCGACTTCCGCGGCATCTGAATGCAAATGGCTGGCGGCGATCGCGTGATCACCGGCTTCGGCCATGTCGGCTTCGGCCGTGTCGACATCAGCCATGTCCAGATCGAAATCGTCGTCGAGCGACAGCGCCAGATCGTCATCCGCCGCGCTGGCGGCAACCGTTTCGGACGCCGGCTCCTCGGCAACCGAAGCGGCGTCGCCGTAGCGAGCGTCGAAATCGCCCATCAGTTCCTTTTCGAGGTCGATGTCGAAATCGCCTTCTTCCGCCGACCGAACGTCAGCGATGGCCTTGGGCTGGGCGGGCGCCTGCGGCCTGACCGGCTGGCGCGGGTCGAATCCCATGATCCTGGTCAGTTCCGCGAACGGATCGTCGTCGGCGATGTCGTTGTTATCGGCTGCTCTCAGCTGGGTTCTGTCTGCCATTATTGTTCCCGAACTCGCACTCAGTCGGACGCCATGGACGTCGCGCAGGGTTGGCCCTTACCAGCGCAATGTGGGCAAAAGGTGACAGGTTTTTTAGTCAAACCTAACGCATTTCGGTGGGCGCGGCGGCTCCGATCAACGTCAGGCCGGACGTCAGAACGTCCGAAACAGCCTGCACCAGCCCTAGTCTGGCATGCGTCAATTCTCGGTCGTTAACCTTAACAAAACGTAAGTCCGGATTATCCGTGCCGCGGTTCCAGTGTCCGTGGAAACTGGAAGCCAAGTCGTAGAGGTAGAATGCCAGCCTGTGCGGCTCGAGCGCAAGGGCTGCCGACTCGATCAGGCGCGGATATTCGGCGAGCTTGCGGATCAGGCCGATCTCGCCTTCGTCGGTCAGCAATGACACCGCCGCCGCCAGGCTGTTACGGTCGAAATTCGCCTCGCCCAACTGCTCGCTTGCCTGCCGGAACACCGAATGGCAGCGCGCCGAGGCATACTGCACATAGAATACCGGATTGTCCTTGGACTGTTCGGTCACCTTGGCAAAGTCGAAATCGAGCGGCGCGTCGCTCTTGCGGTAGAGCATCATGAAGCGGACCGGGTCGCGCCCGACCTCTTCCACCACCTCGCGCAGCGTCACGAAATCGCCTGATCGTTTCGACATGCGCACCGGCTCGCCTTCGCGAAACAGCTTGACCAGGTTGCACAGCAGGACGGTGAGCTTCACCTCGTTGCCGGCAATGGCCCGCGCCAGCGCTTCCAGCCGCTTGACATAGCCGCCATGGTCGGCGCCGAGCACATAGATCAGGTCGACGAAGCCGCGATCGACCTTGTCCTTGAGGTAGGCGACGTCTGCGGCGAAATAGGTGAACGAGCCATCCGACTTGACCAGCGCCCGGTCCATGTCGTCGCCGACCGCGGTCGAGCGGAACAGCGTCTGTTCGCGGTCTTCCCAGTCATCCGGCTTCTCTCCCTTGGGCGGCGGCAGCTTGCCCTTGTAGATATGGCCCTTCAGCGTCAGGTCGCTGATCGCGGAACGGATCTTCCTTGCGTTGTCGGCATGCAGCGTGCGTTCGGAGAAGAACACGTCGTGATGCACATTGAGCAGCGCCAGGTCCTCGCGGATCATCGCCATCATCGCATCGATGGTGCGGTCCTTGACGATGGCCAGCGCCTCGTCCTCCGGCATCTGGAGCAGCGAATGGCCAAACTCCTTGGCCAGCGCCTGGCCGACCGGAACCAGATAGTCGCCGGGATAAAGCCCGGCCGGAATCTCGCCGATATCCTCGCCAAGCGCCTGGCGGTAACGCAGCACGACCGAGCGGCCGAGCACGTCGATCTGCGAACCGGCATCGTTGATGACATATTCCTTGGTCACGTCGTAGCCGGCGAAGGCCATCAGATTGGCAAGCGCATCGCCGACCACCGCGCCACGGCAGTGGCCAACATGCATCGGCCCCGTCGGGTTGGCCGAGACATATTCGACATTGGTTTTCCGGCCAGCCCCGATCGTCGAGCGGCCGTAATTGCGGCCTTCACCGAGAAGCGCGGTCAAATGCGCCTGCCAGAAGCCGTCCTTCAGCCTGAGATTGACGAAGCCCGGGCCGGCGACGTCAGCGGCGGCGACATCCCTGTCGTCGCGCAGGGCCAGCGCCAGTCTCTCGGCGAGCGCGCGCGGGTTGTGGCCGGTCGGCTTGGCCAGCACCATCGCCGCATTCGTCGCCAGGTCGCCATGGCTGGCGTCGCGCGGCGGCTCGACGGCGATGCGCGACAGGTCGGGCGAACCGCCATTTCCGTCTTTCAGGTCAAGCGCTTCGACGGCCTTTATGACTCGCGCGGTGAAATCGGCGAAGATGTTCATGGGTGTTGCTCTGGCGGCTTGCATCGAATCCGGCTCGCTGGCCGGCAAAATCGAGCCCGCCCTAGCTCAAATCCGGGGTGCGGTCAAACAAACGCCGGTGTTCCTTGAGCGCGTAGGTGTCGGTCATGCCGGCCAGGAAATCGGCAACGCTGCGCGCCTTGATGCGATCGTCGGCCCGATCCAGCCCCTCGCGCCAGCCATCCGGCATAGCGCGCGGATCGGCGAAATAGACGTCGAACAGGTCCCTGACGATCTGCTCGGCATCGGCGCGCACCCGCATCACCTCTTCGTGCCGGTAGAGATGCTTGTAGAGGAAAGCCTTCAGTTCCTTCTCGGCCACGGCCATTTCGGCGGAGAAAGTGACCATCGTCTCGCCCGCCGCCCTCACCGCATCGGCGCTCCGCGGCTTGACGCGCGCCAGATTGGCGGTCGCGCGGACGATGACGTCCTCGACCATGGCGGTGATCTGCCGGCGCATCAGTTCGTGGCCGGTGCGCACGTCGTCGAGCCTGGGATAGCGCGCCCGCACGCCGTCCAGGATCTTTCCGGGCAGCGAAACCGCCTCCAGCATGTCCAGCGTCAGCAGCCCTGCCCTCAGGCCGTCGTCGATGTCGTGGGTGTTGTAGGCGATATCGTCGGCGATCGCCGCGCATTGCGCCTCGATGCCGGCAAACCGGTCCAGTTCAAGGTCGTGCAGCTGCGAGTAGTCGCGGATCGCCTGCGGCACCGGCCCTTTCAGGCCCTTGCCTTTGGCGTCCGTCAGTGGCCCATTGTGCTTGACTAGGCCTTCCAGCGTTTCCCAGGTCAGATTGAGCCCGTCGAATTCGGCATAGCGGGCCTCCAGCCTCGTTACGATGCGCAGCGATTGTGCGTTGTGGTCGAAGCCGCCCCAGGCCTTCATTTTCTCGTTGAGCGCGTCCTCGCCGGTGTGGCCGAAGGGCGTGTGGCCGAAATCATGCACCAGCGCTACCGCCTCGGCCAGATCCTCGTCGCCGCGCAGCGCCCTGGCCAGGGCGCGCGCGATCTGCGCCACCTCGATCGAATGCGTCAGCCGGGTCCGATAGTGATCGCCTTCATGGGCGATGAAGACCTGAGTCTTGTGCTTCAGCCGCCGGAAGGCCGTCGAATGGATGATGCGGTCGCGGTCGCGCTGGAACGGCGTGCGGGTCGGGCTTTCCACTTCATCGAACAGCCGGCCGCGCGAGCACGCAGGATCGGTGGCATAGGCCGCGCGCGGCCGGTAGCCAAATCCGATGTCGCCCAACTCGTTGGTCATGATCGATGCCGCAGCTTAACGTGATCTGGTTGACTTGGCCCCTCGCGCTTCATACCTATCATGTGAAACCGAAAGCAAGGTGACGCCCATGGGCGCTGATGCCAAGACTGCCATGAAAGTCGACATGACCGAAGCCGCCGCAAGGCGGATCGCCAAGATCATTTCGGGCGAGGCCGGCAAGACCGCGCTGCGCGTTTCGGTCGAAGGCGGCGGCTGCTCCGGCTTTTCCTACAAGTTCGATCTCGTCGACACCCGCAATGACGACGATGTCGCCATCGAGAAGGATGGCGCCACGGTGCTGATCGACGATTTGTCGCTGGTCTATATGGGCGGCTCGGTGATCGACTTCGTCGACGATTTGATGGGCCAGTCCTTCCAGATCCGCAATCCGAATGCCGTCGCCTCCTGCGGCTGCGGCACGAGCTTCTCCATCTAGAAATGCCTGCAATCGGCGCGGTCCGTCAGATCGCGCTGTCGGCCGGGCGCGACCTCGACGCAACGCTGGCCTTCTGGCGCGACGTGCTCGGCATGAATGTGCATGCGCGCTTCGACCCGCCCGGCATCGCCTTCATCATGGCCGGTGATGTCAGGCTGCTGTTCACCGACGGCATACCGGCGGGAACGGTCTATCTCGACATAACAGGCCTCGACGACTTCCATGCCTCGGCGACCGCCGCCGGCGTCCCCTTCACCGCGCCGCCGACGCTGGTCCATCGCGATGCCGAGGGCCTGTTCGGTCCGGCGGGGGAAAGCGAATGGATGGCCTTTATAAAGGATCCGGCAGGCAATACGATCGGACTCGTCGAACGCCATCCGCCACAAGAACCCCACTGAACAGCATCGAGACCGTCATGAAAATCGTCACCTGGAACATCAACGGCGTGCGCGCCCGCATCGGCAATCTTACCCACTGGCTGACCGAGAGCGCGCCCGACATCGCCTGTCTGCAGGAGATCAAGACGGTCGACGACCAGTTCCCGCGCGCCGAGATCGAGGCGCTTGGCTACAATGTCGAAACCTATGGCCAGAAAGGCTTCAACGGCGTCGCCATCCTGTCGAAACTGCGCTTCGACGAGGTTATCAGAGGCCTGCCCGGCGACGACGCCGACGAGCAAGCGCGGTTCATGGAAGGCGTGTTCTCGACCGACAAGGGCGCGCTCCGCGTCGCCTCGCTCTACCTGCCGAACGGCAATCCGGTCGACGACGAGAAGAAGTTCTCCTTCAAGCTGAACTGGATGGCGCGGCTGGAGCGGTGGGCGCAGGAGCGGCTCAGCCTCGAAGAGGCGCTGGTGCTGGCCGGGGACTACAACGTCATTCCCGAACCGGTCGACGCGCGGTTTCCGGAGAACTGGCTGGGCGACGCGCTGTTCCAGCCACAGACGCGGCAGGCCTTCCGCCGGCTGCTCAATCTCGGTTTCACCGAGGCCGTGCGCGCCGTCACCGACGCGCCGGACACCTACACGTTCTGGGACTACCAGGCCGGCGCCTGGCAGAAGAACAACGGCATCCGCATCGATCATCTGCTGCTGTCGCCGGAGGCCGCCAACCGATTCTCGTCGGCTTCGATCGAAAAGCATGTGCGCGCCTGGGAAAAGCCATCCGACCACGTGCCGGTGGCGATCGATCTCGCGCTCCAGCCGGCCTGACGGAGAGCCTCCGTCCCGACGCCGGACGCCGAACGCGCTGAACCTCATATCGCCACATTCCGGCGCATGATGGGAGATCATCATGGCGGCCGGGGTTCCCATGACCATCCGAATTGTTCTTTGTCCGATCGGCGTGGCATTCGCCATCGCCGCGATCGCACCGGCCTTTGCCGCCCCGGAATGTCTCGCCAACGGAAAATCGTTCCAGATCGGCCAGGTCGCCTGCCTGACGATTGCCGACCAGAGCCACCTCGCCCGCTGCGACATGGTGCTCAACAACACCTCATGGACAAAGGTCGGGAATAGCTGTCCGGAAAACACGCTGGCGCCGCATCCGCACATGACGCCGATCTCGACACCAGCGCCAAGCATGGTGCCGACCGAGCCGACCGAGAACTGATTTTGGGGTAGGTGCTGGGCCGATACTTTCCTGACGCTTTGGCTGCCCCTCATCGCCCTGCCGGGCACTTCTCCCCGTATAGTGACGGGGAGAAGTGAGCTGTGTCCGACGATTTCGCCAACTACCAGCGTTGCAGAATGAGTGCCAAAGTCGCGGACTGCGTCTTCTCCCCGTCACTATACGGGGAGAAGGTGGCGGCAGCCGGATGAGGGGCGGCGCTACGCTTCCAATTTACAAGAACCCAAAACACTGCGGAGCAGGTCTCTGTCCTGCCGGACATCTCCCCCACGAGGGGGGAGATCGGCAGTTCGACCGGCGGCGCTACTGGTCCGCGGTGCCGCCCTTGGTGAGAATGTCGTCGGCCAGCGAGATGGCGGTGCGGCGGTCGGCTTCGCCGGCGGCGGCGAAGGCCTCTTCCTGCATGCCGCGGATCCAGGGCTGATCGGAAGGCGATGCGCGTTCGAGCGCTGCCGTCATCATCGCCAGGCCGCGAACGATCTTGCCGCTCTGGAACAGCAGATGGCCGAGCGTCGCCTGCGCGCCGGCATGGCCTTTCTCGGCGGCGAGTTGGAACCAGCGCCCGGCCTGCTTGACGCTGGCCTTGACGCCGCCCTCACCCTTCAGGAACATCTGCCCCATCTCGAACTGGGCGTTGGGATTGCGGTAGTTGGCGGCGGCGCGCATGTAATATTCCTGGGCCGCCACCTCGTTTTCGGCGACCGGGCTGCCTGGAATGCCCTTGCGCAGATAATCGCCAAGCGCCACCAGCGCGTCGGAAACGTAGCTTTCCTCGGGCGAGCCGGGCTCGACATCCTGGTCGACGATCTCCGAGAAGAACTTGAACGCCTCGTAATCGTCGCGCGCCACGCCGTCGCCCTCGGCATACATGCGGGCAAGCTTCCAGGTGGCGCCGATCTGGCCGTTTTCAGCGGCGTATTTGTAGGCCTCGGCGGCCTGTTCCTTGTGTCCGTTCTTGTAGGCGGAGAAGCCGAACTGGAACACCGCCCATGGGCTCGACTGCGGCTTCACGCCGGTCTTGTCGTCGAACACCTTGTCGTCGAAGGCCATGGCCTGGCCCACGGCGCCAAAGGTCGCGCCAAAAGTGGCGAGCACGACCAGTGCCGAAAGGACAGACGACTTCAACAACTCAGATGTCCGCATAGCAGTGTGTTTCTTTCGCACCGCCCGGATGGGTGACCGCGCCGTCGCGGGCAGACCCGACCGTCTGTGCGTATTTCCATATCGCGCCCGACTGATAGTCGGTCGTGCGCGCCTTCCATGTCTTTGCCCTCGCCGCCAGTTCGGCCTCGGATAACGCCACGTCGATCGTTCCGTTCACCGCATCGATCGAAATCACGTCGCCGTTCCGGAGCAGCCCGATCGGGCCGCCGACCGCCGCTTCCGGCCCGACATGGCCGATGCAGAAGCCGCGCGTCGCGCCCGAGAAACGGCCATCGGTGATCAGCGCCACCTTGCCGCCCATGCCCTGGCCGTAAAGGGCCGCCGTCGTCGACAGCATCTCGCGCATGCCCGGGCCGCCGCGCGGTCCTTCGTAGCGAATGACGAGAACCTCGCCTTCCCGGTAGTTGCGCTGCGTCACCGCCTCGAAACATTCCTCTTCCGAATCGAAGCAGCGCGCCGGACCGGAGAATTTCAACTCCGTCATGCCCGCGACTTTCACGATCGCGCCTTCGGGGGCGAGGTTTCCCTTCAACCCCACGACACCGCCGGTTTGGGTAATAGGTCTGTTGGCCGGGCGGACCACATCCTGATCTTCATTCCAGGCAACGTGCTCCATGTTTTCGGCCAAAGTGCGGCCAGTCACGGTCAGGCAGTCGCCATGCAGATAGCCGTGGTCGAGCAGCGTCTTCATCAGGAGCGGAATGCCGCCGGCCTCGAACATGTCCTTCGCGACATATTTGCCGCCCGGCTTGAGGTCGGCGATGTAAGGCGTCTTCTCGAAGATCTTCGCCACGTCGAACAGGTCGAACTTGATCCCGGCCTCATGCGCGATGGCCGGCAGATGCAGCGCTGCGTTGGTCGAGCCGCCGGTGGCGGAGACAACGGTCGCTGCATTCTCCAGCGCCTTCAGCGTGACGATGTCTCGCGGGCGGATGTTTCTCTCGATCAGCTCCATGATTTTTTCGCCGGAGGCGAAATTGAATCGGTCGCGCATCTCGTAAGGCGCCGGCGCGCCGCAGGAATAGGGCAGCGCCAGGCCGATCGCCTCGGCCACCGTGGCCATCGTGTTGGCGGTGAACTGGGCGCCGCAGGAGCCGGCGGACGGACAGGCGGCCTGCTCGATTTCAAGCAGTTCGGTATCGCCGATCGTGCCGACCGAGTGCTGGCCGACCGCCTCGAACACATCCTGCACGGTGATCTGGCGGCCGCGATAGCTGCCGGGCAGGATCGAACCGCCATAGATGAAGATCGACGGCACGTTGAGCCGCACCATGGCCATCATCATGCCGGGCAGCGACTTGTCACAGCCGGCGAGCCCGACCAGCGCGTCGTAGCAATGGCCGCGCATGGTGAGTTCGACCGAATCGGCGATGACCTCGCGCGATACCAGCGACGACTTCATTCCCTGGTGGCCCATGGCGATGCCGTCGGTAACGGTGATGGTGCAGAATTCGCGCGGCGTGCCGTTGGCGGCGGCGACCCCCTTCTTGACCACCTGCGCCTGGCGCATCAGCGAGATGTTGCAAGGCGCGGCCTCGTTCCAGCACGATGCGACGCCGACCAGCGGCTGCGCGATCTCGGCCGCCGACAGGCCCATGGCATAGAGATAGGAACGGTGCGGCGCACGTGCCGGACCGACGGTCACATGGCGGCTAGGGAGCTTAGCCTTGGAGATGACTCTGGCGTTCATACTCTTCCTTGCCGCATCTTCCCTGCAAATGGGGCGGTGCGGCCTACCCCATCGCCGAGCCTTTTGGCGCGTGTCCTGAGACAGGATCGAGGTGCGCCGGGTTTATGGCGGGAAATGGGCAATTTCCTCGGCCCGGCTTCCAGCGCAGGGGTTGTCCAGAAAGTGTTGCCAAAACGTCACAATCGCAGGAGGCGGCAACAGTGCGGCTCATATGCAATGCTGCTTGAACGACCGGCTAGCCGATGTTGCCGGCTCAAATCGGGATAGGGGGGAACCTCGCGGTTCCTCCCCTCCCACACCACCTTGCATACGGGTCCGTACAGGGCGGTTCGGTTGGTTATGCGGCTTTGGCCGGCGCA